>DATKQH010000298.1:0-50285 GCA_035532775.1 Streptosporangiaceae bacterium
AGCGGGTGCTGAGCCTGCTCGATGAGGTTGGGATGCCGCGGTCGGCGGTGGACCGCTACCCGCACGAGTTCTCCGGCGGGCAGCGGCAGCGGATCGGGCTGGCCAGGGCGCTGGCGCTGACTCCCGAGCTGATCATCGCGGACGAGCCGGTGTCGGCGCTCGACGTGTCAATCCAGGCGCAGGTACTGAACCTGATGCGGGATCTGCAGCAGCGGCACGGGCTGACGTTCATCGTCATCTCACACGACCTCGCCGTGATCCGCTATCTGGCCGATTCGATCGCGGTCATGTACCTCGGCAAGGTCGTTGAGGAAGGCCCCGCTGAGGTCGTGTATCAGCGGCCGCTGCATCCGTATACGCGCGGCCTCGTCGACACCGTGCCGGTGCCCGACCCGAAGGTCGAGCGCGCGCGGCGCGGCGCCGGGGTGTCCGGCGAACTGGCCAGCGCGATGAAACCGCCGAGCGGCTGCCGGTTCCGCACCAGGTGCCCGCGAGCCACCGAGATCTGCGCCGAGGTGGAGCCGCTGCTGGAGTCACCAGCGCGCCGTAGCCACCGCGTCGCCTGCCATCACCCACTCGACAACGGGAGCCTCTGATGGGCATCTTCCAACGCATCTCAGGCAGTGCCGGCATCGGGCGAGCCGCTCGCTTCGGGCGCGCGGCTCGATTGACCGTGGCCATGACGGCGACCGGCCTGCTCGCGGCAGCCTGCGTGACCTCGCCGTCCTCCTCCGGTGGCAACGGGCCCGCGCCCAGCGGGACACCGGTCAGCGGCGGCACCGCGACCTTCGCAGAGAACCCGGCGTCCGGCGCGGCCGACTACATCTTCCCGATGGTCTCATTGGCCTATGACACACCGACCAACGTGCAGTTCCAGTTCTTGCAGTTCAGGCCGCTGTACTGGTTCGGCCAGGGCTCTTCGCCGTCCATGAACCCCCAACTCAGTGTCGCCGAGCCGCCGGTGTTCTCGCAGGGCAACACGGTGGTAACCATTCAGCTCAAGCACTACCTATGGTCCGACGGCAAGCCGGTCACCAGCAGGGACGTGCTGTTCTGGATCAACCTGCTGCGCGCCAACGTCGCGAGCTGGGCGCTGAGCCTGCCCGGCGGATTCCCGGCCAACATCAAGTCGGCGGTCGCGCAGGGTCCGTCGACGGTCAGGCTGACGCTCATCCACAAGTTCAATCCTGAGTGGTTCACCGACACCCAGCTCACGCAGATCATCCCGATACCGCAGCATGCATGGGACAAGACGTCGGCGTCGGGCAAGGTCGGCAACTTCGACGAGAGCACCTCGAGCGCCGTGGCCGTCTACAAGTTCCTGGACGCCCAGGCCAAGAACATCAGCACCTACACCTCTAATCCGCTGTGGCAGGTCGTCGACGGCCCATGGAAGCTGTCGACATTCCGGTCCGACGGCTACGCGCAGTTCGTGCCGAACCCGAAGTACTCCGGGACCAAGCCGCGGCTGAAGACGTTCGTGATGGAGCCGTTCACGTCCGAGGCCGCCGAATTCAACGTGCTCAGGTCGGGCGGACTCAGCTACGGCTATGTGCCGATCAGCGACCTGAGCCAGGAGTCCGTCCTGCGCTCGGCCGGGTACCGGATCGTGTCCTGGCCATCCTGGTCGATCTCCTACATCGTGCTGAACTTCAACAACCCGACGGTCGGCCCGATGCTGCGGCAGCTGTACATCCGCCAGGCCATGCAGTACCTGATGGACCAGCACGGCTACATCAAGGCGTTCCTGAAGGGCAACGGCGTCCCGACCAACGGGCCGGCGCCCGCGCAGCCGCCGAGCTCGTTCGCCAGCCCGCAGCTGCAGCACGGCTTCTACAGCTACGACCCGGCGAAGGCCGTCCAGCTGCTGCGCTCGCACGGCTGGGCCGTGCACCCGAACGGCACCTCGACGTGCGCGAAGCCGGGTACCGGTGCCGGTCAGTGCGGCGCAGGCATCAAGGCGGGCGCGGCGCTGAGCTTCAACCTCAAGTACCTGTCCGGCGTCACCTACCTCGACCAGGAGATCCGCACGTTCAAGTCGGAGCTGCTGACGGCGGGGATCCAGCTCAACCTGAGCGAGGGCTCGGAGAGCCAGGTCGTCGACACCGCGGCGGCGTGCAAGCCTGGCCCGTCGTGCAGCTGGGAGATGGTGCAATGGGGTTCGCCGTCCTGGATCTGGTCCAGCGCGTTCCCCTCAGGCGAGGCCGTGTTCGAGACGGGCGCCGGGGTCAACGCGGGCAGCTACTCGAGCAAGACCAACGACGCGAACATCCTCGCGGTGCAGACCTCGTCTAGCTCGTCGGCCTTCTTCACCTACGAGAACTACCTGGCGCAGCAGCTGCCTGACCTGTGGCTGCCGAACACCTACAACCAGGTCTCGGCGATCAAGTCCGACCTGGACGGGGCCAGCCAGCAGAGCCCGCTGCTGCTGATCAACCCAGAGGCGTGGGCGTTTACCAAGTAAGGGGGCACTGGCAGTCATGGGCATGCTGGACAAGGTCGGCACTGGCGAACACGAGATCCCCGACCGGATCGACCCGCGGCGCACGGAATTGCGGGACGAGTTCATGGCCGATCCGTACGCATTTCACACCGCCGACCTGCAGCTGCCGCTTGGGGCGATGCGGTCCAACCGCGACCTGCCCCGCTGGGTGCTGCTGACCAAGGAGCCCGGCCGGTCCTGGCTGCTCGCGGAGGCGCCGAAGCGGCGCGGCGAACCGCCCAGGATCGTGCCGGACCTGGAGTTCACCGATCAGGCCGAGGCGGAGCGGTATGTCTTCGACCTGCGCTGGAAGGCGCTCTCTGGAGAGGAGGCGGCCGGTGCCTGAGCCGAGCGCTGCGCCGGGCGGCATGCCGCTGACCAAGCGGATCGTCGGGTACTGCGATCCGCTGTCAGCCGCGCCGGGGGACGAGGTCAGCTTCTTTGTCAGCTGCGACCCCGCGATCACCGAGTTCGGTACGGAGCTGATCATGCCGCGGGCTGGCGCGCCCGGGTGGGAGAACTCGGGCCCCGAGTGCACGACCGTGCCTTGCGGCTTCGCCGGGGTGTATCCGGGGCGGCGCCAGGAGATGTATCCCGGCTCCTGCGTCGAGGTGCCGGGCGGTGGCGCGGCGTGCGGCGGCGACGGGCGAGTCACCATCACGGTGCTGGTTCAGCCGACCTGCCAGCCAGGTGCCGACCAGGTGCTGGTCTCGTGCGGCGACCCGTGGGCGGGCGCCGGATTCGCTCTGATCCTCGACGCCGATCTGCGGCCGGCGCTGGTGACGCCGGACGGGCGGGATGCCGACGGCTCTGTTGCGATGTCACCGTCCGGCGGCCTGGCGGTCGGTTCATGGAGCACCGTGGTGGCCACGCTGGAGGTTCCCGGCGCGTCGCCCGCAGCCGACCTGATGTTCGGCGGGGTTCGCGCGCCAGGCACGCGGCAGACCAGGCTGCACTTCACCGGGCGAATGGAGTCGCCAGTTCTGCTGCCAGGCGACGTCTCGGCAGCGGACGCGGCCGCTTTGCTGGCCGCCGGTCCCGGTGCCAGCGACCCGGCGCAGGTCAGCCTCGCCTGGTGGGACTTCTCGGTCGGCATCAGCGGCTGGGAAGCGCGCGACCTCGGCCCGTCAGGGCTACACGGCACCCTGCGCAACATGCCGATGCGCGGGGTGCGCGGGTCGCGCTGGGACGGCTCGGCCAGCAGCTGGGCCGACGCGCCCGAGCAGTACGCGGCGCTGCACTTCCTGGCCGACGCTCTGGAGGACTGCGGCTGGGACACCGCGTTCACGTACCGGGTGCCTGATGACGCGCGCAGCGGCTTCTACGCGGCGCGGCTCACCAGCGGCGCCCACGTCGAGTACATCCCGTTCTTCATCAAGCCGCCTGAGGGCGCGACCGCGCAGGTGCTGCTGATCGCGCCGTCAGCCACGTACGCCTCGTACGGCAACTCGCACTTCTGGTGGGAGAACCCGATCCAGGAGATGGTGCAGGACCGCCTGGTCGAGCTCGGCCCCGAGGAGCAGTTCCTGCTGGGGCATCCCGAGATCGGCGCGTCCAGCTACGACTGTCACCTCGACGGCACCGACATCTGCTACGTCTCTCGGCGCCGGCCGAACCTGAACATGCGGCCAGGTCACGTCCGCCGCGAGGGCTACACCTGCGACCTGTACCTGATCGCGTGGCTGGACCACATCGGCGCCGATTACCACGTCGCCACCGACGAGGACCTGCACTTCCGCGGGAGCAGGTTGCTCGATGGCTACCAGGTCGTGCTGACCGGCAGCCATCCGGAGTACATGTCCGCGGCGATGTTCGACGCGTTCGACGAGTACACCTCGTCCGGCGGCCGGCTCATGTACCTCGGCGGCAACGGGTTCTCGATGAGCGTGACGTTCCATCCCGAGCGGCCGTGGATCATGGAGAACCGGCGGGTCGAGCTCTGGGAGCGACCCGAGGAGTTCAGCCGTACCGAGGCGCGCAACTCGACGGACGGCCAGCCGGGCGGTTACTTCCGGGCATCGGGTCGGAGCACGGCCTCGCTGATCGGGGTCGAGACGGCCACGATGGGCTTCGACCATTCCTATCCCTACACGCTCGGCGCGGGGGCGAGTCGTCCCGAGGCCTCGTTCGTCTTCGACGGGGTTGATCCTGGCGTGATTGCCGGCGGGAAGATCGGCAACTTCGGGCTACTCGGCGGCGGAGTGGTCGGGCAGGAGTGGGATAACTCGGCGACCTTCGAACTCGGTCCAGGGCACTTGATCCTGGCGTCCTCGACTGAGCACACCCTGGTTCCACCCCTGTTCGGAGCCGTCAGGCCGGACTATCACGCAGACCTGGTCCTGTTCTTCCGCGGCTCGGGCGCGGTGTTCTCGGTCAGCTCGATGTCCTGGTGCGGCGCGCTCAGCCACGACGAGTACGACAACGAGATCGCCGTGATCACCGGCAACGTACTCGCCAGGTTCATCGATCCCGCTCCTTTCCCGCCGCCGTCGGCATTGCCGGATTCCGGAGGTTCCGCGTGACCAAGCCCGAGATCGTCAAGGTCAATCCGCCAGAGCTGCACGTGCCGGTCGACAACCTGTACACGCACGTAGTCTCGGCGAGCGGCGGGACGGCGCACCGGATCGGCGGGCAGGTGCCGGTCTCGGCGTCGGGAGAGAACGTCGCGGTCGGCGACATGGCTGGCCAGATCCGCGAGGTGTACCGGCAGATCACGATCGCGCTTGCCGCGGCGGGCTGCGACTGGAGCAACGTCGTGCACCTGTACACGTTCACTACCGACATGGACGGTTACCTGGAGGCCGAGCGGGAGATCGCGCCCGCGTTCCTCGGGTCCACGCCGCCCGCGTCGACGCTTATTCAGGTCAGCAGGCTGGTCGACCCCGAGTGGCTGGTCGAAGTCCAGGTCGACGCGGTCAGCTGAAAGGACGTTCGTGAGCACAGAGCACAGCACCAGCGCAATGCAGCCTGGCGCCAGCGCGCGGCCGCGCGGCCCGGTCGACGCGACCACCATTCCTCGGTTCGCGGCTCCTGAGACGTTCGCCCGGCTTCCTCGCCTGGACGAGGTGTCGGATGTCGACATCGCGATCGTGGGAATCCCGTTCGACTCGGGAGTCAGCTACCGGCCTGGTGCGCGCTTCGGGCCCGCGCACATCCGGCAGTCGTCCAAGCTGCTGCGCCCGTTCAATCCCGCGCAGGGCGTCCAGCCGTTCGCCGAGCAGCAGGTCGCCGACGCGGGCGACATCGCGTGCAACCCGTTCCGGATCGAGGAGAGCCTCGGGCTGATCGAAGACGGCGCCCGCGGGTTGCTGGAGCGTGCGGGGCGCCTAGTCAGCCTCGGCGGCGACCACACCGTGGCGTTGCCGCTGCTCCGAGCCATGCACGCCAAGCACGGCCCGGTCACCTTGGTGCACTTCGACGCTCACCTGGACACCTGGGACACCTACTTCGGGGCGGCGTACACGCACGGGACCCCGTTCCGCCGGGCTGCTGAGGAGGACCTGCTCGACCCGGAGAGCTGCCTGCACGTCGGCATCCGCGGGCCGCTGTACGGCACCATCGACCTCGAGGCGGACAGCAAGCTCGGCTTCCAGGTGCTGCCCGCGACAGATCTCGAAGCGCTCGGCACGGCGGGGGTGATCGAGCGGATCACGTCCCGGGTCGGGGAGCGGCCGGTGTACGTGTCGGTCGACATCGACGTGCTGGACCCGGCGTTCGCACCAGGTACCGGGACGCCTGAGGCGGGCGGGTTCACCTCGCGGGAGCTGCTCGCGGTGCTGCGCGGCATGAGCGGGCTGAGGCTCGTCGGATTCGATGTGGTCGAGGTCGCGCCCGCCTACGACCACGCCGAGATAACCGGGATCGCAGCCGCGCACGTGATCTATGAGCTCCTCAGCGCCATGACGCCGCGTCCGGCGGTCACGCCCACGAAGGGGGTTTCGTAATGAGCGAACAGCTGACAGGGCCCGAGGCTGGCCCGCCCTATGCCTGGTCACCCAGGAGGTGGCCGTCGGAGAGACCGTCGGTTGATCCGTCGGCACGCGAGGTGTGGTGCTACACCTCGCGGTTGTCCTACGCCCCGGGCGACCAGCTCGACGTGCATGTGAGCTCCACGGCGGGTTCGTTCTCGCTGGAAATCAGTCGCGATGGCGCATCGCCGCAGGTCGTGTACCGGCAGGAGGGGCTGACGGCGGAGGCTCACCCGACGCCCGATGACGCGTACGCCTCGGGCTGCGGCTGGCCGGTAGCGCATTCCCTGGTGATCCCCTCGGACTGGGCGAGCGGCTTCTACATCGTGACGGTGCGCACGGTGAGCCCGACGGGCGAGATCTGGGAGCGCGAGCACGGCTTCACGCTGCGTGCGGCCAGTCCGGATCCAGGCGCCATCGCGCTGATCGTGACCACGAGCACGATGCTCGCGTACAACGACTGGGGCGGCGCGAACCACTACCGCGGCATCGGTGACGATCCGCGGGTGGATATCGGCACGCCGATTTCGTCCACGCAGCGCCCGATCGCGCGGGGCATGATCCGCAAGCCCGCTGGTGCTCCACGCGAGGCGAACCCCGGCAACCCGCCGATGTTCGCGGCGCCGCGGTATCCCGCGTACGAGTGGGCGCGGCTGCACGGCTACAGCCGGCACCACGCCGACGCGTACTGGGCGACCTACGAGCGGCCCTTCGCCCTGTGGGCGGAGTCTTCGGGCTACGCCGTCCACTACCTCACGCAGCATGACCTGCATTTCGACCCGCACTGCCTGGACGGCTACCGGTGCGCGGTCGTCGTCGGCCACGACGAGTACTGGTCGTGGGAGATGCGGGACACGGTCGACGCTTTCGTCGACGCGGGCGGGCATCTGGCCCGATTCGGCGGCAACTTCGGCTGGCAGGTGCGGTTCAACGACGAAGGGACGCAGCAGTTCTGCTACCGCCTGCCGTCAGCCGACCCGATCACCCCGACCGCGCCGCAGCGCGCCACGACCCTGTGGGAGGCGAAGTCTCTCGGCCGCCCTGGGGCGTTGACGGTGGGGCTCAATGCGATGGGCGGCGTGTACAACCGCTACGGGGTGGCCGCGCCTCGGTCGTCGGGGGGGTTCACTATCTACCGGCCGGAGCATTGGGTCTTTGCCGGAACGGACCTCTACTACGGGGACGTCCTCGGCGGCGATCCGGTGTGCCTGGCGTCGTTCGAGCTGGATGCGGTGGAGTACACGTTCCGCCGCGGACTGCCATATCCGACCTTCGAGGACGGCGCACCGGAGTCCCTGGAGATCCTCGCGATGGCGCCTGCCCAACGCGGTGAGGAGGACAGGTGGAGCGGCATGCGCCCGCTTGGCGGCCCGATCAAGGAGATGCGCGCGACGCTCGAGGCGCTCGGTGACGACATGCCTTCCTACGTGCTCGAAGGCGAGAACCGCGGTGCCGGGATGATCGTCACGTTCACCCGCGGCGCCGGCGAGGTGTTCAACGGCGGGAGCACCGAGTGGCCCTACGCGCTCAGCACGGGCGACCCTTTCGTCGCCCAAGTCGCCCACAACGTCCTCCGGCGGTTCCTGGCTTAATGCGTCGGCTCTCTGCGTTAAGTCAGGCATCGGTGCCCGGCATCGTTCTGGCCCGATTGCGCGCGGCCCTTTGTCTGCCATAGGACCGTTGGGAGGTTGTTCGGTGCTTTGTGCTGCATGACAAGAAGGGCCGCCGAACCCCTCCACCCCAGAACGTCTTTGTCTCGATGCCGGGCGAACCTGGCGCAGAAGTCCTCGACGTCTTTCCGCTGTTCCGCAGTCCATCCAGCACTGTCGAAATCTGGGGCGACGCCAACTGTGGACAGGCGGTCGACGCTTCGCTCCCGATCTGGCCGTACTCGACGGTGTCCATGACCGAGATCACAGTTGACCCTTGGAGGCAAGCGGCAAAACCTCTAGGAGAGCCTAGCCGAGATAGAGGCGGCTGACGGGAAGATCGGTACCCGAGACTAACTTAGTACGGCAGTCGGACTTCGTGATCTGGAATCGGGTTACGCGATGTACGTGCGTAGCCGTGCCCGCGGGCCCGCACGTCGGTGCTGACGTTGAGGTGGGTGTCCGCGCGGGCTGTCCGATACCACATTTGGATGCGCTCACGCTTCGCTGAAGCGCAGCGTTGCCGAAGTAAGCGTGCGGGAGGCCGCCTCGTGGCTCCGCAGCGTATGCCGTCGACAAGAACCGCGACGATGCGCTGGTTGTGTTCGTGCCCTCGCCCGGGGACGGGCTGGGATAGCTGAGTGATGGCGTGCAGGAGATCCTCGGCGTT
Organism: Streptosporangiaceae bacterium; assembly: GCA_035532775.1. Taxonomy (GTDB): domain Bacteria; phylum Actinomycetota; class Actinomycetes; order Streptosporangiales; family Streptosporangiaceae; genus Chersky-822. The sequence continues at coordinate 8,770 of DATKQH010000298.1, forward strand.
GATGTCATCGCGAACCGTGCCGTCGGCCACTGCGGCGTCGAGCAGCGCTGCCAGGGTGGGGCCGAGTCGCTGCAGGAAGTAGTCGGGTAGCCCCTCGAATGCCGGATCGCCCGAGTGCAGCGCTGAGGCGAGTCCGCGTTTGGTCGCGAGCAGTTCGGTGAACCGGTGGATCCACTTGGTGAGTGCTTCCGCCGGCTCGTGCTCGGCACTCAGTGCCGGGCCCGCGTCTGCGACGGCGTCGATCCCACTTTCCACGACGGCTTTGACCAGGTCAGAGCGCTGCGGGAAGTGCCTGTACAGCGTGCCGACTCCGACGCCGGCCAGGCCGGTGATCTCCTTCGCCGGTGCGTCCACGCCGGAGGTGGCGAAGACGGTCTTCGCGGCCTCGATCAACGCGTCGACGTTGCGTCGCGCGTCGGCGCGGCGCCGGCGCGGCGCCGGCTCGCCGTCGCCCGGCTTTTCGGCGCCGGGCGACGAGACTCCGGCCTGTGTCCTGTTCTGAGACAACACATCGCCTCCGGTTGCATAACCGGAAAAGCTTTCCGTATACTTCTGGAAAGAGTTTCCACTTAGCGCAGCGTACGGCATCCACCCGGTGCCGACCGCCACAGGGAGAGAACCCATGCAGTACCGCACCCTCGGCCGGACCGGCATCCAGGTCAGCCCCTACGCCCTGGGCACCCTGATGTTCGCCACCGTCATGGGCAATGCCCCCGAGGACTCGGCCCGCATCATCCACAAGGCGCTGGACGCCGGCATCAACTTCGTCGACACTGCCGACGTCTACGGCGACTCCGAGGAGATCGTCGGCAAGGCACTGGAAGGGCGCCGCGACGACACCGTGCTCGCCACCAAGTTCAGCCTCAACCGCCAGACCGGCCAGCACCCCAACCACCAGGGCGCCTCACGGCGATGGATCGTCACCGCCGTGGAGAACTCGCTGCGTCGCCTACGGACCGACTACATCGACCTCTACCAGCTCCACCGCCCCGATCCCCGCACCGACATCGAGGAGACCCTTTCCGCGCTGACCGATCTGATCCGCAGCGGCAAGGTCCGCGCGATCGGCGCGTCGCAGACCCCCGCGTCCGACATCGTCGAGGCCCAGTGGGTCGCCGAGCGGCGCGGCCTCGCGCGATTCCACACCGAGCAGCCGGCCTACTCCATCCTCAACCGCGGCATCGAGCGCGAGGTTCTGCCCGCCACCCAGCGCTTCGGCATGGGCGCCGTGGTCTGGGGCCCGCTCGGCCAGGGCCTGCTCACCGGCCGCGTGCGCAAGAACCAGCACAACGACCTGCGCCGCGCCGGTATGGTCCACCACCTCACCGACGAACGCCGCCTCGACGTCGTCGAACGGCTCGTCCCGCTCGCCGAGGAGGCCGGGCTGCCGATGACCCACCTCGCGATGGCGTTCACCATCGCCCACCCCGGCGTCACCAGCGCACTGATCGGCGTCCGCACTATGGACCACCTCGACGGCCTGCTCGCCGGCCTGGACGTCACCCTCACCGACGACGTCCTCGACCGCATCGACGAGATCGTCCTGCCCGGCACCGACGTTGGCACCCTCGACCAGGCCTACCAACCCCCAGCCCTGGAGCTCCCGAGCCTGCGCCGCCGCCCCCTGACCGCACCCGCCCCGGCCTGACCACAGATCCCCTGCGCCAGCACACCAGAAAGGCTCCACTATGAACGACATCACCATTGACTGCACGATTAGAGTTGTCACGTCAATTCACACCTCCTTGCTCTATTACGGCAGCCGGGCTTCGTGATCTGAGGGCGTGTCCTACCAGCTGTGTAAATGACCTGGCCTGACGATGAGCCGCAAGAAAGGCGGCTCCCGGAAGGACGCGCGATGAACGACACTGCAGGAATGCCCCGCAATCCGCGCGGACGGCCCCGAGTCATCTCCACGCCGCCCGGGACCGGAGGTCCGCCCGGGGCGGGCCGGAGCCCTACCATCAGCCCGCCGATGAGGCACCAGTTGTCCGGCAGTTCCTCGGAGAGATCGAACAGAAGATGCCAGACGGCTGTCAGGGTTTCCGTCAGGACGGGCATGCGGATGACCGGTGCATCGGTGCTCACTGGCGGCACGCAAGCTTGACTCCGGCAGCGCGATCGCGCGAGCTGTCGCGCTCCACGAGGTCAGCTGCCACGACCGCGGCCGGAGCAACACGATGAAGGAAGAGCCATTCAGCCGCACGATCGTCCGCTACTACATGAACTCGCACATTGGCCTGAGCTGCATCGATATGAGGGTTAAGTGCGTACTGGGACTCAAGGTGCGGCAGGTCTCGCGAGCGTACATAACCCTCAGCAGGCTGCTCGCCTGGGAGCGGCGCGGTCACGTCACCTCCGGGCAGAGTCGGGGCAGGCTCAGCATCGCCCCGGCGGCCGGCAGCCACGGGGCTCGGGTACCTGGTCTGCACGAGCCAGATCGCCGAGTATTCGCGGTTACTGACCGGCTCGTCCGCGCTGGTGGCTGGGCGCAAATTGGCCAGTTCCTGTCCTCCACGGACCACTGAATGGCTGAATCATCCAGCAACCCGACTCCGGAGAGCCGGGAGAACATCGGCGAGGCAGACCCGGCGACGTTGTGGCGCGATGATCTTGAAGCACGTGCCCGTTCTCCGCTGGATTGTGGGCGCGACAAGGTTGGACGGGTTGTTAGGAGTGCACCTGTATCGCCTGGATACTATGTATGCGATGCTCTTCGAGGTGGCCTCCGGCGACGAACCCGGCTGTGCTCAGGGCGGGTATCAAGCACGCGGGCAGTCGTCAGTCGCTCCAAGACGCCCGGGGAAGGGGCATTGCATGAGTGCAAGTGCGGATTCGGATGACAAGACTCGGCCGCAGCAGGCGTGGGCGCACAAGGAAGGCAAGATCGACTTGTTGCCACTGGCGCCCGCACAGTGGGGACCCGAGGCGCTTGCCGCGCGCGCTCAGATTGCGGACGCGTTCTTCCGCTTCGGGATGGCGTGGGATGAGGCGAGGCTCGACGTTCTGTGCTCATGCTTTACGGAAGATGCGCTTTTCGAGTCGTCCGAGGGTAACGCGACGCCATTCCTGAGCCTGCGGGGCCAGGCTGAGATGCGGGCAGACATCGCGGGAACGATGGCCGCACAGGCAGATCAGCGTCGGCATCTCTTCAGCAATGTGATGATCGAGCAACTTGATCTCGAGCAGGGTACGGCGAGGGCGCTTGCTCAGTGCGTCGTGACCGCGGTTGGCACCAGACTGCAGCTCGCTGCCAGCGTCATCTATACCGCAGACCTGCGCCGTGAAGCCGATGGCTGCTGGCGATTCAGTTACTTCTTCGTCGGCATGGATCGATACGTCCCGAGCGCTGAGTGATGGTCGATGCCGATCGAGGGCCTGCTGCCGCATCCAGCACGGCCACTGTCGACGAGGCTTCATTTCTGCTCGTGGTCGGCGAGGACTTGCCGGTGAGCGAGCTCGATGCCGACGACCTTGCCGCATTCAATGACAGTTACTCCCAGGTCCATCTTCCAGATGTCGTCAACCTGCATGAGGGCTTCTTGCGCGGGACCCGTTACCAGCTAGTCGAGCCTGATCCTCGCGGTGACCTCGGGCCAGGCTGGCTGACCGTGTACGAGCTGAGCGGCGAGGATGCGGTCGCTGGTTACCTGGGACTGGCTGCGGCGGCCGACCGGCCGCGCTATCAGCCGTGGAACCATCACGAGAGCCGGGTGCGCTGGCACGTCGCATGGCGGCGCCGTCCCGGATACGATGGTGCGATCGGCCGCTTGGGCAGGCCATACCTCTATCTCATCGGGATGGATGTTCCTCCGGAGACCGATGACGGGGAACTGGCGGCGTTCAACGCCTTCTACGACCAGGTTCACCTGCCGGAAGTCGTGCGAGCACTAGGGTACGAGCGGGGCCTGCGGTTTGAACGGCTATGCAGCCTGGCTCATCCTGGACCTGGCTGCCCGCGGTTCATGGCTGTCTATGACGGCGATGAACAAGTCATCCGCCGGGCGGCAGAGGGAATCCCTGCCGACGCCATCCCCATGGATGGCCCGCAGGCGTGGAATAGCCGACGGACTCAGTGGCGACTGCTCTACCGGCGCATCGCTTCCTACGCCCGGTCGGCGCCTAGCTCTTCTTGCTGAGATCGGTGCCTTGCCTGAGGGCACGGTGCACGTGGTCCTCGGCCAGACGGCGGGCCTTGTCAGCGTCCCGGTCGCGCAGTGCGTCGATGAGCTGACCGTGTTCGAGATGGGCCTGCGCCCGGCGACCGGGATCAGCGACGGCGTTCGCGCGGAAACGCTCGAACACTCCCTTGACATTGTCGAGGATCTCACGCAAGTGCCTGTTGCCGCTGGCGACGGCGATGGTCCGATGGAACTCGCGGTTGAGCCGGGCCAGTTCCTCGTCAGAGCCAGCTTCTACTGCGGCCCGCATCTCGTCATAGAGATCCTCTAGTCGCGCGACGTCGACTCGGGTCAGCTTGGTCGCGGCCGTGGAAGCGGCCAGGCCTTCCAGGCACGCGCGGATCATGTACAAGCCGTGCAGATCATCCTCGCTCAGCGCGACGACGCTGAAGCCGCCACGCGGTAGCGAGGTCAGGAAACCCTCGGCCTCTAGCCGGTACAGCGCCTCCCTGACCGGCGTGCGGCTCATGCCGAGCAGTTCGCCCAGCCGGGCCTCGACGAGGACGCTGTCTGCGGAGATGGTCCCATCGAAGATCATCTCGCGGATCTGATGGTAAGCGCGCGCCGCGCGCGTGGGCCAGGCACTCCGCGGTGAGAACTCGGCCGATACGTCCACACACGCAGCATACCATGTATTCGCTCCCGGTCCGGCGATGGCCGAGTTCAGGCCAGGCTGATCATGCTAACCACACGGATCGCAATGAAATGTGCACTTGACGCCCGTGCAACACCCCGATAACGTCCATCGGCATCCACAGTATACGGATGAGTACAGCGAGGACCGCCTAGCTTCGGCATGCGGAACATGGCATATATCTTGAATGTCCGATAGGGGGCGAATCGTCGAGTGCGACAGAGCCCGCTCAGGACTTCGTAACGGAACCCATAGCGACCCAGTGGGATAGGAGCGTCATGATTCTCACGCGCACAATGGTTGCGATAGCAGCGACCGTCATCGTCGGCGGGAGCCTTGCGGCGTGTGCTGGCAGCAATGGCGGCACGGCAAGCGGTGACTCGTCGAGTCGGGTAACCGCCATGGTTATCACGGACCGCACCGACCCAAGCGGCAACTCGTTCGCGTATCCGAAGAACGGCTCCGTCGCTCAGGCCTGGGCCGACTGGGTCAACGCGCACGGCGGCATCAACGGGCGGAAGGTGAATCTGATCATCTGCGACGCCCAGGTCAACGCCAACAAGACCGCCGACTGCGCCAGGGAGGCGGTCCAGGACCACGTCTCGGCCGTCGTGGCCAGCTACGCGGCCAACAGCGCGGTCATCGAGCCGATACTGGCGCCCGCCAAGATCCCGTACACGTCGTCGTACCCGGTCGCTCCGTCGGACTACAACGCGCCGATCGACTTCCCGACCACGAGCACCCCGTTCATCCTGTCCGGCATGGGCTACATCGCAGGCAAGCTGTGCAAGCATCCCACGCTGATGAGCCTCCAGCAGCCGTCCCTGGAGTTCAACGACAAGGCCATTACCGCCGGCGTCAAGGCCGGCGGCGGCTCGCTGGTGCGGACCATCGTCGTGCCTCAGCAGGTCACTGATTACGCGCCGATCGCGTCCCAGGCGATCCAGGGCTCCGACTGTCTCATCGTCTACGGCGGCATCACCATGGCCAGCGCGCTCTATCCCGCGCTTGAGCATGCGGGCGCCACGCAGCGGATCATCGGCCTCAACAGCCAGACCATTGGCCACCCGGTTGACGAGAGCAACCCGAAGCTGACCCAGGACGGCATCAACGCCGGCATCTTCCCGCCGTACTCAAGCCCGGTCTGGAACAACTACAAGGCCATGACGGCCAAGTACGGCAGCAAGAAGTATGACTACCAGGATTTCGGAGCCCAGCTGACCTACGGCGGCCTGCTTGTCTTCCAGAACCTGATCGCGAGCATGCCCACGTCGATGCCGGTGACCGCGGCCAACGTCCTGGCCACGCTGAAGTCCACGACCTCGCTGAGCACAGGCGGCCTGTTCCCGCCGTTCAACTTCACCAAACCGTACGGCGTCAGCGGGTTCACGAGACTGTTCGACCAGTCTGTGACATTTAGCCTGGTAAAGACAGCTTCAGTCGGTCTTGAGGTAGCCTTGCCCGGTCAGCCGCAGTTCACCCCCATGGGCGCGATCTTCGCGAAGGGCGTCGGCTGAGCCAGCGCAGACGCGGGAGGCCGGCGGTCACGGCATCGTCGGCCTCCCGGTGAACGCATCCAGTCAGGAAAGGTGAACCGGCGACTCCGATGCAGGAAGTAATTCTCTACATCATCCTTGGCCTCGGCATCGGGTCGATCTACTCCCTGACCGCCCAGGGCCTGATCACCATCTACCGCGGTGCCGGGATCCTGAATTTCGCGCAGGGTGCCATCGGCACCGTGGCGGCGTACGTCTACTGGGAAATGGACGTGCGGCACGGGCTGCCGTTCGGCGTCGCCTTCATGGCCGGTGTCGCGTCCTCGATCCTGGTGGGCGTGCTCACCCACGTGGCCGTGATCCGGCGGCTGCGGCGCGGCTCGGCGCTGGCGCGCGTGGTGGCCACGCTCGGCGTGCTGACCCTCATCCAGTCGGTGCTCGAGGTGATCTTCGGCGATAACGTTAACGTCGTTCCCTCTGAACTGCCGACGAACACCATCAAGATCACCCAGACCATCCAGTTCTCCGCCGATGGCGTGATCCTCGTCGGTATCGCCCTGGTAGTGAGCGTCGCGCTGACCCTGCTGTACCGCCGGACCCGATTCGGTCTCGCGACCTCGGCCGCGACGGAGAACGAGCCAGCCGCCGAAGCGCTCGGCTGGTCGCCTGACACCATCGCGATCTGGAGCTGGGCTCTGGGCTCAGGGCTGGCCGGCGCGGCGACAATTCTCGTGGTCCCGACGTTGCAGCTGCGGATCTCCACGATGACAACAGTCGTGCTGGCCGCCATGGCGGCCGCGCTGCTGGCGAACTTCAAGTCTTTCATCCGCACTTTCTGGGCGGCCCTGGGCATCGGCGTGGTCGAGTCGCTCGTCGAGCGCTACGTCTCCGTGCCAGGTCTCGGGCAGGCGGTGCCGTTCCTGGTCGTGATCGGCTGGCTCGTCATCGTCGGCCGCGGCCTGCCTACCCGCGACTTCATCTTCAGCCGCCTGCCGTCGGTCGGGACCGGCCGGATCCGCTGGGTCACCACCGCCGTGCTCGGGCTGGTCATCTGCCTCATAGTGCCAGGCCTTCTGGTCAACTGGCAGGTAGCGATCGCGAACACGTTCGCGACCGCGCTGATCCTGCTCTCGGTCGTGGTCCTCACCGGATACACCGGGCAGCTCTCGCTCGCGCAGTACACCTTGGCTGGCATAGGAGCCTTCATCGCCGGCCGCCTCGACTACTGGTGGCACCTGAGCTTCCCAGAGGCGCTGCTGCTGGGCATCCTCCTCACCGTTCCGGTCGGTGTCGGGTTCGCTGGGCCCGCGCTGCGCACCCGCGGCATCAGCCTTGCCGTCGTCACCTTGGGCATGGCCTCGGCCGTCGAGATCGTGGTATTCGAAAGCACCGGCAACTGGGCTGGCGGATACATAGGCACGAACGTCGGGAACCTATCGCTGTTCGGCTACAGCCTGAGCCCGATCCTGTTTCCGGCCAGATACACGATCATGTGCGTCATCGCCTTCATCGTCGTGGCGATCATCGTCGGCAACGTGCGGCGCGGGCGAAGCGGCCGGCGGCTGCTCGCCACCAGGGCGAACGAACGTGCCGCGGCTGCTCTTGGCATTTCCGTCGCGGGCTCCAAGCTCTATGCTTTCGGCCTCGGCGCCGCCATCGCCGCGCTCGGCGGCATTCTGCTCGCCTTTCAGAACACGAACATCAGTTACGCCGGCTTCACCGACTTCGCCTCGATCACGATGGTCGCGTACGCCATGGTCGGCGGCATCGGCTACCTGTGGGGGCCGCTAGTCGGCGCCACCTTCGTCAGCGGCACGATCGGCTCGCAGATCCTCAACACCATTGCCCCCAACGCGGGAAACTACCTGGGTGTCATCGGCGGCGCATTGCTGATCGTGGTCGTCCTCACAAACCAGGACGGCATCGCGAAGGAACAACTGCGCCAGGTCGCCATCATCAAGCGGCTGGTCCTGCGCGGCCGTCAGCTATCCTTCCTCACCCGCAAGCCGCGCCGCGATAGCTGGCTGTCAGCATCGCTTGAGCCGGCGCGCGTCCCGCCAAGGACGCTGACCGTCGAGTCGGTCACCGTTCGCTTCGGCGGCGTGAGCGCGGTCAGCCAGCTCAGCATCAGCGTCAGGCCGGGAACGGTGGTGGGGCTGATCGGGCCCAACGGCGCCGGGAAGACGACCGCGATCGACGCCATCACCGGCTTCGTGCCGGCCGCCGAGGGCAGCATCAAGATCGACGGCCACACGATCGGCGGCTGGCGCGTCAGCCGCCGGGCCCGTGCTGGCATCAGCCGCACGTTCCAGTCGCTTGAGCTGTTCGAGGACATGAGCGTCATCGACAACCTGCGGGCGGCGTGCGATTCCCGCGACCTGTTCGCCTACCTGACCGATCTCGTCGCCCCGCGCGATCCGCCGCTGTCGCCGGAGGCGATCCTGGCGATCCGGCACTTCGGGCTCGGTGACCACCTGAATAAGCAGGTTTCCGATCTCTCCTACGGCGAACGGCGGCTGGTCGCGATAGCGCGGGCGCTCGCCTCGGCTCCGAGCGTCCTGCTTCTCGACGAGCCGGCGGCCGGGCTCGGCTCCGGCGAGTCCGGCGAACTGGCTGGGCTCGTGCGGCAGCTAGTCGATGACTGGGGCGTGGCAGTGCTTCTGGTGGAACACAACATGGATTTCGTGATGTCGATCTGCGACGAGATCGTGGTGATGGACTTCGGCAAGAAGATCGCCCAGGGCAGTCCGGCACAGGTGCGTGCCGATCCCGCTGTCATCGCGGCTTACCTCGGCACCGAGCTGGCAGGCGATGAGCCAGTGCCTGGCCTGCCGCCCGCAGTGGGGCAGGCATGACCAGCAGCGACGGCGCCGGGCGGGCTGGTGACGCGAGCACGCGGGCGAGCGTGCCGGTGCTTGAGGCTCGTCACCTCACCGCCGGGTACGGCGAGGTTCCCGTCTTGCACGACATCAGCCTGCGGGTCGGGACAGGCCAGATCGTGGCGCTGCTCGGCGCCAACGGCGCCGGCAAGACGACGTTGCTGCTCGCTCTCGCCGGTCGGCTGCCGCTGCTGTCCGGCCACGTCGCGGCGGACGGGCACGTCACCACGGCGCCGCTGTACCGCCGCGCTCGCGACGGGCTCGGACTGGTCACGGACGACCGGTCAATCTTCCGGAGCCTGACCGCCATCGATAATCTGCGAGTCGGCCGCGTTCAGGTGGACGATGCCCTCGAGCTGTTCCCCGAGCTGAAGCCACGCCTCGGGGTGATCGCCGGCCTGCTGTCGGGCGGCGAGCAGCAGATGCTGACGCTCGCGCGCGCCCTGGCGCGCCAGCCGAAAGTGCTGCTCATCGACGAGCTGTCGCTCGGCCTGGCACCGCAGATCGTGCAGCGGCTGCTCGCCCGGCTGTCGGAAGCCGCCACGCGTTCGGGGACAGGGGTGCTGCTCGTCGAGCAGCACATCCGCAAGGCACTCGCGGCGGCGGACTACGGCTACATCCTCAGCCGGGGCCGCATCACCCTGGAAGGAACGGCCATGACTCTGCGGGACAGAATGAGCGAGATCGAATCGTCGTACCTTACCGGCGGCACGTCGTGACCCGGCCGACCGAACTGCTGCTCGTGCACGGGGCGTGGCACGGCTCATGGGCGTTCGACGCCTTCGTCCCGATCCTCGCCGCGCGCGGCTGGACGGCCAGGACGGTCGATCTGGCCAGCGCCGGATCTCCGCAGGCTGACCTGCACGACGACGCCGCGACGGTCCGGCGATCGCTCGACGCCCATCCGGCGCCGACGGTCGTCGTCGGTCATTCTTACGGCGGGTACGTCATCAGCGAGGGCGCGGCCGGCGCTCCGAACGTCGTCGGGACCGTCTACCTCTGCGCGGGGATGCCGGACGTCGGCGAGCCGGTCTGGACCGACTTCACTGACCCGCTGCAGGTCGGGCCCTGGATTACGGTCGATCCCGAGGCCGGGGTGACGGTGGCCCGTGACGCCGAGGCCGTCTTCTACGGCGACTGCCCGCCCGACGTGGCAGAGCAATCGGCGCGGCGGCTGCGGCCGCAGTCGCTGAGATCCTTCATGACACCGGTCACCGCCGCGGCGTGGCGGCAGCTGCCTAGCGCCTACCTCGTGTGCGACAGCGACAGGTGCCTGCTGCCTGACGTGCAGGGCACGCTGGCGAACCGGGCCGGCTACGTGGATCACCTCGCAGCGAGTCACTCGCCCTTCCTGTCCCAGCCGCACGCGGTGGCCCAGTTCATCGAGTCGGCCATCACGAGGTTCTGATCGCCAGTGACTACTGACATGCGTGCCGCCTTGCTCACGAGCACCGGAGGACCTGACGGCCTGAGCGTTGCCCGCGTCCCGCGACCGCGGCCCGGCCTGGAGGAGGTGCTGATCCAGGTCGAAGCCTGCGGCATCAACAGGGTGGACATCCTCATCCGCGACGGGCAGACGCCGACGGCGCCACCGTTGCCGCACATACTCGGCTGTGAGGTCGCCGGCACGATCGTCGAGGTAGGCCCTGGCACCCGGCCAGGCTGGCTGCCCGGTGACCACGTTGTCTCCCGTCCGCTCATGTCCTGCGGGCTGTGCCGGGCCTGCCGGACCGGTCACGACAATGTCTGCGACAACCTGAAGATCCTCGGCGTCGACGCGCCCGGAGGGTACGCCGAATTCGTCGTGGTTCCGCAGCGGGGCTTGCTGCGGCTGCCTGGCACGGTGTCGGCGCGGACAGCGGCGGCAGTGGTCGGGACTGGCCCCACGGCGTGGCACATGCTCGTCACCAGGGGCAGGCTCCAGGTCGGCGAGACTGTCCTCATTATCGCGGGTGCTTCCGGCATCGGCGTCCTGGCGATCCAGATCGCCAAGAGAGCCGGCGCCCGCGTGATCGCGACCGCGGGCTCCGCCAGCAAGCGCGAACGGCTGCTCGACCTCGGCGCCGATGAGGTCGTCGATCACATGTCAGAGCGCTGGCACCGTCAGGTCAGGCAGCTCACCGGCGGGGAAGGCGTCGACCTCGTGTTCGAGCATGTCGGGCAGGCCACCTGGGCGAGCAGCATTTCCTCGCTGCGTAAGGGCGGGCGGCTGGTCACGTGCGGCGGGCACACCGGATTCGACGTATCGCTGAATCTCTGGCCGTTGTTCGCCAAGGAGATCGAGGTCATCGGCTCGTTCGCCGGCACGACCCAGGACCTGCATCAGGTGTTCGGCGCTGTCGCCCGGGGCGAGGTCAGCGCGGTCGTGCACGGAAGCTACGGGCTAGAAGAAGCGGCCCTCGCCCAGCGGCAACTGGAAGACAGGTCCTCAGTCGGCAAGGTTGTCCTCGTCCCCTGAGCGACGGCGCCGGGCGGCCGGTTCTTCAGGCTGACCTGGTGGTGCGGCCGCCGTCGACGAGCAGGGTCTGGCCCGTGATGTAGCTGGCGAAATGCGACGCGAAGAACAAGATGGCGCCGGTGATGTCGTCCGGCTCGGCGACCCGGCCGAGCGGGACCTTGGCGGCGGCCACGGCTTCCTGCCTCGCTGAGGCCAGGCTGCCCTGCACGAACGCCGTGCGAGTCGTGCCGGGCGCGACCGCGTTGACCAGGATGCCGCTGGCGGCGAGTTCGGCCGCGGCGGCGACTGTCAGCTGCCTCACCCCGCCCTTGGTCATGCTGTACGCGGCGGCCAGCAGGCGGGGCGCGACGAACGACGCGGTGGACGCGATGTTGATGATGCGGCCGCGGCCGAGCGGCGCCATTCGCCTGGCGGCTTCCTGAAGGCAGAGGAAGGTGCCGATGAGGTTGACGTCGACCATTCTGGAAAGGTCCGCCTGGGGCAGATCAGGGATAGCCCCGTAGGTGATGACCCCTGCGGCGTTGACCAGTATGTCGGGAGCGTGGCCCGCCGACTCGACCTGGCCGAACAGCCCGGCGACGGCATCGGCCGAGCTGACGTCGGCCGCGTGCGGCATGGCCGCGCCGCCGGCGTCGGTGATCTGCGCGGCAACCGCCGCCGCTGGCTCGTAGCGGTAGTCGGCGACGTGCACGAAGACGCCGGCCGCCGCCAGCGCCCGCGCCGCCGCTGACCCGATGCCCCCGCCTCCGCCGGTGACGACCGCGCACTGGCCGGCCAGCGGCATGCGGACCGCCAGGTTCGCGCCTTCGCTCATGAGAGCCCTCCTGCGGCGAGGTAGCTGAGGTAGTCGTGGGCAGATTCGATGACCAGGGCGGGCACGTGGCTGGCGATCGCCAGCGCCCCGGCCTGGTCGAGCACCGCGGCCAGCTGCTCGCGGCCGACGGCCCGCTCCGCGGCCAGGTCGGCGGCCGCCTCGGCCAGCGCCGCCGATTCCGCCGACGCCTGGCCGAGCGCGCCGGCGGCTGGCCCGGCCGCCATCCCCGCGGCGACCGCCAGGCTCAGCCCGTGCCAGGCGATCAGCCGGTCCAGCGCGGCCATGGCGGCGCAGAGGTCGGCGATGACCGCACGGGCCGCGTCCCCGTCCTGGCCGGGCGGCCAGGGCGTCACGTTCGCCGCGGTTTCCAGCCAGCGAATCACGACCGGGTGGTAGTGGTCGCCGTAGCCGTAGGCCTCGGCGCCGCGCAGCGCGGCCAGCACCGGCCCGCCGAGGAACCGGGGCACCTGGCGGTCGTCGGCGATCCGGGTCGCGAGCGTCACGTCCTTGGCCATGTAACGGGCGCTGAACCGCCCGGGTCCGAGGTCATCGGCGAGGGTGTGCTTCTTGACCTGGTTGACCAGCGCCCAGCCGCCCAGCCCGGCGCGTTCGAAGGCCGCGACCAGGCTGGCGTAGCTCACCTGGCGGCTGGCGCCGAGCACGGCCAGATCCGCGATGGCGAGGTTGGTCGAGGCGACGATCAGGTTGTTGACGAGCTTGAGCGTCTTGGCGCCGGTCTGGCTGCCGACGTCGATCCTGGTGGTCGCCATCGGGGCGAGCAGCGGGTCGAGGGCGGACAGCAGTGCCTGGTCACCGCCGAGGTAGAGGGTCAGCTCGCCGCTGACGGCGGCGGCCACGCTCTTCATGCAGCTGGCGGACACGGTCCCGACCCTGGGGGCCAGGCTGGCGGCTACCGCGGCGATCGTGTCCGGGTGGACGGTGCTGAAGTCGACGAGGATCGCGCCGTCCCTCGCGTGCTCACGCACCTGCGCGGCGACCTCGGTGACGTGGGCGTCGGCGGGTAGCATGGTCATGATCACATCCGCGCCGCGGAGCGCGGCGCCGATCGTGGCCGCCGGCCGCCCGATCCCGGCGGCTCTCGCGATAGCGGCCGCTGACACGTCGAAGACCGTCAGCTCGACCGGGGCGTGCTGGTGCAGCCGGGCGGCCATCGGATGACCCATCGCACCAAGACCGATGAACGTGACAGATCGTGGCGAAACAGGCAAGAAGCCTCCAGCCTGGAGCTCTGGTAGTGACCCGCGCTAACGGGGTATGCTGTGCATCCAACGTATACTACGTAAGCCTACGCTGGGATGTCATCACGAACCGAGGCTATCCGGGCACTCAGAAGGGACTGGCGGCAGTGACGGCGGCGCCGGTAGCGTTTCGCGACCTGATGGACCTGCGATCGCTGGACGACTCCAGCTTCCGCAGTCCGGCGTATCCCGCGTTCCCCGCGGAGCGGGCCTTCGGCGGTCAGCTTGTGGCGCAGGCGCTGTGGTCGGCGGGCCAGCGGGCGCCGGGCGGGCTGCGGCCGCACTCACTGCATGCCTACTTCCTGCGGCCCGTCACCTCGGGCCTGCCCGTGGACTACCGCGTGACCGACCTGAAGCAGGGCCGCAACCTGTCCTCGTTCCGTGTCGATGCCTCGCAGGGCGGCCGGCTGGTGTTCACGCTGGCGGCCTCGTTCGAAACAGCTGCCGATGACGTGCCAGTCGTGTCGTGCGGGCTGCCGCACGTGCCTATCCCTGAGCCTGGCGACTGCTGGCCTGACCCGGCCTACGCGGGTGCCCCGCTCGCGACGTTCCCCGCGACCGATGGCTTCGAGGTCAGGTTCCCGCGGCCGCCCTCTGACGGCCCGCGCGCCTTCCATCCCTGCTGGGTCCGCTCGGCGCGGGAGCTCAGCGCCGATCCGCTGCTCAGCGCCTGCGCGCTGGCCTTCATCTCTGACATGGGGGTACTGTCCGGCTGCGTGCCGTCCGCGGAGGCCGTCATGGCTTACAGCGGGGCGAGCGTCGACCACGACCTGCGGTTCGGCCAGGTCACCAGGCTCGGCGACTGGCACGTCTTCGATTTCCTGCCGGTGCTGCGCACCAGCAGGCGAGGCCTTGGCCAGGGATGCCTGCGGTCGGCGGACGGCGCGCTCGCCGCCGTCGTCGCGCAGGAGGGCTTCTTTCCCTTCACGACCGCCGCAATGCCACCAACTGACCGCTGAGAACGGACGCCGCAGATGGACTTCACCATTCCCGACGAGTACGTCGCCCTGGTCGACTCCGCGCGCCGCTTCCGCGAGAGCGAGCTGATGCCGCTTGAGCCGCAGTTTCTGCGAGATGGTGACTTCACCCCCGAGTTGCGGACCGAACTGGAGCACAGGGCCCGCCGGCACGGGCTGTGGGCGCTGGACGTACCTGAGGAACTCGGCGGCCAGGGGGTGGGGAACCTGGGCGCCTGCCTGGTCGCCGAGGAGCTGTTCAAGCACCCGGCGATGTTCCAGCTCGGCGGGTCACCTGAGCCGATCCTCTATGAATGCGACGAGAAACAGCGCGAGAAGTACCTGCTGCCGATCATCAAGGAAGGCAAGCGAAGCTGCTACGCCTTCACCGAGCCAGGGACCGGCTCGGACTTCGCCGGCATCAGGACGACGGCGGAGCCACGCGATGACGGCTGGGTCATCAACGGCTCGAAGATCTTCATCTCCGAGGTGGAGCGCGCTGATTTCTGCATCGTGTTCGCCTCGACCAGCCCGGCCCTCGGGTCGCGCGGCATGACCTGCTTCCTGGTCGACCTCGGAACGCCTGGCTTCGAGGTGTCGCGGCCGATCCCGACGATGGGCGATGCCTGGGAGCCGTACGAGCTGACCTTCAGTAACTGCTGGGTGCCGGACGAGTGCCGGCTCGGACCGGTGGATGGCGCCTGGGGCCTCGGCGCCGACCAGCTCTCGCACGGCCGGACCAAGATCGCGGCTTTCCAGCTGGGGATCGCCCAGCGCTGCCTGGACATGGCCGTCGAGTGGGCGGGCCAGCGGGAGACGTGGGGCAAGCCGATCGCGACCCGGCAGGCTGTCCAGTGGATGCTGGCCGACTCGGAGGTCGAGCTTCAGGCGGCGCGGCTGCTCACCTACCGCGCCGCGTGGATGGCTGACGAACGACTGCCGATCCGCAACGAGGCCTTCATCGCGAAGCTGTACGCCTCCGAGATGTCGCAGCGGGTGACGGATCGCTGCCTGCAGATCTTCGGCGGACTCGGCTACAGCAAGGAACTGCCCATCCAGAGCTTCTACCGGCAGGCGCGAGTGTGGCGGATCGGGCACGGAACCAGCGAGATCCATCGCTGGATGATCGCCAGAAACATGCTGAAGCTGTCGTCCCACGACTAGCGCTCCGGCTCGACTCGCCGCCAGGTGATCTGCCCGCCGGAGTTCCTTGCCAGCCGCCCGAGCGTCAGTATCGGCATGTGGGGCGCCGTGACCACGGCGTCCTGCGCGATGGCTAGCTGGGCCAGGTCCTCGCGGGCGCGGACCGACCGGGGCGGGTCGGCGTCGATCGCCGGCAGCCAGGAGTGGTAGCAGAAGTGCACGGGGTGGTGGGCGAGGTCACCGACGAGGAAGCAGGTAGCGCCGTCGGCCGATACCCGGACCACGGTGTGCCCGGCGGTATGTCCCGGCATCGCGATCGCCTCCACGCCCGGCGCGACCGGCGCGGTCGCGCCGAAAGTCCGCACCTGGTCCGCCGCGGCCACCGGCATGATCCGCGACCGCACGTACGGGCTCATCGGGTTGTCGTCTGCCGCGGTCCCGGTCCAGTAGGCCAGCTCATCGGCCTGGATGTGAACGCTCGCGTTCGGGAACGTGACCCGGACCTCGCCGCCCGGGAGCTCGGTGACCAGCTGGCCGCAGTGATCGGTGTGCAGGTGGGTGAGGACAATGCTGTCGACCTGCTCGGGGGCGATGCCGATTTCGGCCAGCCTGGTGAGTAGCTGGTTGCCGCCCCTGACGCCGGACAGTTCCCCGATGGCCGGCCCGAAGCCGCAGTCGACCAGCGTGACCGCCCCGCCGCCGATCACGACGAACAGCCCGAAGTTGACCGGGAATGGAGTGTCGGGATCGATGAGCCCGAGCGGTGGCATCCAGGCGGCAGGGTCGATGCCGTTGAACCAGTACCGGCGGTTGCCGAACGTCAGCCCGTCCGAGACGTGGTGCACAGTCAGGCCGCCGACGGCGAACGACCCGCTGAGCGCGTAGGCGTCGAGGTCGCGGGGCTGGTCGCGGGGCGTCGGGAAGGCGATCTGGTCGGTCATGACTGGGTTCCCGTCCTTCGGTAGTGCCGGCTCCAGGTGGGATGCGGACCTGGCTCGGCCGGCCCTGCGGCCGCCCGGGCCGTGAGCGGGCTGGGGAACGAGCTGAGCCCGCCGAGTTCGGTGCAGACCTCGAACGTGGTCGTCGGCTCGGCGCTCCCGGAGTCCGGCCCTGAGGCGCTGAGCAGGATCGGACCTTGACCGAGCGTGACGTCGCGCGGCCCGGCGGCCACCGTGAGAATCGCCCGCCAGATCGTGGTCATCCTGGTCCACAGGATCGGCCCTGGCGTATAGCTCATGCCCGCTCCGGGAACCCGCTGCCTGCTCACGTACTCCCGCACCCCGGCCAGGTCGCTGATCGCGTAGAACGCGAGCCAGCGCGGGCCGCACCGGTCGTCGGCGGGCAGGTTCAGTGCCTCGAGCCGATGGCAGGCCAGGAAGCCCTCGTTAGCGGCCACCACCTCGGGCTGGTGGATGGTGTCGTAAAACTCGCCGAACGCCGCGACCTCGCTGGCCGTGAGGTCCGGGTCCGGGTCGATGCCGATGACGTAGCGGAACGGCGCGCCGTCCGTCATGGTGCGGTGCCAGGGGAAGGCGCGGAAGGGATGCCGGTCGCACCCGGTTCCAGCTGGATCCGCAGCGCGTTGGTCACGACCGAAACCGTCCAGTAGCGCCCGATCAGTGCTAGCAGCTCGATGATCTCCGCCGGGCCGAGGTGCCCGGCCAGGGCCGCCCATGTGCTGTCGCTTATATCGTGGCTGGCGTGCAGTTCGTCGGCGCAGTCGATGACGGCCCGCTCGAGCGGCGACCACCCGGTCCCGACGCCGGCCATGGCCAGCCGCGTGATCTCGTCGTCGCCGAGCCCGGCCTGGCGGCCCAGCACCTTGTGCTGCCCGAACTCGTAATCCGACCGGCAGCACCAGCCGATCCGCAGGATCGCGATCTCGCGCAACCTGGCCGGCAGGGCGGCCTTGGTCATGAAGTACGACTGCAGCGGGGTCTGGGCCATCATCAGTGCCGGGTTCCTCGCCCAGGTACGCGAGATGTGCAGGCCGGCGTCCATCTCCGACACCGGCGCGCTGCCGAGGTCCCTCCGCAGTCGCAGGTACTCCTCGCGGGTCAGCGGCTCGATCCTGGCCGGCCGCTCCGCTGCTGGCTCTGCTGACGCGTCGGTCATCGGTGCCTAGGACTTCCTGAGCCGGCCGCGGGCCGCCGCCATGGCCTGGGCGAACTCGTCGGTGCGGAAGCACAGCGCGGAGGCCAGCGCCTCGACGTCGAGCTGCGAGCTGAGGGAGGCCGACCGGCCGTGGCGGAGCGACAATTTCTGCAGCTTCACCACATCGGGCGTGGTCGAGGTGATGGCCGCGCACTTGGCGCTGACCAGCGCGGTCAGCGCCTCGGCGTCTGGCACGACCCGCTGGAGCAGGCCATGCCGCAGCGCGGTGCCGGTGTCGATCACTTCCCCGGTCAGAACCCACTCGAGCGTCCTGGCGTCGCCCGCATAGCGCTGCAGCAGCCAGGACAGCCCGAAGTCCTGCACCTCGTGCAGCGACGTCGGCACCATCCAGAACCTGGCCGACTCCACGGCGTACCGCAGGTCGCAGGCCATCGCGAGCCCGAACCCGCCGCCGCCGACGGCGTCACCCTGAATCGCCGCGATCGTGACCTGGGGCAGGCCGAAGACGGCCGAGATCAGCTCGTGCTGGCGCTGCGCTCCGTCCAGCCCGTCAAACGCCGTGGCGCCTGGCTTGTCCATGGCGAGCTCCGAGTTGAAGTCGATCCCGGCGCTGAAGACCGGACCCTCGGCCGCGAGCACGACCACCCCGAGGTCGCGGGCCCTCCGTACCTGGGCCAGCAGGCCGAGCAGCGTATCGAGCATCTCCTCGTTGATCGCGTTGCGCTTGCGCGGGCGGGACAGGGTCAGCCAGGCGACGGCGCCTTCCCGCCGGAGCACGGCCAGCGGCGGCGAGCCGGCGGCAGCGGTATCGGTCATCTCAGCATTCTCCTAGCTTGGTCGTTAACCCGGTGGCTAGCTCAGGCGTTCGAGCAGCAGGGCCATGCCCTGGCCGCCTCCGATGCACATGGTCGCGAGTCCCAGTGACTTGTCGTCCCGCGCCAGCGCGTTAAGCAGGGTCATCACCAGCCTGGCGCCCGACATCCCGAAGGGGTGCCCGAGCGCGATCGCACCGCCCCGGGTGTTCAGCTTGCCGACGTCGATGCCGAGCAGGCGGGCGCTCGGAATCACCTGCGCCGCGAAGGCCTCGTTGATCTCCACCAGGTCGATGTCCGACATGGCCAGGCCGCGGCGTTCCAGCAGCCGCGTGGTCGCCGGCACCGGGCCGAGTCCCATCAGCTCGGGTTCGACGGCCGCGACCGCCGAGTCGACGATTCTGGCCAGCGGCCGCAGGCCGAGCGATTCGGCGCGGGTGCGTTCCATCACGACGACGGCGGCCGCGCCGTCATTGAGCGGGCAGGAGTTGCCCGCCGTGACCTCGCCGTCGGCGTGGAAGGCGGGCTTGAGCTCGGCCAGCCGCTCGACCGTGGTCCCCTCCCTCGGGCAGTCGTCTCGCGTGACGAAGGAACCGTCCCGCAGCTCGATCGGGGTGATCTCCGCGTCGAAGTAACCCTCCCGCTGCGCCGCGACCGTCCGCGCGTGGGACAGCGCGGCGAACTCGTCCATCTCGCGGCGGGTCACGCCCTCCCGGCGGCGCACGAACTCGGCAGTGGTGCCCATCGCGATGTAGACGTCAGGCAGGGAGGTTCCCGGTGACCAGTCGAAGTCGTCGGCCGCGCACTGGGCCGTGTGCCCGGCTCCCGCCGCGAGGTCAGGGTTCGCTGGCCCTGAGTCGGCGCCGCCGTCCCGGTAGCGGCTCACCGTCTCCACGCCGCCCGCGAGGTAGACGTCCCCGTCCCCGTCGCTGATCGCGTGCGCGGCCATCCGCAGGCTCTGCAGCGATGACGCGCAGTACCGGTTGACGGTCACGCCGGGAGCGGACAGCCCGGCGAGCAGTGCGCTGACGCGGCCGATGTTGAAGCCCGCCTCGCCGGCGGGCTGCGCGCAGCCGATGATCACGTCGTCGATCGTGCCCGCGACGTCAGCCGGCAGGTCAGCGAGCGCGGCCTTGATCACCGCCGCGAGCAGCGCGTCGGGCCTGACCTCGCGCAGCGAGCCCTTGAACGCCCGGCCGACGGGCGAGCGGCGGGCCGCGACGATGACAGGTTCAGGCGCCCGGCTGGCGGCAGCGGCAACAGTCATAACGGTCCCTCTGGGGTTGAAGTCGGCTCAGGCGGCCGGATCTGGCTGATAGTTCCCGATCGCCTGCGCGAGTTCGTGCAGGAACGTAGCAGCTTCGGCCCCGTCGATCGCGGCGTGGTCGAAGGTAAGGCTCAGCGGCAGGCTGCTGCTCGCCTGCGGTTCCGCGCCGCCGGCGACGAGGCGCGGCTCGAGCGCGCCGACTCCGAGGATGGCGACCTGGGGCGGATTGACCAGCGGGCTGAAGTGCCCGACCCCGTACGGCCCGAGGTTGGTGACCGTGAACGTGCCGTCGGTCATCTCCTCGAGCCGGAGCGTCCCGTTCTCCGCGCGCTCGCGCAGCGCGGCGAACTGGCCGGCGATCTCGGTGACCGACAGCGTGCCGGCGTCACGGATGACCGGCACGAGCAGCCCCTGGCCGGTCGCCGTCGCCACGCCCAGGTTGACGGCCTCGTACATCCGCGTCTCGCCGTCCACGACGACGCTGTTCAGCCGGGGATGGCGGGCGAGCGTTCGCGCGATCACGTGCAGCAGCCGGACCGTCACCGTGATGCGCGGTCCGCCGTCGCCCGTGGGCATGCGTCCCGTGGCGAGCCGTTCGGCGTCAGCCGACGCATGGAGGGTGACCTGCGGGATCTCGGCGGCCGACTGCCGCATCCGCGCGGCCATGATCCGGCGGATCCGGTTCGGCACCGCGACCGTGTAGCCCTCGGTCATTGACCGGGGTAGTCCGGCCGGATCCGGGCGACAGCCTGCCCCGGCTCGACCTCCGAGCCCGGCTCGACGAGCAGCTCGGCCAGCGTCCCTGACACCTGGCTGACAAGCTCGTTGACCGCCTTGTCGGTTTCCACCTCGGCGAGCGGGTCGTCGACCGCGATGACGTCGCCGGTACCCTTGAGCCAGGTGGTCAGGACGGCGCTGTCCATCGTCATCCCCCACTTCGGCACGACAACGTCTACCAGGCCGTCGGCGGCTGGGTCTGCGCTCGTCATTGGTTCTCCGTAGGTCGAGAGAGCTGGCTCGCTACCTGGGCCGCGATGGCGTCCGGTGATGGGAAATAGCTGGTCTGGAGGCCCGGCGTGGAGGGCACGGGCGCGAACGGCGGGCACAGCAGCGACGGTCCCGCCGCGAGATCGGCGAAGTACCTGCTCGCCGCGGTTGCGATGATCTCCGATCCCACGCTGCACGGGCCGTTGGCATCCTGGACCACGACCAGGTGCCCGGTCCGGCGAATGGACGACCCGATGGCCTGGTGGTCAAGCGGGCTCACGCTGCGCACGTCGATGACCTCGGCTTCGATGCCCTGGCCGGCCAGGATCTCGGCCGCCGCCAGCGTCCTGGCCATGGCCCCGCCCCAGGACACCAGCGTGACCGCGCCGCCGCTGCGGCGAACCGCCGCCTGGCCGATCACCGCCACGTCGTCGGAGTCGACATTCACCTCGCCCCGGCTGGTGTACAGGGAGGCGCTCTCGATCACGACCACTGGCCCGGGATCGCGGATGGCCGCCTTGAGCAGGGACCTGGCATCGGCCGGCGTCGACGGCCATACCACCTTCAGCCCGGGCACGGCGGCGATCCAGGCTTCCAGCGCCTGCGAATGCTGCGGTCCCGACTTCAGGTGGGTGCCCGCCAGCGTGCGCACGACCATCGGCGCGGCGTACGAGCCGTTGGACATGTAGGCCGTCTTCGCAGCCTGGTTGACCAGCTGGTCCATGGCCAGGGTGATGAAGTCCATGAACATGATCTCGACCACGGGCCGCAGCCCGCTCATCGAACTGCCCAGGGCCAGGCCGACGATCGCCGCTTCGCTGATCGGTGTATCACGGACACGGCCGGGGCCGAACTCCTTCTGCAGGCCCCGGGTGGCGCCGAACGGGCCGCCCGGCAGTCCGACGTCCTCACCGAGAACGATCACCCGCTCGTCTCGGCGCATCTCTTCGAGCAGGGCCAGATTGATGCTCTGCCAGTATTTCAGTGACTTCATGAGCCGGCTCCCGGACTGATCATGATCAGGCGGACGCCGCGTAGACGTGCTCGGTGAGAGCGGCGGCTTCCGCGTCGGGCCAGCTCCTGGCCTTCTCGACGGCCGCGGTTACCGCCTGCGCCGCGGCCTGGTCGAGAGCGTCGAAGTGGTCCGCCGCCTCGGGGAACGCGGCGCGCAGGCGCGCCAGCGGGTCACGCTCGCGCCACTCCTCGACTTCCTCGCGGCTCCGGTAGGTCTCCGGGTCGCCCTGGTAGTGCCCGCGCCAGCGGTACGTCATGGCCTGCAGCAGGGCCGGGCCAGCGCCGTCCCGAGCCTGGCTGACGGCGCGCTCGGCTGCCGCCCTGACCACGAGCACGTCATTGCCGTCGACACTGGCCGCCGGGATGCCGTACGGCGTGCCGAACGCCGCGACGTCGGTGCTGGCCAGGTGGATAGACGCGGGCGTCATCTCCGCGTAGCCATTGTTCTCGCAGACGAACAGGATCGGGAGCTTCCACAGCGCGGCGATGTTCAGCGACTCGTGGAAGACGCCCTCGGCCACGGCGCCCTCGCCGAAGAACGCCACGGCGACGTCGTCCTGGCCCCGCTGCTGGAACGCGAGCGCGGCGCCGAGGGCGATCGGGATGCCCGCGCCGACGATCGCGTTCGCGCCGAGGATCCCGCTGGCGGGGTCGGCGATGTGCATCGATCCGGACTTCCCGCCGCAGTACCCGCCGCTCTTGGCGAACAGCTCGCCCATCATGGGGGCTAGCTCACCGCCCTTGGCGATGCAGTGACCGTGGCCGCGGTGCGTGGTGGCGATCAGGTCCGACCGCCGGAGCACGTCGCACACCCCGGTCGCGACCGCTTCCTGCCCGATGGACAGGTGCAGCGACGACTCCATGATGCCGCTCGCCTGCAACCGCTCCGCAGCCATCTCGAAATGCCTAATATTCGATATAACAGCATAAAGATGACAAATAAAATTAATATCATGATGTGTTGAGTCTTGAGTCATATCCGAAATCTAGCTCTTGTGGTCACGTTCATACCTTGTATACGCTGGCATACACCAGTGCTGAGTGTCAATCTAGGCCCGGAGGCAGCGCCACAGTCGCCGAGCTTGACATAAGGGGCAGTCGTGTTCATTGTATACCTCGTGTACTGTACCGCTCGCGATGACGTGGCTGTTCTGAGGCCTGATCACGCTGACCCTCAAGTGATCAGGGAGAGGTTGACGATACGTGGACCAGTCTGACGCGGACGTGCCGGCCGGGACGGAGCCGAAGAGCGCGCGGCGGGTCTTGCGCGAGATCCTTGCTGCCGGCCGGATTACCGTCCTTCCTGGCGCCGTCGACGCGATCACCGCCCGAGTGATCGAGCAGGCAGGCTTCGAGGGCGTCTATGTCACTGGCGCGGGCTTTGCGAACGCGAGTTTCGGCGTGCCGGACATCGGGCTCATTGCCCTGCCCGAGATCCGCGAGCACGTGCGCCGCATCGCCAGCGTCGTGAGCGTCCCGGTCGTCGTGGACGCGGACACTGGCTACGGCGGCATCCTCAATGTCGGCCGGGCCGTGCGCGAGCTCGAGCTGGCCGGGGCATCCGCGATCCAGATCGAAGACCAGGCTGAGCCCAAGCGCTGCGGGCATTTCGACGGCAAGCGGCTGGTATCAGCCGATGAGATGGTGCAGCGGCTCGCCGCTGCCATCGACGCCAGGTCCGACCCCGATCTGGTGATCATCGCGAGAACCGATGCCTACCAGGAGGAAGGCCTGGCCGGTGCCGTCGAGCGGGCGCGTGCTTACCAGCTGGCCGGGGCGGACGCACTGTTCGTCGAGGCGCCGACGAACACCGACGACCTGCGGGAGCTGCCCAGGCTGCTTGATGCCCCGATCATCGCCAACATGGTCGAGGGCGGCAAGACGCCCATGATCGATGCGGCCGAGCTCGAGGCGATGGGCTTTCGGATAGCGCTGTTCGCGAACACCGCGCTGCGCGCCGCCGTCTTCGCCGTGCAGCACGCGATGCAGGTGCTGCGCGAGCAGGGCGGCACGGCGGACCTGGTCGGCCGGATGCTCGGCTGGGAAGACCGGCAGAATCTGATCGGGCTGCCGCAGATGCAGGAACTCGAGGCAAGACTGCTGTCCGTCCGGGCGACGAGCACGCGCTGACGAGCTGCGGCATGACCATTTCGACAGACAGGACGGACGACTGACGTGACCTTGACCCGGCAGCTGGCTACCCACTTCAGCGCGACGACCGCCGAGCGCCAGCCGAGTGCTGGCCTGCACGAGATGAAACGGCTGCTCATCGACTACGTCGGGATAGCCCTTGGCGGTTCGCTGACCGACAGTGGTCGGATCGCCGGTGAATTCGCCTCCGGGCTCGGCGGAGTGCCGCAGGCATCGATCGTCGGCCGGGCCGAGCGGGTGCCAGCCGTGCACGCGGCGTTCGCGAACGCGATCGCCGAGCACAGCCTCGAACTCGACGACGTCGACGAGGAGGCGCTGTTCCACTACGCCCCGCCGGTGATGTCCGCCACGCTCGCTGTCGGCCAGCAGGTCGGCGCCTCCGGCAGCGAGATCCTTAACGCGGCGCTGAGCGGGTGCGAGATGATGGCGCGGCTGAGCCGGGCGACCAACCCAGAGCTGCGCAACCGGGGCTTCCACACCACCCCGACCTGCGGCGCGTTCGGGGCCACGGTGGCGGCCGGCCGGCTGCTCGGGCTGTCGGCGGACCAGTTGACCAGCGCGCTCGGCCTGGCGGGCGCGCAGGCCTCCGGCCTGATGGAGATGTACGGCACGTCCATGCAGAAGCGCTTCAATCCCGGGCCGGCGGCTCGCAACGGGGTCACCGCGGCGCAGTTGGCCGCGCTGGGCTTTACCGGCGCCGATACGATTCTCGACGGCGAGCGCGGGTTCGGCCGCGCGTTCGCCGGGAAGCTCGACGAGCGCTACCTGACCGACGGTCTCGGCACGGACGTGCCGGTCATCATCGAGTACAAGCCGTACTCCTGCGCCCGGCCGATCCACAACGCCATCGACTGCGCCATGGAGATCCGCCGCCAGGTCCCTGACCTGAGCAGGATCGAGATGATCCTGGTGCGCCGGCATCCGGCCTGGGCGAGCTACCACGTGGTCAAGCGGCCGAGGACCTATCACGAGGCGCAGGTCAGCCTGCCTTTCTCGGTGGCGGTGGCCTTCGCGGACGGCTCGGCACTGCCCGCGCAGTACTCCGACGAGCGGGTCGCGACCGACGAGCAGGTGCTCGACCTGGCCAGCCGGGTCGAGATCGAGCCCGACGACTCGCTCGCCCGCGGCGTGTCCTGCCACATGATCGTCACCCTGCGGTCGGGTGAGAAGCTCGAGTCGATGGTCGACTACCCGCTCGGGTCGGTCCAGCGGCCAATGGACGACGAGACGCTCGTGGCCAAGAGCCGGTCGCTCGCGACGCCGGTGATCGGCGCCGAGCGGTTCGGGGAGTTCGTGAAGCTAGCCTTCAGCTTCGAACAGCAGCCCTCCGTGGAGGCGCTGTTCGACGTCATCGCCGTGGACTAAGGCCGCAGGGGAGTGACATCGCACGTGACCCTCGATCCGCCCGTCGGCGAGTCGACGTACGCGCTGGCCGAGTTCGCCGCCGGCCTGTCGTATGCCGACCTTCCCGGCGACGTCGTCGCGCACGCCTGCCTCTGCGTCCTCGACTCGCTCGGCTGCGGTCTTTACGGCGCCACGCTGCCGTGGTCGGTGATCCTGCGCGAGACGCTGGCGACGGTCGACAGCGGCACCAGCGGCACGCTGATCGGCGCGGCGGCCCGGCTTTCTGTCGTCCACGCCGCGCTGGTCAACGGAGCCGCGATCCATGCGTTCGAGCTAGACGACCTGCACCCGCGGTCGATCGTTCATCCAGGCTCGGTCGTGATCCCGGCCGCGCTCGCGACCGCCGAGCACCGCGGCGGAGTGTCCGGCCGCGAGCTGCTGACCGCGATCGTGGCCGGGTACGAGGTCGCCGCGCGGGTCGGCCGGTCGATGGGGGCGGCGCACCTGCTGCAGGGCTGGCATCCGACCGCCACGCACGGAACACTCGGCGCGGCGGCGGCCGCTGGATCCGTGCTCGGCCTGTCCGCCGCCCAGCTTGTCGATGCGCTCGGAACCGCGGGAACGCAGGCGGGCGGGCTGATGAGCGCGCAGTATGCGTCGATGGTCAAGCGGTTTCACGCCGGTCGGGCCGCGCAGAGCGGGCTGTACGCGGCGCTGCTGGCGGCCAGGGGCTACCGCGGCATCAGCAACCTCTTCGAGGCGGACTACGGCGGCTACGGGCCGACGTTCTCGCCGGCCTACGACCCGAGCGCGCTCACGGCCGGACTTGGCACCACCTGGGAGACCCTGGCCGTGGGCTTCAAGCCGTACTCCACGAACGGCAGCTGCCATCCGACGATCGACGCGCTGCTCGAGCTGCGGGCCGCGCACGGCCTGCGCCTCGACAACGTCGCGTCGGTGCGGCTGGCCGTCTCCAGCGCCACGCTGAAGCACGTCGGCTGGCCCTACGTCCCCGACACGATCACGACGGCGCAGATGAACCTGCCGTTCATCGCCGCCGTCACGATCGCCGACGGTGACGCATTCGTGCGGCAGTTCACGCCCGAGCGGGTCGCCGCGCCTGAGCTGGTCGACTTCAGCCGCCGGGTCGTCGTCGCCGCGGATCAGGCGATCGACGCGGAGGGGGACTCCGGGCGGCATCACACGAAGATCTCGGTCACGCTGAGCTCGGGCGAGGTTCTGGAAGATGAGCGGTGGTTTGCCCGGGGAAGTGCCCGCCAGCCGATGACGGCCGCGGAGGTGAGCGAGAAATTCGGGAAGCTGACGGTGGACTCGGTTTCTCCGCCCCGCTCCGAGCGGCTGCTCGGCAGCATTGCCGGCCTGCCTGACCTGGAGTCGGCCGATCAACTGCTCGCCGACCTCGGACCGGAGTCATGATGCCTGCCGACGGTGACCTGCTGCCAGGCGCGCAGCTGCGGACCCTCAGGGATCTGCTGCAGCTGCGGGAGGCGGAGCAGCCAGACGACGTGTGCTTCGTGTTCGAGTCGGCGGACGGGCATCAGTCTGACCTGACCTACGCGCAGTTCGCCGCCGGCGTCCGGCGGTTGGCGTCGGGGCTGACCCGGCTCGGGGTGAAGAAGGGCGACGCGGTGGTCGTCCACCTCCCGAACTGCCGTGAGTTCATGCTGACCTGGTTCGGGCTGGCCTGGATCGGCGGGATCATGGTGCCGTCGAACCTCGCGAACACCGAGCGGGAGCTTGCCCATCTCTTCGCGCTCGCGGAGGCGACCGGCTTCGTCACGACGTCCGGCTACCTCGGCACGTTCGAGGCGACGCTCCGCGATCTGCACCGGGAGGTGTTCGGCGTCGTCACCGATGCGGGCCAGGCGGCCGCGTCGTCCGGCGCGAGCCTGTCGGCGGTCCCGTTCGAGGAACTGTCCGGCTCGGGCGCCGCACCGCCTGAGCCAGACCTGGACGAGACCGACATCTGTGAGTTCCTGTTCACGTCGGGAACCACCTCGGCGCCCAAGGCGGTCATGATCACGCACGCCAACTGCATAAGGGCCGGCGTCCGCAAGGTCATGAGCTGCCTGCTCGGCCGTGATGACCGGTTCCTGACCGCGCTTCCGGCGTTTCACGCCAATGCCCAGGCGACCAGCATCATGGTGTCGCTCGTCGCCGGGGCGACCTGCGTCCTCGTCGAGAACTACAGCGCCCGGCGGTTCTGGCAGCAGATCAGGGCGCACCGGGCCACCTGTACCAGCCTGGTGGCGATGCAGGTGCGCACGCTGCTCGCACAGCCGCCCGGCCCGGGCGACGCCGACCACCAGCTTCGCTGCAACTTCTACGCGATCAACGTGCTCGACTCGGAGAAAGAGGAGTTCGAGCGCCGCTTCGGGCTGCGGCTCATGAACGGGTGGGGCATGTCGGAGACGTTCTGCGCGGTCACCAGGACGCCGCTGTACGGTGACACCCGCTGGCCGTCCGTGGGCGTGCCGCTGCACGACCGCCTGGTGCGGGTCGTCGACGAGAACGGCGACGACGTGCCCACCGGCACGATCGGCGAGATCGCGGTCGGGGGCATCCCCGGGATCTCTATCATGAAGGGCTATTTCAGGGACCCGGAGGCGACGGCGGCCACGATCAGGCACGGCTGGCTGCACACCGGCGACAGCGGGTACCTCGATCGCTACGGCTACCTGTACTTCTACGACCGCATCAAGGACGTGATCAAGCGCTCCGGGGAGAACGTCTCCGCCCTGGAAGTCGAGGCCGTCCTGCTGACGCATCCGGAGGTCGACGAGGCCGCCGTCTTCGGCGTGCCCGACCCGATCAGGGACGAGGCTGTGAAGGCCTGCGTGGTCCTGGCCGCCGGATCGGCGCTTGGCCCGGAGGACCTGCGCGCTTACTGCGGCCTGCACCTGTCGGGATTCAAGGTCCCCACGATCATCGAGATCCGGGACAGCCTGCCGAAGACCTCGATCGGAAAGATCGAGAAGCGGACCCTGCGCCGCGAGGACACCCTGCGGCCCGAGGCGGGCTGAGATGACGGCATCGATGGCCGAGGTCTACGAGAACACCCGCAAGCTCGTCGGCGTCGTGCACCCGCGCGTGCTCGGGCGCATCGAGCGCCGCGATCTCGAGCGTTTCTGCGCCGCGACCGGCGCCAGCATCGCCAGTCCGGGCCGTGCGGGCCCCGACAGTGGCAGGCCGCTCGTCGCGCATCCGCTCTACCTGACGGCCGTTCTCGGCTGGCGCCCCGGCCCGGCTAACGAAGAGCTGCGGCCGGACGGCACGGAGGTGCTGGACATCGACGCCATCCCGCTGTCCGGGCTGCGCCTGATGGGCGGCGGCCAGGACCTGGAGCTGCACGCCGACGTCACCGAGGGCATGACGGTGCGCAGCGAGTTCTCGCTGGAAGATGTCGAGATCAAGGAAGGGCGCAGTGGCTCACTCCTGCTGCTGCACGTGCTCCGCCAGTACTGGGATGACCAGGGCACGCTGCTGGTCACCTGCCGCGAGACGCTGATGGCCCGGTGAGCGCGCCGGTGCCGCTCGACCCGGCGACGGTACGGGCCGGCGATTCCTTCGGCCCCTGGCTCGTGACGCCGACCGAGGTTCAGCTGTTCCGGTTCAGCGCAGTGACGTGGAACGCGCACCGGATCCACTACGACCTGCCCCACGCCCGCGCGGAGGGATACCCGGGAATCCTTGTGCAGTCACACCTGCACGGCTGTTTCCTGGCCCAGGCCGTCCTGGCCTGGGGCGGCCCCGGAAGCCGGCTGCTGCGGTTCAGCTGGCAGAACCGCGACGTGGCGGTGCCCGGCGACCGGCTCGCCTGCACCGGCACCGTCACTGGGGTCAGCTGGCTCGACGGCAGCGTGCGGGTCGCCTGGGAGCTTGAGGAGCGCGATCAGAACGGCCGGCTGTGCGCGCCGGGCACGGCGCTACTGGAGGTGGGCGATGGCCAGCGACAGGACGGGTAACGCAACGCTGCTTGATCGCATCGCCGGGTTCGCGGCATCCTTCCGCCTGGCTGATGCTCCCGCTGACGTGGTCGAGAAGGCCAGGGTCACGCTGCTGCATGACCTGTCGGTGGCGCTGGCGGGCTACCGGGAGACGGAGCCCGCGGCCCGGCTCGGCGCGGAGTACGGAGCGGTGACCTCGGGCGGCGCCCGGCTGCTGGTCACCGGGGAGACGGTCGCCGTCCACGCCGCGACCCTGGCGCACGGCGCCCTGATCCACGCGCGCACTCAGGACGACTCGCAGCTCAGCGCGCAGATGCACCTGGGCTGCACGACGCTGCCCGCACTGCTCGCCCTCGGCGACCGCGACGACCGGTCCGGCGAGGACTTCATCGCCGCCATGATCGTGGGCTACGAGGTCGCGACGGTGATCGGGCGGGAGGCGTCCCGGGCCGCGACCGCGCGGGGGTTCCGGCCGGCCAGCATCTTCGGCTCGTTCGCGGCGGCTGCGGCCTGCGCGCGGCTGCTCGGCCTCGACCCCGCCGGGGTGCGGTCCGCGCTCGCGCTGGCCGCGGCGTTCGGCGGCGGCGTGAACCAGACCTGGGCTTCTGGGGGACAGGAGTGGCAGTACCAGGTGGGCGCGGCCAGCGGCAACGGCCTGACCGCGGCGCTGCTGGCCAGCCGGGGCGTCGTCGGCGCGCCGGACGCGCTCGAAGGTGCGGCGGGCTTCTACCGCGCGTTCACCGACGAACCGCGGGACTCGCAGCCGGTCGGCGACCTGGGCAGGCACTGGAATACTCTCGACGTGTCGTTCAAGCCTCACCCGGTCTGCGCCATCAACCAGAACCCGACCGACGTGGCGCTGCGGCTGATGCGCGAGCATCAGGTGCCGCTCGGGTCGATCGGCGAGATTGAGCTTTGCCTGCCGCCGCACCAGGCCAGGTATCCGGCGATCGACAATCCGGGGCCGTTCGGCAGCGCCGGGGCGGCGCTCATGAGCGCGCAGTTCTGCGTCGTCGTGGCGATGTCACGGGGGCACATCGGCGTCGCTGACCTGGAATCTGAGCTCACCCCCGCGGAGCAGGCGCTGGTCAGGAAGTTCCTGGTCGTCGACGACCCGGGCCTGACCGAGAACTCCTGCCGGCTCGTGGTCAGAGCCGGGGGCGCCGAGATCGTCGAAGGCCACACGGCGTCGCCGAGCGACGGGTCGTGGGGCCGGGAACGGGCCCTTGAGCTGGCCGGGCTGCTCCAGCCCGAGATGCCGCTTGGCCCGCAGCAGGCTCACGCCTTCGCTGATGCCTGCCTGAACGTCGAACGGCACGGCGTGCGTGACCTGGTCGGGCTGACCATGCGGGATCCTCAGGCACCGAAGGTGTAACCGCCCCACTCTTCCCACAGCCGGGCGATGGCGGCGTAGTCGAACCGGCCGAGGCCCTTGGCCACCGCCGCCTCGTAGACCGTGTGCGACGACTGCATCGCGAACAGCGGCACGTGGCCCTTCTGCGCGAGTTCGAGGGCGAGCGTCGAGTCCTTCAGCGCGGCCTCGGTCGGCATGCCGCCCTGGTAGCTTCCGGTCAGCATCCGCTCCGCGACACGGTGGGTCAGCGGCCGCAGCAGGCCGCGGTCGGGGTCCTTGAGGATCGTGACCAGCTGGCCGGGGTCGGCTCCGGTGGCGTGCGCGAGCGCCAGGCCCTCGGCGAGCACGACCATGACGCCGTGGATGACGGCGTTATGGATCACCTTCAGCGCCATCGCGTTGCCGAGCCCGCCGACCTGGGTCCAATCCTCGCTCATCGTCTCGATCAGCGGGGTGACCCTGGCCACGGCCGCGTCGTCGCCGGACGCCATGACCGCGGCCTGGCCCAGGCGCATCTGCGCCACGCCGGCCAGGATCGCGGCGTCGACGACTTCCAGGCCAGCCGGTGCGCAGAGGTCCCTGAGCGCGATGACATCGGCCGGGTTGACGGTGCTGGTCTCGACCACGACCGATCCCGGCGCGAGAACCGAAGACAGTTCCCTGACCACGCCGAGCGAAGCCTCGCGGGTGGGCAGCGAGAGCACGGCGACGTCGGCGGCGGACAGCTCAGCCAGGCCGGCGACCACCTGGACCGGCGCGGCTTCCGCCAGCCTCTTTGCCTTATCAAGGTCGGTGTCATAGCTGATCACGTCGAAGCGGGTCGCTAGCCGCCGGGCGATCTCCGCGCCCATGTTGCCAAGGCCGATCACGGCGACCGTTCCGGACGTTGCGTCAGGCATAGCTGGGACCTCTGTCATGTCGCGGGAGCGGGGGGCACGGGAACGCCGAGCGCCCGGCCCGGGTTCTCGTGGGTCATCAGGTGAACGGCGTCCGCGGGGATGCCGAGGGCCAACATCGAGGCAATGAACATCCTGAGCACTTCCGGGGCCGGCGGGTTCCATGCCTCGCCCGCATCGCTCGCCATCACGCAGTGCTCAGGGCCGACCGCCTGGATCGCGGTCGCGATATTCCGCGGGTCGCCCCGCTGGTGCATCGGCATGCAACTAATGAAGACGTGCTCGATGAAGCCGCCGAGTCTGGCAATTTCCTGCTGCTGCTCGATGCTGGCGTCGACCGACCCGCTGCAGGCGTGGGTGAGCACGAAGCGGACGCCCGCCTCGCGCGCAGCGTCGGCCAGGACGATGCTCGCCTCGGGCGGCAGGTGGCCGCTGGCGATCGTCAGGCCGTAAGCAGAGCAGACCGTCAGGATCTCCCTGACGACTGCCTTGAGCGAGCCGTCGGGTTCGGTGATCGTGATGGCGTCCTCCGCCAGCGCGCGCTCCGGGTCGAGGGTGCTCATCAGCGGCCGCATGCGCTCCAGGGTGATGCTGTGCCTCGGCGGGACGCGGCGCGCGGCCCACGTCGGCATCCAGACGACCTTCGCGCCCAGCTGGCCGGCGAACTCGACGGCGGTCGGCGACAGCCCGCCGACGGGCGGGTTGAGGGTGATGCTGCCGAAGATCTCCAGCTCCGGGCTGAGCTCGGCGAGCATGCCCGCGACCTGGACCGTCGGCCATACATGGGACTTCATCACGAAGCCGCGCATGCCCGCGGCGGCGGCGAGCCTGGCCCACTCGGTGTTGCTGACCCTGGGCCGGCGGCGCGTCGTGAACTCAGGATGTCCGTGCGCGTGAAGGTCCAGCGCACCTTGCAGCAGCCGATCCTCGACCTCCACGCTGCCCTCCTGCTGATCGCTACTCGATGGTGGTGCAGGCCGCGAGCCCGGCGACGACCTTGTTCAGGGGCGGCTCGCCGGCACCGGTCAGGAGCCGCGTCGCCAGGTCGGCGGCTGCGGCCCGACCGAGGCGGGCCCCGGTGAGGCGGACGAACTTGTCTACCTTCTCCGCCTCGCTGAGTGGGTTGCCCGGCTCGCCCTTCGGCACCGTCACCTCGGCCTCGAAGATGCGCCCGTCGTTCAGCTCGATCTCGACCCGGCACGCCCATTCCTTAGGGAACAGGGCGGTCAGCCGGGGATCTTCCCTGATCCTCGTGCGGGCGAGCAGCGACTGCACCTGGTCATCGCTGAGTTCGTCCTCGGTGATCGCGTCCTGCCGCGGCCCGTGAATGAACGTGAACGCGATCGTGAAGGCCGTGCTGAGCCGGGCCCCCACGAGCGACGTCGGCTCGCATTCCTGCTCCACGGCGGTGCGGTGTGTCCACACGGCGAGGGTCTTAACGTCGTCGGCGGCGATCGGGCCGTGCTCGGTCTTGATCAGCGCCAGGGCGTCGATGCCGGAGTGCGCGTAGCGGCAGGCGTTGTACGGCCGCAGCGCCAGTTCCTCGATGCCCCAGGGCTCGCCCTCGGCGGCGACGGCCAGGTGCTCAGGGCGGATGTCGTCGGCGAAGGCGCGGAAGAAACCTTCTGTGCCCTCAAGGACCGTCGAAGGTCCGGTGAATCCGCCGCCCGCCAGCATCGCGGCCTTGATGCCGCTGTGCGCGGGCCAGCCGCCGTGCAGCGCCATCAGCATGGATCCCTCGTGCCTGAACTCATAGAGCCCGCCTGCCATGCTGCCCGCTATGCCCAGTGCCGACAGCGCCTGGTCGGTCGTGTGCCCGAGCAGGTACGACGCGGTCAGGGCGGAACCGAACGGGTTGCATGTCGCGGTCGGGTGGTAGCCCCTGGCCCGGTGCGAGGGATTGACCACCGCGCCAACCCGGACGACAGTCTCGACGCCGAGCACGATCGCCCGCAGGATCTCGTCGTCGCTGGCTCCGGTCAGCTCGCCGATGGCGAGCGCTGTCGGCACGACCGAAGGGCCGGGATGGGTGATCGACTGTGAGTGCGTGTCGGTGAGGCCGATGCTGTAGGCCATTGTGCCGGTGATAAGGGCACTAGTCGCCGGATCGAACTGCCGGCCGTCCAGCGGCACGGCGCTGGTGCCCGGTCCGCCCATCCCTGACATCACGCTGAGCGTGATGCGCCCCTCCGGCGTGGCCGCTCCCGCGACCGCGACGCCGAGGACGTCGGCGACCAGCGTCCTGGCGGCCGCCTTCGCGGACTCCGGTATCCCGGCCGCGCGGGTGAACAGCGTCTGCGTGAAGTGCCTGGTCGTGAGCTGGCTCATGGCTGCCCCGAGTTCATCGAAGCCGCACGGCGAGTCCGTCGGCACCTGGCACTGGCGCGAAGTCTGACATGACCGCAGGGTCGTGACCGGGGACGATGGTCGCGCCGTCGGCGGCCCACTCGTTGAACAAGTCGTAGGCCCGGTACATCTTCGCAACGTCGAACAGGACGTTGAATGGCATGTAACGATCCATTTCCTCGCGGAAATGGAGGGCGTCGGAGCACAGGACGAGCGACCGGCCGGGCCCGACGGTGACCACCTGCTGCCCCGGGCAGTGGCCGCCGACCAGCCTGGCACTGATGCCCTCGGCGATTTCGCAGTCGCCGTCGATGACATCCACCCGGCCGGCCCGCTCCGCCTCGACGATGAACTGGATCTCCCCCTGCTCGACGCTGGCAGCGACCGCCGCGCGCCGGCCATGCGGCCCGGTCCAGAACTCCAGCTCGCTGCGCTGGACGAGGTACCTGGCGTTCGGGAACGCGGCAAGATTGCCGATGTGGTCGAAGTGGAAGTGCGTCACCACGACCTGTGACACCTGGTCAGCGTCGATGCCGATGGACGCCAGCGCCTCGACCGGCGGTGCCAGGCACTCGCGGCCGGGCCGGTGAGCGATCGCGGACGGGTGATAGCCGCTGTCGACGAGGATGGTGCCTTCCGACCGGGGGATCGCCCAGAAGAAGTAGTCCAGCCTGATCGGTGCGTCCGGTTCGCCGTAAGCGTCATACCGATAGAACTGGTGCGACCGAGACGAGTCCATGGATCCGTAGCGCACCGCGATGACACCGGCCGCGTCGTCGATCGTCACCGAATCATGACCCCTAGTCAGTGTGAGCCGATCAGTGTGAGCCGATCAGTGTGAGCTCTGGTCAGTTCTGCAGCGGTCTGGCCGTGCGCTGCAAGCGCCGCGAGGCCAGACTGCCGATCTCGCCGTATGCAGTGTATGCGAAGCATACTCCGGTGTTCCACTCTGATCTGGATCCCGCCCGACTATTGACAAACCGGCAGGCATCGGCAGACTGTATGTACAGTATGCAACGTATTCCATGATGGGTGATCCATACCGAGGGCAGGCCGCGGCGCGGGCTGCGGCGTGGGCGGTGAGTCATCGCGACGGGTCAGGTGCTGTTCGAGAACAAGGTCGTGGTCGTCACCGGCGGCGCGCGAGGCCAGGGCGAGGCTGAGGTCCGCGCTCTCGCCAGGCGGGGAGCTCGCGTCGTGATCGGTGACGTCCTGGACGAAGAGGGCAGCCGGCTGGCCACTGAGCTAGGCGCGCGGACCCGGTTTGTCCGCCACGACGTATCGGACGAGCGGAGCTGGCGCACGGTCATGACCGCCGCGGCTGAGTGGGGTGGCTGTCATGCGCTGGTCAACAACGCCGGCGTGCTGCGGATAGGGGGCCTGCACCAGACCAGCGTCGAGAGCTTTGACCTGCATGTCCGGGTCAACCAGCTTGGTTGCTTCCTTGGCATGAAATGCTCGGCGCCGCTGATGGCGGAGTCGGGGGGCGGATCGATCGTGAACGTGTCGTCATCGGCCGGCCTCCGAGCCGCTCCTGGCGCCATCGCTTACTCCGCGACGAAGTGGGCGGTCCGCGGCATGACCAAGGCCGCGGCGGCTGAACTGGCCGCGAGCGGCATCAGGGTGAATTCCATTCACCCAGGCCCGATCGCGACCGAGATGCTGAGCTTCCAGACGCCCGGCGAGCGCGCGGCCCGGATCGATCAGGTCCCCTTGCGCCGCATGGGAACCGTGGACGAGGTCGCCAGCCTGGTCGTGTTCCTCGTGTCCGACGACAGCAGCTACATCACAGGCGCGGAGATCGCAGTGGACGGAGGAGTGACTCTCTGAGAAGGGAGCGGTGAGAGATGTGGGTAGCGCGATGATGCCTGATCAGGTCCCCGGGCCACGGGTGGACCGCGTGCCGGTGCCCGGCACCTGCCCGGCATGCGGCGCTCCGGAACTGCGAGCCTATCCCGTCCTGAGCGAGGGCGGCTGGTTCAGCGTCGTCAAGTGCGCCGCGTGCCTGCACAGCGTGAGCAGGCAGCGATGGTCGCTGCTCGGCCCGGTGCAGCTGACCTCGGCCGGGCTGGCGTTCGAATGAGCGCGGCCGGGCGCGCGATCATCGGCGTCGATGTCGGCGGGACGTTCACCGATATCGTGGCCGTCCGCGGCGGCTCCGTCCAGACCGTCAAGGTGCCGACCGATGTCGTCAGCACTGAGCGGTCTGTTCTCCGCGGCGCCTGCGAAGCCGGGGTGGCTGACGCCGCGATCTTCAATCATGCGAGCACGCACGGGCTGAACGCGATCATCACGCGCCGATTGCCCAAGGTCGCGTTCCTGACCACGGAAGGGCACCGCGACATCCTTGACATCGGGCGCTGCTGGCGCCCGCTCGAAGGCCTCACGAACGCCGGGTGGCGCCGTCCGTTCGGCGACGCCGCCCGGCCGCTCGTGCCTCGCTATCTGCGTCGCGGCGTCCGCGAACGGCTGACCGCGACTGGGGAAACACTGATCGAGCTTGACGAGCAGGACGCTCGCGCCCATCTCAGGGTGCTGCGCCGGTGCCAGGTGCAGGGCGTCGCGATCTGCCTGCTCAACGCCTACGTCAGCGGGCGCCACGAGCAGCGGCTGCGCGAGCTCGCGAAGGAGGAACTCGGTGCCGGAATCGAGGTGTCCATCTCCAGCGAGGTCTCACCGCTGGCCAAGGAGTTCGCGCGGGCTTCGACGACAGTCATCGACGTGTTCATGAAGCTCATCTATGCCGACTACACCCAGCGGCTGATCGGCGGATTGCGGCCGCTCGGCTTCGAAGGGGAACTGAACTTCGCTGACTGCGCTGCCCGGCTTGTGCCAGTCGACGTCGCCATGGAACATCCGTTTCAGGTCGTGTTCGCCGGACCCGCTGCGGGCACCATGGCGAGCGCTCACTTCGGCGCGCTGACCGGTGACGAAAGCCTGCTGTGCTGCGATGTCGGCGGGACTTCCACCGACATCAGCGTCGTCACCGGCGGTAGTCCTTACGTCAACACCACCCTTGAGCTTGAGCACGACCTAGTCGTGAATGCCCTGTCCAACGAGGTTTCGAGCATCGGTGCCGGGGGCGGCAGCATTGTCTCGATCAACGAGTTCGGGGAGCTGACGGTAGGCCCGGGCTCCGCCGGAGCTGACCCGGGTCCCGCATGCTACGGAAGCGGCGGTACCCAGCCGACGATGACCGACGCCTGCCTGCTCATAGGCATCATCGACCCGGCCGGGTTCGCTGGCGGCCGGATGCTGCTTGACGTGGATGCAGCCGTCAATGCCTTTGACCGGCTGGACACGTCGCTGTCGTTCGGAGCCCGAGTGCGGCAAGCCTTCGAGACGGGACTCCATAACATCGCGGAGGGTGTCGCCAACGTCGCGATCAAGCATGGCCTCGACCCTCGGGACTACACGCTTATGGCGTACGGGGCCGCCGGCCCGATGCTGCTGCCGGCCGTCCTTGACCTTGTCGGCGCGCGAGACGTCCTCGTCCCTCCCTACCCCGGGCTGTTCTCGGCGCTTGGACTGGTGAGCTCTGACTTGGTGTACGCCGACAGCCGCAGCGCTTACACGGTGCTGACCCGCGACGCGGCCGACGGCATCGCCGCGGTCTATTCCGAGATGGAGGCCGTGCTGCGGTCCCGGTTGGCCAGCGATCAGCGCGAGGCCGCGGAATTCGTCCGCAGCTTCGACGGCCGGCTTGTCGGGCAGACCTGGGAGACTCCCTTTATCGACGTGCCGAGCGGGGCGATCGACGGTGACGCCGTCGATCAGATGATCCGTGACTTCCACCGGGTGTACGGAGCGAGATCAGGGAACATGTTCGAAGACCTGCCCGTGCAGGGCGTGACGTACCGCGTCCAGGCCCGGCTGCCCGCCAGCAAGGTCGAGTACCCGCGGCTCGACGGCCGCGCCCAGGGCTCTCCGGTCCCACTCGGGGCCACGCCGCTGCGCTACCTCTTTGAGAAGGACGTCATGGCCCGGCAGTACAGCCGTGACTCGCTTCGGTCCGGCGACATGATCGAGGGCCCGGCGATTATCAGGGAACCACTCTCGACGACTCTCGTCATGGCTGATCAGATGGCGACGGTCGGCACGTTCGGAGAGCTGCGCGTGACGCGGAATGCAGGTCTGAGATGACTAGTCAGGAGCGGTCGCCGGCGGGTAACGGGCGCCTGCGTGACCTCAGTGAAGCGGAGTTCACGGCGTGCTATGGCAGCGACAGGTTCACGATGTCGGTGCTCGCGAACAAGATGAGGTTCATCGTCGAGCACATGTGCGGCAACCTGCTTAACAGCGCCTTCTCCCAGATCCTCCGCGACTGGTACGACTTCGCCGCGACTATCTCAGGCCCACCGGGTGCCGATTATCCAATGGCGGCCGTGAGCAACAGCCTCGCCGTGTTCTTCGGCACCATGGCCGACGGGCTGCGCAACGCGGTCGAGGAGTTCGGCCCTGGGACGCTGAAGCCAGGCGACGTGCTGATCTGCAACGATCCTTACCGGACCGGCACGCATGTTAACGACGTCCTGCTGACCAGGCCGGTGTTCCATGACGGCGAGATCCTGGCCTTCGTCTCCTTGCGCGCGCATCAGCTGGATATGGGCGGGCCGGTCCCAGCCGGCTTCAGCGCCACGAAGCGCAATGTCTATGAAACCGGGCTGGTGATCTCGCCGCAGCTCCTGTACGAAGCAGACAGGCCGGTGCGGTCTACGTTCAACCTCATCCTGGACAATGCCCGTTACGGATCGCTGCTCCTGCCGGATCTGCGGACGATCTACCAGAACCTGAAGCTGGGGGAGCGGCTGCTGACTGAGACTGTCGGCCGGTACGGGTCCGGTGCCCTCCTTTCGGCGATCCGGTATAGCTGTGATGTCTCGGCCGACTCGATGACCGCGGCGATCACGGCCCTGCCTGACGGCACCTACCTTGGTGAGACGCTCATCGACGCCGATGGCGTGGACGCCTCACGTGAATACACGGTCAGGGTCACGATCAGAAAGGCCGGGCCGAACATCGAGGTCGACCTGAGCGGCTCTTCTCCGCAGGCCAGGACGTCGATCAATGCCAGCGTCCTCGATACGAAAACGGCCGTCGGCATCGGGCTGAAATATCTGCTCGACCCGGACTCGCCGTTCACGTCCGGCACGTACCGGTCCATCGACATCGTGCTTCCCCCCGGTACGATCGCTAGCGCGACACCGCCAGACGGCGCGGTCTTCCTGTACTGGGAAGGCGCCAACCCGGTCCTGGCCGCCCTGCTCAAGGCACTGGCTGAGGCGGTCGGCGTGAACGCGCTAGGCGGCGATTTCGGATCGACGACGATCCACAGCGGCAACGGCGTCTTCTCCGACGGCACACCATGGGTGACGGCGGCTCAGTGCGGTGGTGAGCACGGGCCGTGGTCAGCCACCCGGCACGGCGACGCTGACAGCTACTCCGTCAATTACCAGGGAAACAACCTCGACCCGGCGACCGAGGCGCTCGAATCAGACGCGCCAGTCGTGCTGCTGCGCAAGGAGTATGTCATTGACAGCTCCGGGGCAGGCTACAACCGCGGCGGAGCGGCAGTGCTCAAGGATTCCCTATGGCTGACCGATGCGGAGCACTGGTCGAGCCCGCTGCAGACGAAACGTCCCAGCGGCTTCGGGGTTTATGGCGGCGACGATGGGAAGCTCGGAGCAGTCTGGCTCTTTGAGGCCAGCGGTGCCGCCTCGGACGACGGGAGTGAACTGCTTCCGGTCGACGATGCGGTCTACGCCAGGTCGACTCCGGTTGCTGGCATGCTCAACCCGGAAACGAAGGCGCGCGACCCTGAGCGCGGTCAGTACTTCTACTTCGCCAGCCGCCCGATCTGGCGGACGGCGCCTGGCGCTATCTTCAGGTACATCACGGCAGGCGGAGGTGGCTGGGGAGATCCGTTCCAGCGTGAGCCGGAGCGGGTCCGGCGGGACGTACGAGACGGCTATATCAGCATTGCCGTCGCCGAGCACGACTACGGCGTAGTCATTAACGGCGATCCTGAGAACGATCCAGAAGGACTCCAGGTAGATTGGCCGCAAACCGAAACGCGGCGCGCGCAATGCGCTCAAGGTTTCATGGAATAGCGTTACCTCCGGTCCGTGCCGCCTGCGGCCTGCGCCGGAACGGCCTGGACGCGGCTCACCGCGTGCCCTTTACGACCCGTGACCTGCTCAAACGTACCGGGAGCGGGCCACCGTCTATCAGGATGGGCTGGTTCGCATGGCGGGACGTTCCGGCCCACTCGTGCTGTGACCTGCATGAACGTCGATGCGGCTGGTCGGTTGCGCGGACCGGCCTCACTTGGCATCACGTGAGAGAAACTAGCTATACTTCTGGCTATGACGATCAGTGAGCAGATGTCGCTGGCGGACGTGAAGAACCGGCTGTCCGAGGTCGTGGACCTGCTGGAGCGCGAGCACGGCCGGGTGGTCATCACCAGGCACGGGCATCCGGCGGCGGTGGTGATCAGCGTGGCTGACCTGGAGTCACTGGAGGAGACTCTGGACATCATGGGCAGCGAGGATCTTCTGGCGGACATCCGGGAGGGCCTGGCCGAGATCGCCGCCGGCGGGGCGAAGGTGCTCAGCAAGGACCAGGCCCTTCGGCTCACTACGAGCCGGTAACGGTGGCTGGGTACGCGATCGCGTGGACGGCCCCTGCCCGCCGGGCACTGGGCCGGGTGCCGGAGAAGGTCGCGTCCGCCGTCGTAGAGTTCTGCTACGGGTCGCTGGCGGCGAGTCCGTACCGGGTCGGCAAGCCGCTCAGGCTCGGGCTGGAGGGGCTGCATTGCGCCCGGCGCGGAGACTACCGGATCATCTACCGCATCGACGACCAGGCCCGTCGCGTTGACGTCGTAGCCATCGAGCACCGCGCCGACATCTACCGTCCCCGCCAGTTCTAGGACACCGCCGCTATGCACGAGCGCGAGTCGCTGGGACGCTGAGTTGCGAGACCAGGTTCCTCTTGTCCCTGCGCCGCCCGGGCGGACATCGGTAGACGGAACCGTCACGCTGCCAGATGCCTGCGTAATGTCCATTCCTGCGCGGCGAAATGACCACGCCGGCTGATTTCCTGTCGATACAGATCAGAGCCGTCGGCGTGCGTGTCAGTCGCCCAGCCATTGGATCTTTACGACGAGGACGAGGTCGTCAGGTGGGTAGATAAGGAAGGTGACCAGGCCCTGGCCGTACGGGCCGAACGGTAGGGTGCGCAGGGAAGCGACTGGTTCGTCCGGCCGACGCTCAATGATGGCATGCAAGAGGTCTGGGGTTCGGATCCCCATAGCTCCACGGGTCAGGGCTGAAATTCGAATACTTGGCTGATCTTCGTTCCGGGTCAGGGGAGCAAGCCGGAATGATCATGCCATCCGGTGAGCGCGTTTCGCGCGAGAAGGCCATGGCGGATCCCGGTCGCGT
>DATKQH010000299.1:0-11902 GCA_035532775.1 Streptosporangiaceae bacterium
GCGGCCGCGAGTTCAGCGCGAGCGAACTCGAACGGTCCTGGGCAGCCGGCGTCTGGACGCGGGCCTACCACGCCAGGTATCAGCATGCCGCCGGGCAGCCCGTCCGCTCACTGACCGAGAATCAGGCCCGCGAGCGCCTCCATCGGGCCGGGATCGGCTGACCGAGGCGCCACGATAGTCCGCTTCGACAGACTGAGAAGCGCCGACGGCCAGTCGTCAGGACGCACAGAGCTGGGCCATCTGAGCGCGGCAGCTGGGCCGGTACTCGCAAAGGCTGTCCGCTCCGAGTCGGCGCTCGCCCGCGGCGCTGACGACGTTGACCTTCGCCGGCGGCGCCTCCCCGATGTGGCACGGCCTGTCCACATTGCGGCGGATTGCGAGCGCCTCGCCGGCCACCACAGACGACACGCGGAACAAGAGCTGGGCAACAGTTGTCAAGAGCGTCGGGGTGAGCGGGCTCAACCCGAAAGGCCTGCTGATCTTCGTTGCGTTGCTGCCGCAGTTCACCACCGCGCACGCGACACTGCCCGTCCCAGCCCGCATCGGCGTGCTCGGTCTCACCTTCGTGGCCACCTGCGCCGCCGTCTACACCTGCATCGGCACCTTCGCTCGCGCGTTACTCACCGCCCGGCCAGCCGCAGCGCGCATCGTCTCCCGCGTCTCCGGAGCCAGCATGATCCTCGTCGGCACACCCCGCATCACCGCGAGCCGCGGGCACGAGCCGCGAGGCTCCGAAGCAAGCGACACACCTCAGGAGTAACCCGCAATGACCGAACATGCCCAGCAGGTGCAGAGCTGGATCGAGGACCACACCGACGAGATGGTCGACCTGCTGATCCGGCTGGTGGCCTGCGAGACGGAGAACCCCCCGGCCGGGGCCTGGCCGACTGCGCCGAGGTGCTGCGCGAGGAGATGGCGCGACTCGACCTCGCCCCCGAGATCCTCGAGCTCGAACCGACCGGCGGCATCGCCGAGCCACGGATCGTGCGCGGCACGGCCGGCGACGGCGCGAAGCTCGTCTACTTCCACGGCCATTTCGACGTCGTCCCCGTACAAGACCGCGCGCAGTTCATCGCCGAACGCCGCGACGGCAACATCATCGGCCGCGGAACGGCCGACATGAAAGGCGGCATCGTCAGCATGCTCTACGGCGCCGCCGCAGCGAAGAAACTCGGCCTGCTCGGCGACGGACGCATCGTCATACACCTCGTCTGCGACGAGGAGACCGGCAGCGCCGTCGGCTCCGGATACCTGCGCGAGCACAGCCTCATCGATCCCACGGCGCTCGCCATGCTCACTGCCGAGCAGAGCGGGGAGGTCATCTGGAACGCCGCCAAGGGCGCGCTGTCGCTACGCGTCGACGTCCACGGCCGACCCATCCATGTCGGACAGGCATTCAAGGGCGTGAATTCTTTCCTGCACATGCTCCGCGTCGCTGCTCCGCTCGACGACTACGCCCAGCAGATGAGCGAGCGGCACACCAAGTATCCGGTCGGAGAAGGCGAAGCACTCGGCACCATGGTCGTTGTCGGCGGCCAGTCCGGCGGTGGATCGAACTTCAACGTCGTCCCCGGACGCACCTGGTTCACCGTCGACGGCCGCTTCAACCCCGAAGAGGACATCGACACCGAACTCGCCCGCATCACCGACACCATCAACACTGCCGCCGCCCAGACCGGCGCGGACGTCTCAATCCATGTCACCCAAGTCGCCCCACCGGCCGACACCCCGCTCGAGAACGCGGCAGCGACGCTGCTCGGTGCCTGTGTCGCCGACATCAACGGTGCGCCAGCCCGCTACGAGT
This sequence comes from Streptosporangiaceae bacterium, assembly GCA_035532775.1. GTDB lineage: Bacteria > Actinomycetota > Actinomycetes > Streptosporangiales > Streptosporangiaceae > Chersky-822. The sequence continues at coordinate 1,805 of DATKQH010000299.1, forward strand.
TGTGCGCGGGATGCCTCGACACCCGCTGGTACTCCCATCTCGGCATTCCCGCGTTCGGCTACGGAGCCGGCATCTTCGAGGTTTCCCACGGTCCCAACGAGTACGTCGAGGAAACCGCGCTGCTCCGCGTCGCAGCCGTGTACAGCCTGTACGCCAGCCGACTGCTGGAATAGGGCACCGCGGCTCGTCCGCTCGTAACGCGATGAGGTACGCCGAGATCACCGACTCTCCGCCGGTAAGGTTCGTTCGTGACGAGCGCGGGTTCGTATTCTCAGCGCTCAGACACGTTCGGGGTATGCCTGGGGTATGCCGCTGATGTCGAAGCACGGCGTCTCCCGCGTGCCGCTGGTCGCAGAGTGTGATCAGCAGTCCAACCAATGGCAGTCGCGCGAGTAGCCGCCGTTATCTCAAGTGGCCGCTGGGTGTCTACGATGTAGCTGACGAGAGGTAGTAGTTTGTCGGATATTCGTAACGTCGTAGATGCGTTATCTCCTTTATACGACGCAGCCGACGCGGTGTCACCCATTCTGACCTACGCTAACCGCTCTCGTCGTTGCTGTTTTTGCTCTTGCTTCTTGCGCAGGACCTTCGTCGGCGACATGGCTACAACGTAGAAGCCAAATTGCAGTAGGGCATCTCGCAAATGGACTTAAGATAACCGCCGATATGGGCGGCAGTCCGACGTCTGCATGCCTTCTTCAGGTGCGTTCCGAACGGAGACCTTAATCAGCCGTGGCGCGCAGATCCGGTCGATCTGGTGCTCCGCCTTTGGCCGGATGCCTTGGAGGCGATCGGTCAGGCAGTCGAATTGAGTGTGTTGCCTATGCGCAAAATTACGAGGTGATGGCTGACGCCGGCCATGGCGAGCGCGGCCATCTCGCTGATGACCGTTCGCGACAGTAAGCGCACACGACATACAGGCGCGCGGCGTGCAGACCCAGCGGCGCGGCGACCACCGAGCGGACGCCCAGCCCAGCGGCAGCTTGGGCGAACAGCGGCCACCCGGTTTCCCCAGGTCCTGCCCGCTGGCCGCAGGGGACTCCCGCCGGGCTGACAACAGATCCTGAGGGCGGGGAACACGCCGGCTACTTGCCGGTTGCTGGCTGGGCTGGCGTCGAACGGTAGCTGCGGATGCTCCGGCGGCGATCGCTCGCAAGTTGCGCTCAGACAATACGGCCGGGTTCGTGCTAGCGGCTAGCGAGGCGTACGCGTACCTGCAAGGTTGACCCGGTGATGGTGGCCGAGTAAGTACCGGGTATCCGGCGCAGCAGGTGCGCGACCGCTTCGTTGCAGGCGAGGACCGAGGCGGTCAGCACGGTGATGCCGCGGGACGGCGCGCGCTGCAGCAGGTGGGAGACGAGCCGCTGCCCGAATCCGTGCCAGGGAGAACTGCGACGGCGCTGGCGTCCGGGTCGGCGAGTACCGCGGCCAGGTACAAGGCAGGGAGGTGCCGGACGGGGGCGTGGAAGCGCCCTATGCGGGTCACGACCCCGCAACGCTCCCACATGGCCCCGATGCGGGCCCGGTCGCCATCGGCCGGTGCGCGGACGTCAAGCCCAGCCGGGTACGGCCAGGCAGCCGAGGCGAGAGGCCGCGGCCGCGCGGCGACGGCACCATGGCTGCGACAGGCGCTGAGCCCGGTCACGACGCGTCCTCCTCCGCGGCAGGCACCACGGGGGCTGCGGCAGCCCGCAGCGTGGCCGTCAAGGGCGCTGGGCTGCCCGTTCCTGGCTGCTCCCCAGGTCAGCAGGAAAATCACGGGGACCTGCACGCCCGCCCGGCGGTAGGCGGCGACGGTGTCGCTGACCAGGGCCGGGCTGCCGACCACGTCGATTGCATCGATCATCTGATCGGGCACGGCCTGGCTGAAGCTCCGGGCATACGCGTCGACGACGGCATAGGAGAACAAGTCCCGGCGAGCCTGCGGGGCCGCCGCCACCCGGTCGCCGACACCGACGTGGACGTTGGCGTAGATCGTGGCGCCACCGCCGCGCCTGACCTGCTGCACGCACCACGAGACATGACTGACGGGCAGGTAGTTGAGCAGCACCCCGTCGACCGCCTCCCCCGCCAGCCGGAGCATCCCCTCGCCCAGCGCCCCCACGATGACCGTCGGCCTGCGGCCGGGGAGGTCAACCCCCAGGCGGAACTTCCGCAGCTGGTAGAAATCGCCGGCGAAAGTGACCGGCTCCCCCGACAAGCACTCACGCAGGACGGCGAGGAACTCGCGCATCTGCGCGAGCGGCTTGTCCGGATACGCCGCGCCGTGCCAGTCGCCCGCTACCACCGGCGACGAGACACCGATACCCAGCAGGACATCGCGGTCCGCCGTCAGCGCCTGAAGCGACGCCGCAGCCATGGCCAGCAGCCCCGGCGACCGTACCTGCAGCGCGAGGACACCAGTGCCCAGCGCGAGGCCGGGAACACGCTGCGACACGGCGCCAAGCGAAGTCCTTGCTGGCAGCGAACCACCCGCACGAAAGGCTGGTACGCCACCTGCTGACCGCCGCACGCCAGGCCGTGAGGCTCAGCGGCTGGGAGACGTACAGGTCCGAAGTCGCGCTTGAGCTGGTAATCCGCTGCCCCGGGCGGCCCGCAGGCAACGCGACCACCTTACTCGCCGAGTTCGGAAAGGAGCACGGACCGCCTTTCCTCGAGGGCGGCGAGCTGAGCCCGGAGTTGTTTCCGCTCGCGGTTGATCCGGGCCAGTTCGGCCCGCGCCTGTCGTTCCCGCAGGTGCCGGTCACCGTGCAGGGCCTTGGCGAGATTTTCGACCTCGCGGCGGAGCAGCCGCAGCCACGGGTTTCCGTGCATCGCGGCAGGCCGATACCGGAGCTTGCCCGCGTCGATCGCCGCGAAGATCTCATCCTGCGTCAGGCCGTACTCTGAACGAGCCGTCTTATCGCTCAGAGTCGCGCCCTTGCGGGCCCATTCCCTGTCCCGAATTTCCATGGCTGGTCCTTGTCTCCATAGTGGCGCTGCGACCGGCGCCTGTCCGAGTTACCAGCCGAGGAGTTCGCTGAGGCGGGCGCCGGTCACGGAGATGCCGGGACGGGGCTCATGCTTGTAATACCAGGGCCTCCACCGACGCATCAGGGACTCGCCGTGCTCCGCCCAGGTGAATTTCGGCTGCCGCAGCAGGGCCTTCCGGAATACCGCGTCGGCCGTATCGGGGCGGGCGGCGGCCAGGCGGCGAACGGCAGCGGGCCGATCGTCTCCGCCCGCAGGTACCCCATCAGCACGTCAGCGTATCGCTTGTCGGCCGCGAGAGCCGGCTCCGCGAACAGCTCGCGCCGCATCGCGATCCCCAGCAGGCGCACGCTGTCCTCGTCCTGCGGGCACGACTCCGCCGCGCACACCGCGCGCAAGGACGCCAGCCATCCGGCCAGCAGGTCCGCCTCGCCGGGCGGCCAGCGTTCCAGAGCGGGACCGCCGGTCACCCACCCGGCGTCGATCTGCAACAGGCCGGTCGCGACCGCAACGCACCAGGGCCGGTGCAGCGCCGGGATGTCGGCCATCGTGCGCAGCCGGGGCGGCACGCTCACGCCGAGAGCCACGCCCGCCCCAGGCACGTCGGCCTTACGTAGCACCCGCCCGGCGGTAAACCGAACGGCGGCGGGCCCGGATCCAGCGAGCCAGCGTGACGGCCCGGCCCACGACAACGCTTTCACACGTGAGCAGCGCAGCGTCGCGGAGCTCATCCTTAGAAGCTGCTATGCCCACATTAGGACCCTAGTGCGACCCGGCAGGCCGTGGCCGACAGCGAACCGCCGTGTCTTTGACTAAAGTGCGGCCAGATCCGGGCCGACGGCACAGCGCCGGAACTTCTCCGCGTATTTGCCGGACAAAGGCGCCGTATCCGCATGCCCAGGCTCCCGCTCATCACGATGACCAGCGGACAGAATCCTGGCATCAGGCCGACGGCATTGCGCACCGCTGCCAGCGATTCGGTCACAGCGCCGCTGAAACGGTCTCTGACCTGCAGTTTCATCATGGTGGCAGGTGTTGGGTTCGAACCAACGTAGGCTGAGCCGACGGTTTTACAAATCAGACAGGCACCTTCCGGGCTGCCCTGAGCCGGTGAGCTGCGGGTTCGGCGCCGCTGGGCGCCAGCAGCGCGGCAGCGTTCCGCGCAGGTTCCGCGCCCGTGCTCCTCCCCGTGCTTGCCACCCGGTCACAGCTCACGCCGCGTGCAGAGCGGCTCGCGGTCAGTCATCCAGGAAGCGACCCCGGCTACGAGACTCCACGTACAGAAAGATGATGCCGCAAGTGTACAATTTAAGCATGGACGTAGCCGTTACCGATCTCCGTGCGCATCTAAGCGAGTGGCTCGAACGAGCACGCGGAGGCGACGAAGTCATCATCACCGACCATGGCATCCCGGTCGCCAGGCTGCTCGGCCTGACTACCAGCGCGATCCTGGAGCGCCTGACCGCCGACGGGGTCATCAGTCGGCCCGCGACAGCCGAGCGGCCCCAGGCAACCGGGCAACCTCGTCCCCGCCCGCGCCGGCCCGTAGCCGACATCGTCAGCGACCAGCGGCGCTGACGATGCCGCTCGTCTACTTCGACTCCAGCGCTTTCGTCAAGCTCCTGGCCGAGGAACCCGGAAGCGAACTCGCCGCCGAACTATGGGACGGCGGCGACGCCGCCGTCTCCAGCCGCCTCGCCTATCCCGAGGTGCGGGCCGCGCTCGCCGCCGCCACCCGCAACCACGACCTCAGCGATCACGACCTCGACGCCGCCGAGCAAGCCTGGGAAACCTACTGGGCCGCCACCCGTCCGGTCGAGCTCACCCCCGCCGTAGAACGGCACGCCGGCCACCTCGCCCGCTCCCACGCGCTGCGCGGCGCGGACGCCGTCCACCTCGCCAGCGCCCTGGCCATCGGGGACCCGGACCTAGTCGTCGCCGTCTGGGACCGGCGGCTGTACGCAGGAACCCGGACAGCCGGCCTCCGCGCAGCCCCAGCCCGACTCGACGCCTAGATAACCCTCATCACCGCACGTCACGACCTGTGGTACGCCGCCCAAGGAGCACCTACCTGCCGACCCACGCAGTGCAACCTGACAGGCAGGGGCCAGCTTAAACTGACGCTGGCCGAATAATCGCCGGCCGCGGCCGCGTTCCGTCACGGTGGGCAAGCTCTGACACCCCGCGGCCTCCATCGCCGTCCCGACGCGACCTACCTGCACGCCGGCACGATCACGCCCCCGGGTGCGGGGCCGGGCGCGCCCAGGTTGCATCTGGTGGACGCGCTGGTCAGCTGGGCTGCTGGCCCGGTCGTGCAGCCAGTTCCTTGCATACTTCGCGCACCGCGATGCCCAGACATCCGGGTGACCTTTTTGCCCGTCCTGGGCGCCAGCAGGGGTTCCCGCTCCGAATCCGCTTTGCTCTCATCCTGAGAACAATCGGTGTGGTGATCGCGACCCGGCCCGGACCGTTCGGAATCGAGGTGACCGGATCCGGGCTCGACGTCTTGGCCGGGGAGCCGCCACATGTGGTCACCCCTGGGTCTCGCACCTCCGCACTGGATCCGCAGCTGAAGCGCTAGAAGGGGGCGGCGCCGCAGCGGTCGATGAACGTGCCGGTAGGGCCCCCGCCGCTGCGGGTGGCCAGGTCGACGATCGCGTCGGTTCCTTCCTGCACCGTCTGCGTGCCGTTGTTCCCGTTGAAATCGGTCGCGGTGTAGCCGGGGTCGGCCGCGTTGATGCGCATCTCCGGGAACGCCCTGGCGTACTGCACCGTGAGCATCGTGACGGCGGACTTCGACGACGTGTAGAGCGGCGCGTTGATCTTCGACTCGATCCGCCCGGGATCGTGCACGAGGGCGAATGATCCCAGGCCGCTGGTCACGTTGACGATGGTCGGGGCGCTCGATGCGCGGAGGACGGGCACGAAGGCGCTGATCATGCGGACGATGCTCACGACGTTGGCGCCGTAGACGGCCAGGGCGTCCGCTGCGGTCAGTTCCGCGGCCTGGCTGCGGGGACCGGAGATGCCGGCGTTGCTGATCAGGACGTCGAGGCCGCCCGCGGCCGCGACCGTCTCGGCGGCGCCCGCGACGGACGCGTCGCTCGTCACGTCGAGCTGCACGAGCCGGCCGCCGAGGGCATCCGCGGCCTGCTGACCGCGCGCCGCGCCGCGCGCGCTCATCCATACGGTGTGCCCGGCCCCGATGAGGCGGCGGGCGGTTTCATAGCCGAGGCCCCTGCTGGCTCCGGTGATCAGTGTTGTCGTCATGCTCCGAGTCTGCGGCGACCCCGCCGGATGATCCAGGCCCGGGCGAGCAGGGGGACTGGCAGTACCACCCAGGATCCTGCGGCCGCTGCCAGAACTGGGCTGATGCAGGATTCGCACGGTGACCTGGGAACGCTCCTGCGCTCCTGGCGCGACCGCCTCTCGCCTGCCGACGTGGGGCTTCCCGCCGGCGATTCGCGGCGGGCGGCGGGCCTGCGGCGCGAGGAACTCGCCTCGCTGGCCGGTTTGAGCGTCGGCTACGTCGTGCGCCTGGAGCAGGGACGCGCCCGGCGACCGTCCGACCAGGTCGCGGCGTCGCTCGCCCGGGCGCTCCAGCTGAGCGACGCCGAGCGTGATCATCTCTTCGTCGTCGCCGTGCTCCTCCCGCCGTCGCCCGGCGACGTGCCCGCGCACATCCCGCCCGGCGTGCAGCGCCTGGTAGCCCGCCTCGGGGAGATCCCTCTTGCCGTCTTCACCGCCTCGTGGGACCTCCTCACCTGGAGCCCGCTCTGGGCGGCCCTTCTCGGCGAGCCCGTCCGAGCCCGAACGGGCCGGCCGGACCTCTTGCGGTCACACTTCACCGGGACGGCCCTGGGCGACGGCGAGAGCAGGATCATCAGCCAGTCGGGCGATAAGGACGCCTTCGGGGCGTCGCTCGTGGCCGACCTCCGCCGGGTTCAGGGCCGATACCCCGGAGATCGCGGGGTGAGGGCCCTGGTCGAGGAGCTGCTGGCGTCGAGCGGGCAGTTCCGGGAGCTGTGGGAGAGCGGCGCCGTGGGCGAGCACCAGTCGGAGCGGAAGGTGGTGCGGAGCGACGTCGTCGGTGATGTCGAGCTCGATTGCGACGTGCTCAGCGTCGCCGGCACCGGCCTGCGCATCGTCGCCTGCACGGCGGCCTCGGGATCCGATGCCGCCGCGAAGCTCGATTTCCTGCGCGTCTCCGCCGCCGCTGCCGTCATGCCCGGGCGCTGACGCCTGCTCGATCGCACTCTTGAACACGTCCAACCGCGGCGCCGTCCGCACCATCGGTTTCCGCGCCGGCGGCTCCGCCTGCGCGAGGACCTGCCGGACCGCTCGATCAAGAAGCTCGTTCCATCGGCCGGCAACGTGGGTGTGCCGAAGCCGGGGAAGTTGCCGCCAGTACGCAGATGCGGCTGGGCAGATCCGAAGCTTGAATGCGGATCCGCAGGCCGCAATTATCCCCGAGCCGGACCCGGTACCCGATGATGCACTCGATGACCGCACCAGGCGCGATCCCCAGCGGGCACCGCAACGCACGCAGCCTGATCCCGGCCGATGAGCCTGCCGCCGGGCAGGCTCTAGTCGAACTCGTTCTGATCCACTGGGCGCGTATGGCCCGCCCACCCGGCGCGACATCGCGTGTTGGAGCGGCGAGTCGCCGGCGCGGGTTGACGCGGCCCTCGCTGCCATCGATGACGAGGTCGAACCGATCGACGAGCTGGAGTGGATCACCTACTGGGATCTCGCCGCACCGCCGCGAGCGGCGGGCCACAATGCCCAGGTTTACCGGAGCGGTATCGCGGATGGAGAGGCGGACGAGCACCCGCACGGGCACCGCCTTCGGCTCCTCCCCCGGTTTCAGCTGCCTCGCCCTAGCCAGCCGCCCGCGGGTTTGGGGTAGAAGGTGGCCTGGGAGCCATTGGCGTGGGTGACGGTGACGCCGCCAGGGTAGAAGGTGCCGTTGATGGTGCTGCCGGGGGTGGGGTAGAGAAAGAACGGCGTGTTGCCGGCGGAGACGACTTCGCGGAGCCGGCCGCCGTACATGTCGGTGATGTACAGGTTGCCGCTGTAGTCGATCGAGACGCCCATCGCGTAGCTCATCAGCGCGGCGGCGGCGGGGCCGCCGTCACCGGACTCGCCTTTGACCCCGGCCGCGCTGCCGGCGACGGTATACATGTAGCCGGCGTGCATCTGCTGGCCCCACTGGCTGCTGTTGGTGGCGGGAATCTCCTGGATCCGCCGGTTGGAGCCGTCCCCGATGTACAGGTTCCCGGCCGCGTCCGAGGCGATCCGGCCGGCGCCGTTCAGCAGCCCGGAGGTCGCGGGGCCGCCGTCGCCGGTGACCCCGGGGGCGCCGGTCGCGGATCCGGCGATGGTGTAGATGTCGTTCTTGGCCGCACTCGCCCGGCCAGACATCCACGCAGCCGCCACCTCCAGCGCACCAGACGTGTCGGGCCCCAGGCCACGCAAACCCCTGCGGCCCAGCAGGCGCAGGCCGGCAAGCACGCGCGGCACCGGGGCTGGGAACGCGAAGCCGACCGGCATCAGCGCACGGCCGGCCGGCGCCGCAGCCTGCTCGACGCACTCAGCGAACCCCTCCAGCCAGACGAGCACACCTGAACGCCAGCCGCGATGATGCACGGAAACCGCGTTGATGGCGGCAGCAGCGCGCGCATATGGTCGGGCTCCATGGCCGTACTCCCGCCAGCAGCGACCGCGGAAGCGGTCGCGGCGATGCACAGCGGCATTGGCCCGCAACCGGGTCGCTGGCACAGCCATCCGGCGCGGCGCGGTGCCCGGGGGCTAGGTTTCAGGTATGCCTTCGATCGACGACATCGCGGCGGAGTACGTGGAGCGGGCCGCCGCGCTGGACCCGTGCTACGCCACTTACGCCGGGATCGCGGGGCACGACCACGAGCTGGCGGATCTGGGTGCTGACGGGTTCGCCGGACGGGCCGGGCTGGATCGCTCCACCCTCGCGGCCGTTGACGCGGCCGAAGCCCCGGAGCCGCGCGAGCAGGTCGCGCGGGCCGCGATGCGGGAGCGGCTGGCACTGGCTGTGGAGTGCTACGACGCCGGGGACACCACCAGCGAGCTCAACACCATCACCAGCTGGGTGCAGATGGTGCGCGAGGTCTTCGACCTGATGCCGACGGAGGGCGAGGAGGCCGCCGCCAACATCGCCAGGCGGATGGCCGCGGTGCCGGGGGCTTACCGCCAGCTGTCCGCGACCTTGCTCGACGCGGCCAGGAATGGCCGCTGCGCGGCCAGGCGGCAGGTCGAGGAGGTCGCCGGGCAGTGCGCGGCCTGGGCCAGGCCGGGGGATTTCTTCTATTCAGGACTGGTCGGGCGGCTGACCGGAGTCCCGGACTCGCTGCGGGGGGAGCTGGGCGTGGCCGCGCGCGCGGCTACGGCCGCTACGGCCGAGCTTGGCGCCTTCCACGACCGCGAGCTGATGCCGCTGGCCAGGGAGAAGGATGCCTGCGGGCCTGAGGTCTACGCCCGGGCCTCGCGGTATTTCCTCGGCGCCGCCGTGGACCTGCGGGAGGCCTACGCCTGGAGCTGGGAGGAGATCGCCCGGCTGCGGGCCGAGATGGCACGGGTCAGTAACCTGGTCCAGCCTGGGGCCACCGTCCAGGAGGCCGTGGCGATCCTGGACGAAGACCCGGCCCGGCGCGTCGAGGGGCGCGAGAACTTCCGTGCCTGGATGCAGGAACTGGCCGAGCGCACCATCTCGGAGCTGCACGGGATGCACTTCGACATCCCGCAGCCCGCGCACCGGATCGAGGCCGTGATCGCACCCACCAACGACGGAGGGATCTACTACACCAGGCCCTCCGATGACTGGTCCCGGCCCGGGCGGATGTGGTGGTCGGTGCCGGACGGCGTTGAGACCTTCTCCACCTGGAAGGAGGTCACGGTCGTCTACCACGAGGGCGTTCCCGGCCATCACCTGCAGAGAGCGCACGCCATGGCGGACAGGGAGAGCCTGAACCGCTGGCAGCGCATGTCCTGGGTATCCGGCCACGGCGAGGGCTGGGCGCTCTACGCGGAGCGGCTCATGGGAGAGCTCGGATACCTGGACGACCCGGGGGCATATCTCGGGATGCTCGACAGTCA
>DATKQH010000300.1:0-76644 GCA_035532775.1 Streptosporangiaceae bacterium
TTACGGGGTCAGGCCCGCCAAGAAGGAAACGACGTCAGCGAACGACCGCGGCCACAGCCTCTCAAACGACCCGCGCAACATCCGCGTGCACGGTCAGGCATGCCCGCACAACAGCGCGCCAGCGCCCGGCGCAGCCGGGCTCCCCGGGGAACGGCGGGCCAGCTGCCCAAACTTTCACGCCGTAGCGGCGTCACCCCAGGGCACAATGGACTGCTTTGATAAGCGCCTGCGCCTCGTGCACGGTCAGCGACTTCGACGGCCGCCCTTCCAGGCCGTTCGGGGCGCTGACGAGCGCCGCGACGTTCCTCCCCACGAGATTGTTAGCTTCGGCGTGTCTGATCGCCCGGACGAGTGCGCCGCGCGTCATCTGCACGGACCTGGTGGATCGGGTAGTTGCCAGCCGCGCCAGTGCCGACCTCACATCGGCAGCGGTCAGATCCCTGAGCTTTGCGGTGCCTATCAGGGCGACCAGCGGGGCTAGCACCTCCCGGTTCGTGGAGATCGTTTTACGCGACACACCTACGAGGCCCTGGGCCAGCCACTCGTCGACCGCATCTCGGACTGTGTACGTCGCCGACGTTCGTACGCCCTCGCGCAGCTCGTCGTGGAGCGTCTGAAGCTTGTCCCTGACATCCGTCTTCGTCCGGCCGCTGACCTTTCGTCGAATCCGCTTGCCATCAGCTCCATACCCGACAGAGACGACCCCGCGCCACCGCCCGGCGCACTGCTTGTGAAGCCTGGCATCCCGGCACTCGGTGCCGGTCCGATGATCGAAGAAACCGAGTCCTCGCCATGGCCACGCCGCTTGTCTAACGTGCTCAGAACGCTAGCGCGTGGCTCCCACATTGGCTCCCACTCCGAGCCCGGTGATCAGCCATATGCCCTCTGACCTGGTCGGGATGGCGGGATTCGAACCCGCGGCCTCCTGCTCCCAAAGCAGGCGCGCTAACCAAGCTGCGCCACATCCCGTTGGACTCCGAAGTTTATCTTGTCATGACCGAAGCCGAGCGGGGGCGAACGCCGAGCCGGCCAGCGCTCCGCCGCGATGCCGGAAGCCTCGCCTGCTGTCCCATCAGTCCGCTGAGCCCCTGCACCCGCATTCGGGTGAAGCCGGTACGCTACCCTATGGTGGCTCAGCCGCCGCGCGGGCGTAGCTCAATGGCAGAGCCCCAGCCTTCCAAGCTGGTCATGCGAGTTCGATTCTCGTCGCCCGCTCTGACCCGTCTTCGCAGGTCAGCGACTGCGCCGTGAGCGTGCGGCCTGCTCAAGGTGGCATCACCTGCCGACTTCGTGCCACACACGTGCCCGATGTCGCGCGTCAAGCCTTGCCAAGTCGCGCCGCATCGGGGAACCTCCTCCAGAACCGCCGCGGACCATCCTCCTTCGTGCTCCATCCTGAGTGACCCCGGGTGTATCACAGATCGTGATACGGTGGTTGCATGTCATCAGCCATCAGCGTGCGACTCGACTCTGAGGCCTTGCGAGCGCTGGCTCAGCTTGAGTCAGCCGGCCTCAGCCGGTCCGAAGCCATCCGGCGCGCCATACTCGACAGCGCCGCCCGCCTGAAGCGACGCTCCGCACTAGCCGCCGAGGTCGCGGCGCTCGAAGCTGACGAAGACGACCGGCGCGAGATGCTCGAGGTAGCAGCCCTCATGGAGGGTATGCGTGCTACGGGGTGACATCCACGAGTTCCGCCCTCCACCCGGAACGGGCCACGAGCAGCAAGGCCGCCGATATGGAGTTATCGTCCAGGCTAACGAGCTACTGCCGCGTTCGGTGGTGCTGGTCGCGCCGACGTCGCACAGCGCGAGGCCCGCATCATTCCGCCCCGAGATCGATCTCCTCGGCGAGATCACCCGCGTTCTAGTCGAGCAGGTTGGTGCCATCGATGTCGGCCGCCTGGGCGAACTCGTGGGCCGGGTCACCCCGGAACAGCAATGGGGGATCGACGAAGCTCTCACGACCGTTCTCGGGCGCCGCTAGTCGTATCAGCCGCCCCATCGAAGGCTGGCCACGACCATAGAGTCGTGCGCCTAGCGGTGCCGCGTCCGACCCATCCGGTCGCGACGCGCTGCTGATTGGGCTGCTGCCAGCGATTCTGGATTCGATCGGCCGTGCCACAAATGTGCCACACGCCGCGGTGATTAAGGTTCAGTCACGGTGACTCACGGGCACTCGAACGCCCCTGACCTGCCCAGACGTTTCCGCAGCTCACCCGCCAGGTCGCGCCACCGATCTTCCAAGCTGGTCATGCGAGTACGATTCTCGTCGCCCGCTCCGATGCTCCTGCCCAGGTCAGGTATCCAGGCTCACATGCTGGATGCTGATGACCTCTTGACCTTCGTACACGGTGACTGTGTACCAGATCGTCACGTTGTCAGCGGGCAAGTGCAGCTCGTAAGCCCCGGGCAGCGGATCGTTGCTGGGGAAGGTGTCCGCGAGGGTCGGGACTGGCTCGTCTAGCAGGTGGAAGATCGTGCGCTGAACCGTCCAGCGCAGCGGCTGCGGCAGCGCTTCGATCTCCTGCCAGGACGCTCCGGGGAAGCGGACGAGCCGATCACTCACTAATTCCCCATGCTTCAGCAAGCTCTCCTCGCGTGAACGCGGGCGCGTCATCGCCCGGGCCGGGATCACCCCGAATACGCGCCCTGGCCACGCCTCGCCCAACCTCACGGCGCAACCGCCTCAGCTCGGCCTTCAGCGCATCCAGTTCGGCACGGGAGACGCTGACCATCTCGGATGCTTCGACACTCACCTGCAGCTCCCTCAGTTCGGCGCCTGCACGCCAAAGTCTAGGCGAATGATCACGAGTAGGAGCCATGCCGTGACTGCGATCCGGCCGGATGGCGTGCCCGCTGCGTGCCCGACAGAACGGGCATCAGGGGTGCCTCACGGCCACCCACGGCAACTGGCGCACGACGCCTGGCGGACCTCCGGTCATTTGCTACCGGCAGTTAGTAAGCTAGTGGTCCCGCTATCATGGTTCTTGACGTGACCCAGCTGGAAGAGCATCAACGGATTGGGCTCGGCCCCGATGTGCAACGAGCTGAATCCAGCCTTGCTGGCGGCGCCCAAGGCGTGCTGCCATAGCCTGCGCCCGAGCCCAGTGCCGATAGATTCGGGAACGATCCCATAGGTTGCTCGCCATCGGGAGGCTTGCCATCCAGGCTGTAGAATCCGAGCACCTCTGCTGGCGACTCGACGACGGCGATCCGCCGGGCAGCCACCTCACCAGGGCTGAACGTCAAGCTCTGCCCGGCAGGAACCGTGCGTGGATCGCATCAGCGCTGGCGCTGGGAGTTCTCGTCGGACCGGTGGCTTGCAGCCAGTCCCCGGGCAGCTTCGGGACAGTCTCCGGCATGGCGGCACCGTGTGTCGGAGTCGCGCGGCCTGGTCAGGCGTCGGTGACGGTATACGCACGCCAGAACGGGCGCGTCGTGGCATCCAGGCGGGTCGTCCTGACCAGGTCACCATCGACTCCGTACCGGCTGAGACTCGTACCAGGCGCCTACATGATCAGCGCGCCGCAGGCGTACCTGCCAGACCGGCCGGTCACGGTCCTGGCGGGCAGGACCGTGACCGTGAACTTCCTTCCGTCCTGCAAGTGACCGGAACCTGCCCGCACACGGCGCTGAACTCTGCTAGGCGTTGCCCGGAACACGGTCGCGTTGACGGTGACGTCGAGCGTCCCCGGATGAACCACGAGGGTGAAGCCGCTGCTATTGCCAATTCCCTCTGCCAGGCGGGGAACGGTGGCGCCGCCATAACCGAGGCACCTTCCTCACAACGACCTGCGCACCTGGAATGCCCGGTGCCCTAGAGCGTGGCACAAACCGATCGGTGCGCGCGTCAGCTATTGTCCGGCCATGACCACCCGCCGCTGTCATCGGAGGAGATCCGCGCCGCAGCCGAGGTGCACAGAGAACTCGGGCCGGAGTACGGCGACGCGGTCGTCGAGTCCTTCATGAGGAAGATCGACGACGAAATAAGGGCACGGGTTGACGCTCACCTCGCGAGCGTGCCGCAGCCTAAGGCGCGACCTGCTCCACCCGACCCAGCCGTGCTCGCCAAGCGCCGCTCCGTTCTGGCCGGTGTGGCGATCGGTGCTGTCGGCGCCGGAGTCCCGCTCACGATGTTCGCCTACAGGATGGCCGCGTACCAGGGTGACAGGGGCTTCCTCATCATCATCTGGTTCGTCGTCACGGTCATCTACATCGCCACGGGCTTTGCCGCCGGTGCGTTCAGGTTGCCCGGCCGCCGCTGAACCGCCGTCGGCGCATCAGCTTCAGCGCTAGCCGTGGTTTCGCGCCGTGACCGCCGCGTTCAGCGTCATCGCGAACAGGTTCCAGCCGACATACGGCAGCAGCGCAGCGGCCGCCCTCCGGTCCGTCCTGCCGACTTCCCTGACCAGCGCCACGGTCGTCGCCTCGAGACAGGCGATGACGGCGACGCCGAGCTCGGGCCGGTGCGCGCGGAAGAACACCCATGGCCAGGCAGCGTTCAGGCCGAGATTGAGGCCGAGGATCGCCGCCAGCCGGGTTCGCCTGCCGGGCCCTGCCCGGTCGGCAGCCAGCCCGGTAGCCCCCGCTATCGACGCGTAGAGGACCGTCCACACCGGGCCGATGACCTCACCGGGCGGCTGCCAGTCCGGCAGATCCAGCCCCTGGTACCACGAGCTGGCCGGGTCGGTCCCGATACCTCCGATGACGGCCGCGGCCGTGGTCGCTGCTCCGGTGGCGAGAAACGGCTTCCATGACATGACATCGATCCTGCCCATGTCCCGCCCCGGCAACCCACCACCTCATTCCATGATCGTGGTGGGTAGACCGCGTGATAGCACGAAAAGCCACCACGATCATGAACTCGACGCCGCGCGGGGGCGGCGCACCGGGCGGCGCAGAGGGTGCGGCGCGCAGAGTGGCGGCAACAACGCGACAGCCCCTCCCGAGCCAGGGCCCGGGAGGGGCTGCCGTCGACCAGCTTCCTACCTCAGGTCTTTAGACCGGACCGAAGTAGAAGGCGAACAGCTGGTTAGTCCTGACCTCGCCACCAACGTGGCTCTCCGGCTGCAGCATGACCTGGTTGGTCGGCTTCTGCGTGCCGGAGTTGAGCGTCATGACCAGCGGCTGGCTGAACTTCGTGTCGCCGCCGTTGATCCATGGGCAGTAGTTGACCGACGGGTCATTGCCAGGGCCGACAGGCGGCGTGGTGGCGATGCGGCAGTCGGTGCCGAGCGTGGCGTTGTTGCGGTCGAGAATCCACACCGTGTTGGCGCTCATGCCGCAGTCCTGCAGCGTGACGCTCTCTCCGGCCACGCCACCCTTCGCCACACCAGCGCACAGGGCCGACTCGTTGCCGAACGGCGCCCAGTTGAGCTCGAACACGTCGAAGAACGGGTAGTGCGTGCAGACGTACGATGTCGGCGAGAAGAAGTCATTCGCCAGGAATCCGCAGTACTGGAACACGAACCCGGAGATCGACGGCTCGAAGTCGCCATTCGGCCGGAAGTTACCGGCGAGATGCATGTTGACCTTCTGCCCGACCCTGCCGCCGGCCCCGGTGTCACCGGGGACGTAGGCGTTCAGGGTCGTGGCCGAGCCGAGCTGGGCGTTGAACAGGCTGACGCAGATGGAGCCGCAGGCAACCGTGTCCTTCTTGACGTGAGTGACAGCGCTCGCCGTGCCGACGCTCAGGCTGAGGCTAGATGCCACCACGGCCGCCGCCGATACCGCATAGAACGCCCGGGTAAAGCGCTTGCGCATCGTGTAGTTCCTTCCTGTGGGTCTGCCGCTGCTGCATTCCGGTTGCTTGGGCGGTCAAGCCGACCGGTCTGCGGCGAAGATCTTGGGCTGGCAAAGGTAGCGCTTAGTTATTCCCGCCCTGCCAGTTCGCTACGTGACGTTACCACTCTCTGGCTGTCAGTAGCCAAACGCTCTGACGATTCTCGGCTGATTTTCTCTGTCCGGTGTGATCAATCGGACCCGAGCATGTCCTCTATCCTGCTAAAACGGCAGAAGGGCGGCCCGGAACGGGGCGGTCATCGGGACCACGACCGCGAATAGTACGCACCGATTGTTCGTGACAGAGACAGCTACATAGAGTAATCGAAATGGATGAGATGCCGCTGCTCTGCGCCGTGTCGCCTGGACGGGTCGGGAAAGATCATTTTGCGCAACGGAGCGCGCGGCGGACTCCCGTGCGGTGGGCCAGCGGAGCGCTCGCCTACTGTAGATCCATCGCATCGGCCGGCCAAGGTGCCCGCAGGAAGGATGGTCCGCACGCGTGAGCGACGCCCTGCCGCAATCGGTCCGCACGCAACTCGATGACCCGTTCGCGGACCTGACTGGGCCGCTGGCCGCCGCCAGGCGGCTGTCCTTCGAGGTCGTCGGGTCCGCGCTGATATCGCCGAGCGTTCAGCGGATCCTGCTGACCGCGCCCGAGCTTGCCGGGTTCCGCTACGACCCCGGTCAGGACGTCATGCTCCTGGTCGCAGCCGAAGGGCCCAGGCCGGTGCGGCGGCGCTACACCATCCGCTCCGTGGACCGCGCGACGCTGACGCTGACGCTCAACGTGGTCCTGCACGGCGATGGCCCTGGCGAGCGCTGGGTACGGGCGGCCCGCCCGGGCGACACGATCGAGGGAATCGGCCCGCGCGGGAAGATCACCACGTCGCCGGAGGCGGGCTGGCACCTGTTCATGGGCGACGAGTCGGCGATGCCGGCGATTCTCGCGATGACCGAATCGCTGCCGGGAGACGCCGACGCCACGCTCGTCATCGAGGTACCCGGTCCCGACGACGAGCAGGAACTGCTCGCTCCGGCCAGAACCCGGCTGAGCTGGCTGCACCGGCTAGGCGGGCAGGCCGGCGACCCGGCGCTGCTCGCTGCCGAGGCTGCCGAGATCGAGCTACGGGCCGGCGAGGGCCACGCGTACCTGTTCGGTGAGGCATCCGTCGTCTTGAAGCTGCGCGAGATCCTGGCTGCCCGCGGGCTGCGCCAGGACCAGATGTCTCCTAAGGCGTACTGGGGACGCGGGCGCGGCAACGCCGGGCACGGTGAGCCAGCCAGGGACGCCTCGGGCTGACCAGGCCGCCCGGCCCCTCCCGCGCGGCCGCGCTCCGGGTGCCCGAGCGGGTTTCCTGCGGCCGGCCCCCGGCGATCAGCCTTTCATGCTCATTTCGCGGCGCGATGTTTCATACTGGTTCGTACAGTGCATGCGCAGCGAGGAGGCCAGGACGAGGTGGCATCGGCAATGGCAGCCGAGGTGTCCGCCGTCCTTTCCAGCACCTCCGCGCAGACACTGACCCTGGGCATCGACCGGGCCGGCCGGATTCTCCAGCACGACCGCGGCGCTGGCGACATCCTCGCTGACAAGCCGGGAAAGCTGCTGGGAATCGACCTCCGCACGCTGATCACCGGCCCAGGCGACCCCGCCGAGGCGCTCGGCGGCCTGATCGACGCGATCCGATCGGACCGGGTGATCACGACGGTCCTGTCCGTCCGCACGGCAAGCAGGTCGGTGGTCGACGCAGTCGTGACCGTCGAGCCGATTCGCTCGAACGATCCGGATCTGCTCGCCCAGGTGATCATGCGCATCCCGCCTCCGGTCGCCGAGCGGTTCATCGATCCGGCTCTGATGCGGCACGCCCTGCTCGACGGCGCCGTCAAGCGCATAGGCGGAGCACTGGACATCGAGCAGATGGCGCCCGAGCTGGTCAATATCCTCGTTCCGCACTTCTGCAATTCGGCGGGCTTGCTGATGCTCGAGAGCGTCATGGGCGACGCGGAGCATCCCGACATGGCCAGCGACGGCACGAACCTGGTCCGGCGGCTCGCGGTGGCCTATGACGACAGTGACGCCGGCTGGGACGCGGCCTTCCCCGTCGGCGAGATACTGCGGTACCCGGCCGGGACGCCCTACACGCGCTGCCTGAAGAGCCGGCAGCCGGTCAGCGTGATCATGAGCGATGAGGCTGCCGCCGACCTGGCCCAGATATGGGTCCGCACGCCGGTGTCACGACTGATCGCGGGGCGCTCGATGCTGCTGCTGCCTCTGCTAGCCGGGGACGCGCTGCTCGGGTTCTTCGTCTGCACCAGGAACATCGGGTTCCATCGCTTCGACGCTTACGACGCCGAGATCGGCATGGAGTTCGCCGGCCGGTCCGCGTTGTTCATGGACAGCGCCCGCCGTTACAGCCGGGAACGCGCGACCGCGCTTACCCTGCAGCGCAGCATGCTCCCCACGGGCCTGTCCCATCCTGCCTCGGTCGAGGTGCGCCACAGGTACCTGCCGGGCAGCAAGCTGATCGAGGTCGGCGGCGACTGGTACGAGTCGATCGCCCTCCCCGGCGGGCGGGTGGCGCTCGTGGTCGGCGACGTCGCCGGCCACGGCGTGCGCGCGGCAGTGACGATGGGCAGGCTCCGCACCGCGATCAAGACGCTGACCATGCTCGAGCTGCCGCCCGCGGAGACATTGCAGCGGCTCGATGACCTGATGCATGAACTCGGTGAGCTCGAGCCGCACTTCGCGACCTGTGTCTACGCCATCTATGACGCCGTCGACGGAACCTGCGAGGTAGCGTCGGCCGGGCATCTGCCGCCGCTGCTCGTCCGCCCGGACGGGAACAGCGAGTTCCTCGACGTCTCCCCCGCGCCGCCGCTCGGCATCGGCGCCAGCCCGATCGGCAGCCGGACGCTCCAGATCGAGGACGGCAGCCTGCTGGTGATGTACACCGACGGCCTGGTCGAGAAGCGCACCGAGGACATCGACCAGGGCCTTGCCGGGCTGAAGGAGATTTTCGGCCCGGGATCGTCCGCCGAGCCGCTCGACGACCTGTGCCGGCGAACCCTGGCCGGCGTCTACGACGACCATCAGCGTGATGACATCGCGATCCTGATCGCCAGGCTGCGCCGGATCGGGTCGGACCGGCACGTCTCGTGGAACCTCACGCCGAAGCTGACCGCCGCGCGGCGCGCCCGATCCCTTATCCGGCGTCCGCTGCGCCAATGGGGCCTGGCCGAGCTGATCCCGGCGGCGGAGCTGGTCGTCTCCGAGCTGGTGACCAATGCCGTTCGCTACGCCCAGAGCAAGATCAGCCTTCGCCTCGTCCTCGAGAGCGGGCTGTTCTGCGAGGTCCTGGACGACTCGGCGGCCGCGCCCAGGCTGCGTCAGGCCGACGAGGGCGACGAGCGCGGCCGGGGCCTGCAGGTCGTGAGCCAGGTCGCGCAGCGCTGGGGGACCAGGCGGACCGGAACGGGCAAGGTCGTCTGGTGCGAGCTGGCGGTGCCGCCGGCGCACCAGCCCGAGGCAGCCATTCCAGGCTCAGTGACCGAGTCGGGCGCCGGCCATGCCGATCCGGCCGAACCTCGGGGCAGCACTGAGACTGCGGCACTGAACCCGGCGTAGCTGCCGGACGTGTCATCTCTTCAGGTACTTGAAAACGACACGTAAGCATAACGTCTTCTCAACGGTGCCCTGTTTATGCTTTAATAATCACGATTATGATCGTTCGCTGGATCTTGCCTAGTCCGTGAGCGATCGTGGGGAGGAATCGTCAATATGAGCACTAGTCGACAGGCACCCGAGTTCACTCGGTTGCTGACGCCGGCCGAGGTCGCCGCCATGTTCCGGGTCGACCCGAAGACCGTCACGCGGTGGGCGAAGGACGGAAAGCTCACCTCGGTTCGGACACTGGGCGGTCACCGCCGTTACCCCGAGGCCGAGGTCCGGGCTCTGCTCGACCAGATCAGCGGCACCGCACGCCCCTGATCGGCGCCAGCGCAGCCAGCGCGGCGCAGCCCCCTGCGCTGCGCCATGTCCGGCCGGGCGCTGGTCCCGCCTGGACGTGCGGGGGGTGACGTGTGCCCCGGGGGTCACGACGTGCGCCGCGGGTCAGGTGCGGGTGAAAAGGATCAGGTAGTCGCCGCGCTCGTGCCAGTAACTGTGGAACTGCAACGGCAGGTAGTCCATTATCGGCGTGGCCGAGATCGGCAGGCCGCTCAGGCTCAGCAGCAGCGGATCCGAGCTGAGGCTGTTGATCTCCACTACCCAGACCCGCTTGGCGTGCGCCAGCCGTGACCTGATCTCAGCGAGGGACGCGTTCGTGCCGGCCAGGGTGCCCGACGGGATCGGGCCCTGCTTCAGCGCGATGTTGGGCAGCTTGCCGAGCCCGTAGGAGTAGGCCGCCCCGAAGCTCTCGGCATTGGGGTTGGTATACAGGACGTAGTCGCCGGGGCGCGCGTTCGCGGCCACGATCTGGTCGAGGGCCATGATGTCGTCGTAATGCCCGGCGGTCGTGCGCTGGCCCAGCTGAGCGGTCGCTCCGGCGATGAGAATCACGGCCAGGGCGATGGCTCCCGCGAGCCGCCCGTAGAAGGCGACGGCCGCCCCGCCGATCAGCGCGAGCGCAGGTATGCAGATCAGGATGTAGCGCGAGGTGTAGACCGGCTGCACCATCGATACCACCAGCAGGACGAGCGGCGGCACGATCAGCCAGGGCAGGCTGAGCTCGGCGAGCCGCCATGGCCACGCCGCCCGGCGCCGTTCCCTGCTCGTCTCGGTGCTGAGCACGAGCGCCACCGCGATCACGGCGATGACAGCAGTGGTGACCAGGAACGAGCCGCTCAGCGAGAACAGCGTGTTGAGCCCGGACGAGGAGGTGTTGACCCCCAGCCAGGCGATCTGGCCGCGCTGGAGCCAGCCGAAGACGAGCAGCGGGCTGGCCACGCCCATCCCGGCCACGGCCGCCGCCAGCCAGCCGATGGCCAGCCGCCTGACGGCGGGATCGCGCAGGCCGCGGCGGCAGGCGACGGCGATCGTGACAGCGTGTGCCGGGACGAGCAGCAGGCCGAAGATGTTCAGGATTCCGAGAGCCGCGATGCTCGCCCCGTAGCCGATCAGCCAGCGACGGCGTCTGGCCGGCTCCGCCTGGAGCACGCGGACCAGCAGGTAACTCGCGATCGCGGCGACGGTCATCACCATCGCGTACGAGCGAGCCTCCTGGCCGTACCGGCTCGTCACGGGCAGCACCGCGTACAGCAGCCCCCCGCCCAGCCCGGCCCAGGGCGAGATCAGGCGCCGGCCGGTGGCGGCGACTACAGCGGCCCCCACGGCGACCGCGACCGCCGACGGCAGCCTGAGCACGAGGGCACCTGACCCGAGCACATGCTCGAGCGGCCACATCATCAGGTAGTACGCGCCGTGCACGGCGTCGACGTTGCCGAGCATCCTGATCAGGTCGCCGAGCGGCCGGCGGATCGCGGCGATCGTCGCCGCCTCGTCTCGCCAGTACGACGGCGTGCTGATGCCCCACAGCGAGATGAGCAGCGCTACGGCTGGCGGCAGCCAGCGAGCCCAGCCCGGGCCGGCCTCGTAGCTCGGCGACTCGCCCTCGGCCAGGCCAGGCTGGCTCGCCGCCGGAGGCGGCGCCTCCGCGGTCAGGACATCGGCGTGGTCCGCGCCGATGGATACCGATACGGTCCTGCCGTCATCGCCGCCAGCCGACCGTCCTACGGCCGAGGAGCCGCGGGGTGATGTCATCTACGTCCCATTCTCCGAAGGCTGAACCATGCGAATGCCGGGCTCTGAAGGCCACGGGTAGGTGGCAAGCCAGCGCCCCAATCGTAGCCACGGCGCGGCACGCTCATGTCAGTGAGCCGGTATCCGGCGCCCGCTGCAGGCAGGTCTACCCGCTCGGGGCGGCAATGGCACCGTGATCGCCAAGCCTCCCCGTCCGGCAGCTGACATTTTGCCGCAAGATGAGCACTGAACATAGCAGGCAGCGCGGAAGGGATGACGAAAACTGGGCGCAGGCGCGGCGGATGCCGCTGTAACACCGCTAATAGCCGAGTAAGCTCACATATCTCTGCTCAGCCCCGGGTAGCAACGTCAGCCCTGCCACGCTGACACGATCCTGAGGACCTAGCTATGCTGCGTCGCCGGTCCATCCGCTCGCGAATCATCGTGCTCGTGCTGGTGCCGGTCGTCGCGCTACTCGGCCTGTACGCCGAGGTGCTCCATCTCACGCTAGGCAACCTCCTCACGCTGAAGCAGGAAGCGGCCATCCGCCAGCTGGTGGCGCTGCCGGTCGCGAGTGTCCAGAGCCAGCTCGGCAAGGAACGGACCCTCGCGCTCCAGTATCTGGCCAGGCCCGGCCATGACGACCTCGATCTGCTGCTGAAGCAGGAAGCTAAGACCGATGTTGCCATCAAGTACTTCCGTTCCGCTGTGCGAGCCGCCCTGAAGAGCGGGCCGGTGCCGAAGGAACGGCAGGCATTCCTCTCCTGGCAGGGCCACCTGGCCAGGATGAACGAGCTGCGCACGTCGGTGGTGAGCCTCGGGCTCAGCAAGATCGACACGGCCGGCGCCTACAGCACCATGCTGACCGATGGCGACAACGTACTGAACCAGGCCATCGCGCCGGTACTAACCGGACCGCTCGGGGTCCAGGCGACCGACCTGCTCACGATGGCCAGGGCGGCACAGGACGTGGGCGAGGAGAGCGACCTGCTCAGGGCCGACCTGATCGCCGGGTCGTTCCCGCCCGAGGACCTGATGCTCATCAACCAGCTTGCGGTGCGGCACCAGGAGGAGTGGGCACAGACCCTTCCTGACCTGGATCCCGTCCTGCGCGGCTACTTCAGTGCCATCATCCCGCCGGCCGCGGTGACTCAGCTAGCGAGCATGGAGGCCGACATCGCCGGCGGCCCGTCCGCGGCCAAGGCCATTTCGCTGCAGGCATGGACGTCCACGGAGACCGCGTACCAGCGCGGATTCCTCGCGGCCACGCTGAAGGGCACGGCCACGCTGGCCCGGCAAGCCACCACCCAGGCGCATGGCCTTCTCGTCAACCTGATCCTGATCGCGGGCATCGGGCTGCTCGCGATCGTCGCCGCCATCACCATCGGCATCATCCTCGGCCGGGGCCTGATCCGTCAGCTCGGCGATCTGCGGCAGTCTGCGGTCAAGCTATCCACCGAGCAGCTGCCAGGAGCCATCAGCCGGCTGCGGGCGGGCGAGGACATCGACGTGGGCGTCGAGGTTCCGCGGCTCGCGCCGAGCAACGACGAGATCGGGCAGGTCAGGGAGGCGTTCAATACGGCCGCCAGGACTGCCATCTCGGCCGCCGTCGACGAGATCAAGATCCGGCGCGGCGTCAATGACGTCTTCAGGAGCCTGGCCAGGCGCAACCAGTCGCTGCTCACCCGCCAGCTTCAGCTCCTCGACTCGATGGAGCGGCGGGTTCACGATCCCGAAGAGCTAGCCGACTTGTTCCGGGTCGATCACATGACCACCCGGATGCGGAGGCACGCGGAAGGCCTGCTGATCGTGGCGGGCGGCTCGTCCGGCAGGACGTGGCGCGAACCTGTCCCCATCGTCGACGTCATGCGGGCCGCGGCCGCGGAAGTCGAGGACTACACCAGGATCCGGGTGACCTCGCGGACGACCGCGGCTCTCGCGGGCCACGCCGTCGCTGACATCATCCACCTGCTCGCGGAGCTGGTGGAGAACGCGGCTACGTTCTCCCCGGCGGCTACGCCCGTGCGGGTTGACGGCGAGAAAGTGGCTCGCGGCGTAGTCGTCGAGATCGAGGATCGAGGGCTCGGCATGGGCGATCACCAGCTCGCGCAGATCAACGAGACTCTCTCCGATCCGCCGCTCTTCGACCTGTCAGGAAGTGACCAGCTTGGCCTGTTCATCGCCGGGCAGCTAGGCAGGCGGCATGATGTCAAGGTCACCTTGCGCGGCTCGGCCTACGGCGGGATCACGGCCGTTGTCCTGATACCCGCCGACCTGATCGTGGATATCGAGGAGCTGGAGGAGATTCCGGCGATCGCCGGAATCCGCGAGCTTGGCGGCCGCCCAGTTCCGCAGCTGGCCGGCCCCCCGGCGGAGCCGGCTCGCACCCTCACCGCCGGCGCCGGGGCGATGGCGGGCTCAGCGCATGTCATCGACCTCGAGACGCGCCTGGTGCCTTCGGGATCTGACCGGATGACCGGGCTGCCTGAACTGCCGGCGAGGACCAGAGAACCGGATCCCTGGCCGGCCGCTGCGTCGTTCGACACCGATGTCGCTGCGCCTGAGCTGCCCACACGGCAGCCACGAGAAGCGGGTCTCGCGTGGGATGACGCAGTCTCCGCCTGGACGGATAACGAACGTCCGGGCTGGGGTGTCAACGGAACAGCCCTCGGGATTTCGGGCGCAGCAGCCCCCGGCAGCGGGCAGGCGGCGACCGCACCAGACCTGGCCGGCATCGACCTGGGCGGCACTGACCTGGCCGGCACTGACCTGGGCGGCACTGACCTGGGCGGCAACGGCCTGCGCGACACCAACGGGACGGGCGCCGAGCCGACCGGCACCGTGCCCGCCGGCGATGGAGCAGAGTCGGCCGACGCCGGGTCAAACGAGCCCGGGCCAGACGCTGCCGGGCCGGCCGACGGTGAGCTGGCCGGTGCCGCTCCGGCCGACAGTGAGCTGCCCGGCATCACGACGGCCGGCACCGGACTGGCCGGCGTTGCGACGGCCGACACCGGACTGGCCGGCGTTACGATGGCCGACACCGGACTAACCGACTCCGCGCCAGGTGACACCGGGCTGGCCTTCGCCGCGCCGGCCGATGCCGATGCCGATGCCGAGAGCGCCGGTGGGGCCGAAGTCGACGGGCTGCCGGTGCGAGTGCGGCAGGCCAACCTCGCGCCCCAGCTACGGCAGCAGAACGTTATGGACCCCGGCGATGCCGCGGACGTGTCCGCAGGACCTTCCCCTGAAGCTGCCAGGAACACGATGGCAGCCCTTCAGCTCGGCTGGCAGCGCGGCCGCTCGGTGACCGACGCGGCCGATGACGAGCTCTCAACCACTCCCGGCCCGGAGCGCTCGGGCGACTCGCCAGACGAAGGAGGATCATTATGAACACCAGCGGCAATCTGGACTGGCTGCTGGACGACCTCGTCACCAGGGTCGCCCAGATCGACAAGGCAGTAATCCTGTCCAGGGACGGCCTGGCGATCGGAGCATCCGCCGACCTCGGCCGGGAGGACGCCGAGCACCTCGCGGCGGTGGCGGCGGGCTTTCAGAGCCTGGCCCGAGGATTCGGCCAGCATTTCAGCTGCGGCAGCCCGCTCCAGACGATCGTCGAGCTCGAATCCGCCTACCTTTTCGTGACCGCGGCAGGAGAGGGAAGCTGCCTGGCTGTCCTGGCTACGGCCGGCGCCGACGTCGGCCTGATCGCCTACGAAATGGCCCTGCTGGTCAAGCGCGTCGGCCAGCATCTCGGAGTCCGACCGCGGCCCGCGCAGGTTAGCTCGTAGGTGAAGCGTGACCCGTGCGAATCCCAGGCGAGCCGTCGGCGGCGCCGATGGCAGCGAACGCGTGGTCAGGCCCTATGCGCTGACCGCCGGGCGCACCAGGCCGAGTGGCGCGAGCATCGACCTAGTCGCCCTGGTATCCGCGATACGAAGCAGGACAGGTACTGAACTTGCGCCTGAGGACGCCTCTGAGCTTGGACCTGAACATATGCGCTTGCTACGGTGCTGTCGCTCGCGCGCATCGGTCGCCGATCTGGCGGCCGATCTCGATCTTCCGCTTGGCGTGGTCCGCATACTCCTCGCCGACCTGCGGGAACGCGGCCTAGTGACCATCTATCAGCCCGTTGCGTCCGGGCTCAACGACGTGCGAATCCTTAAGGAGGTCGCCGATGCCCTACGCAGACTCTGATCCGACCGGCGACCGCTCGCCCATTCCTGTCGCGATCAAGATCCTGGTCGCGGGAGGATTCGGCGTCGGCAAGACCACGCTGGTCAGCGCGGTGAGCGAGGTGCGGCCGCTGCGCACTGAGGAAGAGATGAGCGAGCCAAGCTCCCTCGTCGACCAGCTCGAGGGCGTCGAGCGCAAGACCACCACGACGGTCGCGATGGACTTCGGCCGCATCTCCATCAGCGATGATCTCGTTGTCTACCTGTTCGGTACACCCGGCCAGAAGCGATTCTGGTTCATGTGGGATGAGCTCGCCTACGGTGCGCTTGGCGCCGTCGTGATGGCCGATACCCGGCGGCTCGCCGACTGCTTTCCCTCGATCGACTACTTCGAGCGCAATGGCATGCCGTTCGTGGTCGCGGTGAACTGCTTCGATGATGCGCGTCGTTACCCGTCGGAGACGATGCGGTCGGCGCTGAACCTCACCGACGACGTCCCTCTGCTGCTCTGCGACGCCCGGCAGCGCTCGTCAAGCCGCGACGTGCTAGTCGCGCTGGTCGAGCACGCCGTCGCCAGGCTCAGCAGCGGCCAGCACGTCACGCCCGCCAGATAAGGACCAGCCCGCAGTCGTCCGTCGCGCCCGCGCTGTCCTGCATCGCCTGCACCACGCGAGCCGCGCCGCCCGTGAACCCGCCGGTGACGAGTCGGTCCGCCTCGCCCAGCAGCCGGTCGATCCCCACATCGATGTCCCGCCCGGGCACCTCGACCAGCCCGTCGGTGTAGAGCATCAGCGCATCCCCCGGCCGCAGCATGCCATGCTCGGCACCCTCGCGGAGGTCAGGCACGACGCCGAGGACGATGCCGCGCGCCTGGGTCAGCCGCCACTGCCCGCTTCCGCCCTCGAAGTGGGCGGCGGGCGGATGCCCAGCTGAGCTGATCACGTAAGCGCCCGTGGTCAGGTCGAGCGCGAGGTGCACGGCAGTGACGAATCCCTCGGAACGCTCAGCCCGGCGCAGGTAGGCGTTGCAGGCCGACAGGAACTCCGACGCTGGCACCGAGCCGAGCAGGCCGCCGAACGCGCCGGACAGCAGCAGCGCCCTGGTCCCGGCGTCGATGCCCTTGCCCGAGACATCGACGACGGCGACCTCGAGCGTCTTGCCGTCGCACGTCGAGACGACGAAGTCCCCCCCGAATGAGGCTCCGCCAGCCGGCCTGAGTACCCACTCAGCGCCCCAGCCTTCCGGCAGGCTGGGCAGCGCGCTCTGCGCCCTGATCCGGTCCCGCAACTCGACGAGCATCTGGTCACCGCGCAGGCCAAGCAGGCCGAGCTTGGCCCGGGTCCGGGCCAGCAAGAAGGCGAAGATGGCCGTGATCACGATCGTGGCGACGATTCCGAAGCCTGTCCGCGCGTCGAGCGCCACGTCGTAGCCGAGCATCGCGGCCACGATCGCGAAGAGGATTACCAGCGCACGCGGCCAGAGCAGCAGGCCGCCGGCCAGGATCGGCAAGATCATCAGTCCCGGCGAGAACCATGACCCCGAAACCCGGACGGCGGCGATGCCGATGCCCACCACGGCGAGTGCGAGAACGAACGCCATCCGGCGGTTTCGCGTGATGAACTGCCGCCTGAGGAGGCCGCGGAACGACTGCGCGGCGACCTGCATCGTCGACCAGGGCCGACGGCCGGAACTCGAAACCATGATGGCGAAACTGTACCGGTTCCTGACCCGTCCGCCAGAGCCCAGGAGCCTTACCCGAACTACACCGGCGATAAAGAGGTGGCACGACCGGCAGTCATGGGGTACGAAAGCGAGCATGGACGTCAGCTACCCGATCCGCCCAGTCGACGATGCCGAGCTGCCCGCTTTCGGCCAGGTTGCCGACCATGCCTTCAACTCCAACGTGCCTCCCGCCAAGATGCTCGAGTTCGACCGGCTGGTCATCGAGCCCGAGCGCACGCTGGTGGCCTTCGACGGTGACCGGGCTGTCGGCACCACCCTGGCCTTCTCGTTCGGCCTGACCGTGCCCGGCGGCGACATCGTCGGGGCGGCCGGGATCAGCGGCGTCGGCGTGCTGCCCACCCACCGCAGGCGCGGGGTACTCTCCTCGCTGATGCGCCGCCAGCTGGCCGATATCGCCGCTGGCAGCGAACCCGTCGCGGCGCTCTTTGCCTCCGAATCGGCGATCTACGGCAGGTACGGCTACGGCAGCGCCGCCGACCAGTACAGCTTCACCTTCAACCGTGGTGACGGCCGCCTGCGCCCGCTCTCCGACGTGGCTAGCAATCCCGCATCGACACCAGCGCCGATGCTCAGGCTCGCCGAGCCCAAGTCAGCCGCAGCAGAGATGAAGGCGGTCTACGAGGCCGTGCGCCCGACCCGGCCGGGCATGCTGACCAGGCACGATGGCTGGTGGGACGGCAGTGTGTCCGATCCGGAGTTCCTGCGTGAGGGCAACAGCCCGCTGCGTTGCGTGATCGCCGAGGATCAGGCGGGCCCGCGGGGTTATGCGCTCTACGCCGCCAAGCCCGACTGGGGCCGCGACGGCATGCCGGCGCAGGTGCTCTCCGTCCGCGAGCTCTTCTGGACCGATCCGGCCTCGGCGGTGGCATTGTGGGCAGATCTGCTCTCCAGGGACCTGGTGATCGAGGTCAGGACGCGGATGAGGCCGGCCGACGACCCGATCCAGCACCTGCTTGCCGACCCGCGCCGGACCCGGACCAGGGTTTCCGACGGGCTCTGGATCAGGATCGTCAGCCTGCCCGAAGCGCTCATGCGACGTCGCTATTCGTGTCCCGTCGACACCGTGATCGAGGTGGCTGATCCGCAGCTAACGGCGAACGAGGGGCGGTGGCGGCTCACCGCTGGCGGCCGGGCCGACGGCGAGAATCCGTCCTGCGAGCGTACGACGGCCAGCGCTGACGTGACGCTGCCGATGTCCGCCCTCGGCGCAGCCTACCTAGGCGGCGCCAGGCTCGGCGGGCTGGCGGCCGCCGGCCAGATCACCGAGCACCGCCCCGGCGCGCTCACGGAGCTCTCGGCGGCCATGTGGTGGGACCCGGCCCCCTGGTCCCCCATGATGTTCTGACACCGGGCAGCGCCGATCCCGGTTCCGGGTCTCTCGGCCCGGAACCGGGCGCACCGCTGCACCCTCGCCTAACGCCACCCCGCCGAAACCCCGCACAACCTCCTCGTTGCGACAACACCTGACACCAGCCGCGGTTCAGTCATGATCACGAAGACTTTGCGGCTTTCGCGGCTACCAAACGTACGTCAAGTGAACCTGACGGAGCGGCGACGAGTAATCCATCAGAACAGGAGGGCTTTGACGGCCGCGAGGTCCACGGCCTCTTCGTAGTTACCGGTGCGCACGAGCATTCTGATCAGCGCGTTACAGGTCTGGCCGGCCGCGGCGACCTCCGCGACCCGGCGGCCGGCCTGGACCGACCCGGTGAAGGAGACGACGTCGACGTCGGCGTGAGCGGCGATCACCTCGCCGGTGACCTTTCCCGTTCCGCTGACCAGATTGAAGACTCCCGCGGGCAGCCCGGTCTCGTGGAAAATGTCGGCGAGTTCGTAGGCGGCGAGCGGCGCCACCTCGCTTGGCTTCAACACCACCGTGCACCCGGCCGCCAGAGCCGCGGCGACTTTGGCCACGACCTGATGCAGCGGATAATTCCACGGCGTAATCGCGCCGACCACGCCCGCGGGCTCGCGGACCACGAGCGCGTTGCCGCTCGCCGCCGAAGTCGTAGCTGGCGAGGAGTTCGACGTAGCTGGCGAGCACGGCCAGCGGCGTGCCGACCTGGACCTTGCGTGCGAAGACCAGCGGCGAGCCCATGTCGGCGGTGATCACGGCGGCCACCTGGTCCGCCCGTTCCTCCAGCAACTGCCTGGCGGCGTCGAGCCGCTGCGCGCGTTCCGCCACAGGCGTCGCGGATCAGCCGCCGAACGCTTCCCGTGCCGCGCGAACCGCGTCGTCGACATCGGCTGGATGACCGGCAGTTGCCCCCGGCTCCGCTGCCCGCCCTGCACCGGATACACCCACTCCGCCGGGACCGCACCGACTGCACCATTTAGTTACTTAGTCTGACCATTAAACCGTCATATCCAATACTCCATCATGCGCCACGTCGAGGAAGGCCATTCAATTCCTGACGCTCTTACCTGCCAGAACATGTGTAATCCTTAGCCGCCATTTCATTTCGTGATACAACCACTCTCGTAATGTGATCGACTTTAGGTAACAACCTGTAGCGGCGCGGCCTGGACGGACCGGCCCGGCGCATAGGCGGCGAGGGAACCGCGGACTCGAGCCCGTGACGGGGCCGACTGATGGGAGAGCCTGGTGCTGCACCCCCGATCGCGAAGTTCTGTTTCTGACCCCGCGAACAGCAGCCTGCCGAGTCCTGGCTGGCGGGATTCCTTCCGATGGCCCGAATTCACCGTGAGCGCACCGAGCAGGCCCGCCGTCCACCGGGCGCTGCGCCTGGTGATCGCGGCGGGAACGGCGGCGGCAGGCGTCTGCCTGGTGCTCGCGATGACGGTCTTAGTCATCCAGCTGGGCGCTACCCGCGTCACGCGGACGGCATCCAGCCGACCGACCGTCGTGTCTCAGTCCGGCAACTCCACGGCCTCCCTCGGCGGGCCGGGGCCGACCGCCTCGGACGGCACCGCCGGGCACTGGATCGCCGGACCGGCGATCGCGTCCTTCAACAGCACCGGCGCGGCCAGGAACGACCAGTTCGCCGTCAGCAGTCCAGGCACCTGGGGCCTTTCCTGGACCTTTAGCTGCCCCGCGCGGCGGTCGGGCACTTTCCAGCTGACCGCGAAGGGAACCACGACCGGCGACGACGTCGAGCTTGACGTCGCCGGTCCCACCGGTCGGGGAATCACCTGGAATACCCGCGACGCCGGTGACCATTCCCTCGACGTCAGCTCGGACTGCTCGTGGACCGCCCGCGTTGTCCTGCCGAAGACGCCGGGCCGGAGGCCGGCGTCCAGCTGACCAGGCACCCAGCGGACGAGCAGTTCGGCACCGATCACGTCGTCAGTTCATGTTCCACGACCGTCAACGCAATTCGTGATGTAACGCTCTCGCTATGTAGATAATCGTGCCAACTACGCGGAGCGATAGGAGAGCCTGGTGCGGCGTTCCCGAGCACAGCACTCCAATCTCACGCGATCGCCATCCCGCTTTGCGCACAGGGCCAGGAATAACGCGGATCAGCCGGACCCGGTCCCGAAGCGGAGCGGGCACAGGCGAACCTCATGAGGCCGCGCCCTGCGACTGATCGCGACGGCTGGAACGGCAGCGAGCGGGATGCGCCTCGTCCTCGCGATGGTGGCATGGGTAGTCACAAGAGGCGCCCGAAGCAGGCGCCGGCCGGCCAGCACGGCACCTTCATCCTCACCGACGGTGGCGACGATTCTGACCGACGTGAGCGGGTCCACAGTGCCGGGTTCGCTGGGCACGGGATCTACTGGAATACCAGCGATCCAGGCGACCATTCTCTCGTGGTCACTCCCAGCTGCCTGTTCTGAAGGTGATTGGATTTCTTCGGGTGCCCGACCTTCTTCGGGTCGCCGGCCACGGCAAGAGGGCCGGCCATCAGACGGCGCCGGACGTCAGTCGAAGATCGGCGGGTTCGTCCGGCTCCGCTTGAGCTCGAAGAAGCCGGGCGTCTGGAGGCAGAGCAGCACTCCGTCCCACAATTCTCCTGCCGCGTCGCCGCGCGGTATCGGCGTCACCACCGGACCGAAGATGGAGGCTCCGCCGACGGAGATCACCGGGGTGCCGACCTCGACGCCCACGCGCTCGATGCCGTCGGCGTGCGAGGCGCGGACCGCGTCGTCGTACTCGGTGGAGTCCATCGCGTCGGCTAGCTCGGCGGGAAGGCCTGCCTCAGTAAGAGCGGCCTCGATCGTCGCCCGGTTCCGCTCGGCCTTCTCGTGGTGGAACCGCGTGCCGATCGCCGTGTAAAGCGGGAGAATGGCGTCGGAACCGAATTTCTGCTCCGCGGCGACGCATACCCTGACCGGCCCCCAGGCCTGGGCCATCCGATCCTTGTAGTCCTCCGGCAGATCGTCCCTGGCCTCGTTCAGCACCGCGAGGCTCATCACGTGCCAGCGCGGAGCTACCGGGCGGACTTTCGCCACCTCCAGCATCCAGCGGGACGTGATCCACGCCCACGGGCAGAGCGGGTCGAACCAGAAATCGACTTGCACTGGCGACTGATCCGTCACAACATCTCCTCTGCGAGATCGACCAACGCGATATCCCGCCCCTGGCAGCTGACAACCCGGCGAACCGGCCCCGCATTCCGCCTGGGCCGCGTGAAATCATGCCAGGGTGAGCCGGACCAGCTGAGCAAAGGAAGCGACCGTGACCAGCAACCTGACCCGCAATGAAGCGGCTGAGCGCGCCGGCCTGCTGCGCGTGGAGTCCTATCAGGTCGAGCTCGATCTGACCGGAGGAGAGACCACATTCGGCTCGCAGACGACCGTGCGGTTCAGCTCCAGCCGCCCGGCGGAGACGTCGTTCATCGACCTGACCGCGCCGGACGTCAGGCAGGTCGTCCTCAACGGCCGGACCCTGCCCGGCACGGCGTTCGACGGCAACCGCATCACCCTGCCGGAACTGGCCGAGTCCAACGAGCTGACCGTCAGGGCCGAGTGCGCGTACTCGCGGAGCGGCGAGGGCCTGCATAGGTTCACCGACCCGGCCGACAAGGGCGTCTACCTCTACTCGGACCTCGAGACGTTCGACGCGCACCGGATCTACGCCTGCTTCGACCAGCCGGACCTGAAGGCACCGTTCGAGTTCACTGTGCTCTGCCCGGACACCTGGCAGGTGATCTCCAACATGGCTCCTGACTCGGCCGGCCAGCCAGCCGGTCCCGGCGTGGAGCTCTGGCACTTCCCGCCGACACCGCCGATGTCGACCTACATCACCCACATCTCGGCGGGCCCCTATCACGTCGTGCGGAGCGAGCACGACGGCATCCCGCTCGGCATCTACTGCCGGCAGTCGCTCGCGGCCTACCTGGATCCCGACGAGATCTTCGAGGTCACCAGGCAGGGCTTCGACTACTTCCACGCCGCATTCGGGGTGCGCTACCCGTTCTCCAAGTACGACCAGCTCTTCGTGCCGGAGTACAAGGCCGGCGCCATGGAGAACGCCGGCGCGGTCACGATCCTGGAGGACTACATCTTCAGGTCCCGGGTTACCGACGCCCGGCACGAGGTCAGGGCCGACACGATCCTGCACGAGATGGCGCACATGTGGTTCGGCGACCTGGTCACGATGCGGTGGTGGGACGACCTGTGGCTGAACGAGTCGTTCGCCACCTGGGCGAGCACCGTCGCGCAGGCCGAGGCCACCCGCTGGCCGCATGCGTGGACCACGTTCACCACGGCCTGGAAGGCCTGGGCGTACCGGCAGGACCAGCTGCCCTCGACCCATCCCATCGCGGCCGACATCGTCGACATCGCCGCGGTCGAGGTGAACTTCGACGGCATCACGTACGCCAAGGGCGCTGCCGTGCTCAAGCAGCTCGTCGCCTATGTCGGCAGGGAGAACTTCCTGACCGGCGTCCGCGCGTACTTCGGCATGCATGCCTGGGGCAACGCGACGCTGGCCGACCTGCTCGACGCTCTCCAGCAGGCGTCGGGCCGGGAGCTGGCGAGCTGGTCCAAGGCGTGGCTGGAGACGGCCGGGGTCAACACGCTGCGGCCGGAGTACCAGACGGCCGCCGACGGTACCTTCACGGACTTCGCTGTCCTCCAGTCGGCTCCCGGCTCCCACCCGGTCCTGCGGCCGCACCGGATCGCCATTGGCCTGTACGACCGTGGGCCGGCCGGGCTCGCCCGCCGCCGCCGGGTCGAGATCGATGTGACCGGCGAGCGCACCGCGGTACCCGAGCTGGCCGGCGAGCGCGTACCCGACCTGGCCCTCGTCAACGACGATGACCTCACCTTCGCCAAGATCCGGCTGGACGAGCATTCGCTGCGCACCCTGATCGGATCCATCGGTGACTTCGCCGAGACGCTTCCGGCCGCCTTGTCCTGGGCGGCCGCCTGGGATATGTGCCGTGACGCCGAGATGCCGGCCAGGGATTACGTCGCCCTGGTGCTGTCGGGCGTCGACTCGATCACCGAGATCGCGATGCTGCAGACGATCCTGCGTCAGGCCGTCGCCGCGGCGCGGAGGTTCGCCGACCCTGGCTGGCGTTCCGAGGGCCAGGCCAGGCTGGCAGCCGCGCTGCGCGGCCAGCTGCTCGACGCCGAGCCCGGATCGGACTTCCAGCTGACCTTCGCCCACGTCTTCGCGTCGGTGGCGACGTCACAGGACGACCTTGACCTGCTCAGCGGACTGCTCGACGGCACGGCGGTCATCGGCGGGCTGGCCGTCGACACCGACCTGCGCTGGCAGCTGCTGCACCGCCTGGTCAGCCGCGGCGTGGCCGGCCAGGACGCGATCGACGCCGAGCACGACAGGGACAGGACCGACGCAGGCGACCGGCACGCACTGAGCTGCCAGGCAGCCATTCCGGATCCGGATGCGAAGGACGCCGCCTGGGCGCAGATCGTGTCAGGTGAGCTGCCTAACGCCTCGTTCCGGGCAGCGCTCGGCGGGTTCTACTCAGCCGATCAGGAGGAACTGCTGGCCCCGTACGCGTCCAGGTTCTTCGACGTGGTGGGGGACGTGTGGCGTGACTGGGGCAGCGACATGGCGCAGTTCTTCGCCGAGTACGCCTACCCCGCGACGGTGGTCACCCAGGATGCGGTCGACGCCGCCGCCAGGTACCTGGGGCGGGCCAGCCTGCCAGCGGCACTGAGCCGGCTGCTGTCGGAGGGCCGCGACGATGCCGCGCGCGCCCTGCGCTGCCGCGAGCGCGACGCGCAGACTGCCGAGGCGGGCTGAGCGCCGACACGCGCCGTGGCGGGCGATCAGCGTCGCATGAACGCCGAGGCGGCCCGCACTACTGACTGGACGAGCTCGATGTCCGGCAGGTCCTCCAGCAGCACGGCCTTGCCTTCCCTGTCGCACAGCGGCACCCGCCAGTTCGGGTACTCATCGGAGGTGCCGGGGACGTTCTGGGTGCGGCGGTCGCCGACCGCATCGGCCAGCGAGACACCGACCAGCACCGCCGGGGTCAGCGCCAGGTAGCCGTACATCGCCACGGTGAACTCCTCGGCCGACGGCCTGGGTCCGGCTGGGAGCAGATGTTCTGCCGCCAGGGCGTCCCGCCATGCCGACAATCTCAGCTCCGAGGTTTTTCGTTCTGCCTCTGGATCTTTCAGCAGGCCAAGCTGCGCTCGCACCCTGACGTGATCACCGGTGACGAAGCCGGAGACCGGCGGAACGTCGTGCGTGCCGACCGTGGCCATGCAGCGGCGTCGCCAGTGCGGCAGGCGCAGCGGCGAACCGTCGGGCTCGCGCGCGAACCACGCCATCTCCGTGCCGAGTACCTGCTGGCCGGCCAGGTAGCGCCTGATCCAGGGGTCGACCGTGCCGAGGTCCTCCCCGATCGCCAGCGCGCCCGCCCCGGCCGCCTGCTCGGTCAGCGCCCCGACCATCAGCCGGTGATCGTAGCTGACATACGCGCCCTGGTCCGGCCTCATCCCTTCCGGTATCCACCACAGCCGCATCAGGCCCATCACGTGATCGACCCGCAGCCCCCCGGCATGCCGCACCGCCGCGCCGAGCAGGTCAGCCAGCGGCCTGGCGCCCGCCGCGGCCAGGTGCTGCGGGTGCCACGGCGGCTGCGCCCAGTCCTGCCCGCGCTGGTTGAACCCGTCAGGAGGCGCGCCCACGCTGATCCCGCGCACCAGCATGTCCTGGTGTGCCCAGGCGTCCGAGCCCCCGGGATGGACGCCGACGGCGAGATCGCCGATCACGCCGATGCTCATGCCAGCTGCCAGCGCCGCGCGCTGTGCCCCGGCGAGCTGCTCGTCCATCAGCCATTGCAGCCACGCGTGGAACTCGGCCTGCTCGGCGAGCGGGCCCGGCGCGGTCAGCCTGACCGCGCGTTCCCTATCTGCCAGCTCCGCGGGCCAGCGGCGCCAGTCGGGCCCGTGCCGTTCGGCCAGCGCGCACCAGCTGGCCCAGGCGGCGAGCTCAGCGCCCTCGCGCTCGGCGAACCGGCGGTAGCCAGCCTCCCGCTCGGGGCTGCGCCCGACCTCGTGGATCAGCTCGAGCGCGAGCCGCTTCGCCATCCAGACCCGGTCCCTGTCGATCAGGTCGGGCGTACTGCTCGCGGCCCGCAGCGGCCCGGCGAGTTCCTCGACGTACTGCCGCTGAGCCGGGTTCAGGAGCTGGTATTCCTCGATGTCCTCGATCCGCAGGTACAGCGGGCTCAGGTACCTGCGGCTCATCGGCAGATACGGAGAATTGCTGACCGGTATCACGGGCTCGGCGGCATGGAGCGGGTTGATCAGGATGAAGCTCGCGCCGAGGTACCGGGCCGACCAGCGGGCCAGGTCCGCCAGGTCGTGCAGGTCACCGTGGCCCCATGAGCGCCGCGACCGGACGGAGTAGAGCTGGACGGTCAGCCCCCAGGACCGCTTGCGCGGGACCTTCGGCTTCACCGTCGGCAGCGTGGCGCCGGCGGCAGACCGCCCCGGTTCCGGCGGGTCGCCCAGGGCATCGACGATTGCCTGCAGCGTCTCGGCCTGAACCTGAACCCGCTCCTTCCGCCAGTTCAGGTAGCTCGCCGACACGCCAAGCTCCTCGGCTCGCCTGATCAGCTCCCGGTCGGTCATGCACTCCATGATGTCCTCGGCTGAGCGAGGCATGCATACGCCTGGCAGGATCGGTCCGTGCAGACAGCGTTCCTGCCCGGAACCGAGC
Source organism: Streptosporangiaceae bacterium (assembly GCA_035532775.1). Taxonomy (GTDB): domain Bacteria; phylum Actinomycetota; class Actinomycetes; order Streptosporangiales; family Streptosporangiaceae; genus Chersky-822. Next base: position 26,545 of record DATKQH010000300.1, read on the forward strand.
TCGCGCGGCGCTACTACACCGAGATCATCAGGCCGTTGCTCGACCATCATGCCCCGGAGCTTCCGCACTCCGCCGCTCTGATCGGCTGGGGATCGGAGGTACTGGGATTCGACTCGGCGCGGTCGACCGACCACAACTGGGGCCCGCGCTGCCAGATCTTCGTCGGTGCCGCGGACGCGGACCGCACTGCCGACCTCACCGCCATGCTGGCGGACAAGCTTCCGGCCGCCTTCCTTGGCTGGCCGACCAGGTTTCCCGATCTGACGGCGGCGAGCCCCGCGCCGGTGCACTGGGTGCAGGTCGCCGCGCTGGGTGACTGGCTGACCGGGCGGCTTGGCTTTGACCCGCGAGCCGGGGTGGGGCTGCTCGACTGGCTGGCCACCCCGACCCAGGTGCTCGCCGAGCTAGCCGGCGGCGCCGTGTTCTGGGACGGGCTGGCCGCGGAGCCGGCTACTCCGGAGCGCGGGCTGCTCGCCGCGCGGGCGGCGCTGGACTGGTATCCCGACGACGTCTGGCGCTACGTGCTCGCCTGCCAGTGGGCGCGGATCGGTCAGGAGGAGGCGTTTCCTGGCCGGTGTGCCGAGGCCGGCGACGAGCTCGGCTGCCTCGTCGTGACGGCTCGGCTCGTCAGGGACCTGACGCGGCTGACTATCCTGATGCGGCGGCGCTATCCGCCGTACAGCAAGTGGCTCGGGTCGGCCTTCGCCCGGCTGCCCGGTGTGCCTGACGTGCTGGAGCCGCTTCTGTCCGCCGCGCTCCAGTCGCGGTCCTGGCCGGACCGCGAGCAGAACCTGTGCGCAGCTTACGAGGTGGTGGCGCGGATGCACAATGACCTGCGGCTAACCGCGCCGGTCGAGGTCGCCACCAGGCTGTACTACGACCGCCCCTACCGGGTGATCGACGCGGGGCGCTTCGCCGCGGCGCTGCGCGGCTCGATCGTCGCCGACGAGATCCGCCGCCTGCCAGTGACCGGCGCCGTCGACCAGTTCGTCGACAGCACCGATGCCCTCAGCGACGTCTCGCTGCTCCGGGCCGCGATGGCAGCTCAGCTAGCCGGCTAGCCACGCATGGCGGCGAGCCTGCCGCGGGGAATCCGCCATCCACAACATCCCGCATCGCGTCATCCACAACGGCGTCTATGCCACGTTCAGCGGTACTGCGCCCCGTGAGGCCATACTGTGGGCGGCCGTACTTCGCGCCGGCCAGGGCGCGCTGCTCAGCCATGACACGGCGGCTGAGCTGCACAGGCTGGTTGACTGGCCGAGCTCCGTCATCCACCTCACGATTCCTGCGTCTCGCCGGGTCGTTCCCATCCGCGGCGTGGCGGTCCACATGACGGCTCGTGCCGAGCAGGCCGCTCACCCGACGCAGCAGCCGCCTCGAACCAGGATCGAGGAGACCGTGCTCGACTTAGCTCAGGCCGCGTCCTCCGCGGAGGACGCCTGCGGCTGGATCACACGAGGACTTGGCCGTCGGCTGACCACGCAGGACAAGCTCAACGGTGCCGTAAGCCGCCGGCAGCGGATGCGATTTCGGACTGAGCTTTCCGAGGTCCTGTCCGCCGACTTCGCAGGCGTCTGTCGGCCCGGCCATGCTCCCTGGCCTGCCCGGTGACGAGGAGTCTGCGGTTAGGTGAAGAGAATGCGGCAGCCGGCGACGCAGAATCTACAGCTAAGCCGGCCTGACGGTTCCGGCCGATTGGCGGGAGCGGTAGGCGGCTACGTGGATGCGGTTGCCGCAGGTGCGGCTGTCGCAGTAGCGCCTGGACTGGTTCCTGGACAGATCGACGAACACGGCGTCGCAGGTCGGCGACGCACAGCTGCGAATCCGGCCGCTGGCCCCGGCGACGACGAGCTCCGCAAGGCCCATCGCGCTGTGCGCCGCGATCCGGTCGGCAAGCGGGACACCGGCCCTGGAGACGTGGATGTGCGGGCCGCGCCCGTCGTGCGCGACGATCTGCGGGACCGCTCCCGTCTCGGCCAGCAGCGTATTCAGGACCCTGATCGCGGTGGCATCGTCGCCGGCCAGACAGGCAACGGCAACTGAGTCAAGGCGAGTGCGCAGCTCGCGCAGCCGCAGGACGTCGCTGGCGCGGACCGCGCCGAGGTTCTCGACCCGGTGCCGGCGGCCGAAGGCAACCACGTCGTCCAGCGTGGCAAGCCGCTCGGCAGCGCCGGACGGCGCAGCTGACCTGATCCGGCCGGTGTTGATCAGGTCGACGCACTCGGCCAGCGCCTCGATCTGGTCGGGGCCGAATCCCATGTTCTCCCCTGCTGATCCGGGCCGTATGCTGAAGAGCGTGACAGCACCGTACAAGTCTACGGTCCTTACAGGCAACGACGGCACCGCCAACTCCGGTGCCGTTGCCATGCCTGCCAGGCGCCCGCTCCTGCTGGCCGGCCTGGGTGCGGCGACCATTTCCTCCTCCGCGGTGCTGGTTGCGCTCTCCGGAGCGAGTGCCGTCAGCACGGCGTTCTACCGGACGGCTCTGGCCCTTCCCGTGCTGATCACCCTCGCCGTGATCGAGCAGCGCCGGTACGGCGCGCGGCCGCTGGCGCAGCGCCTGCGGGCGGTGGTCGCTGGCCTGTTCCTTACCGTGGACCTGATCTTGTGGGCACATGCCATCGCCGAAGTCGGCGCCGGCGTGGCAACCGTTCTCGGCAACCTTCAGGTGCTGTTCGTGGCCGGCATCGCCTGGCTGGTCTGGCACGAGCGCCCGAGCCGTGCGGTGGCGTTCGCGCTGCCGGTCGTGATGGTGGGTGTCGTGCTCGTCTCCGGCCTGATCGGTACGCCTCCGGCTGGCCAGCATCCGCTGGCAGGCATCTTGTACGGCGTCGGGACGTCCATCGCGTACGCGGGCTACCTGCTGATCCTGCGCCGGTCGTCGGCCAGCTCCCCGCACGTCGCCGGCCCGGTCGCCGATGCGACGGCGGGGACGGCGATCGCCGCACTCGCCTTCGGGCTGGTCTTCGGCGGCCTCCGGCTGCACCCGCTGTGGCCGGCCATCGGCTGGCTCGCGCTGCTCGCGCTGCTCAGCCAGACGGCTGGCTGGCTGCTGATCGCGTCATCGCTGCCGCGGCTGCCCGCCGCCGTGTCCTCGCTGATGCTGCTGCTCCAGCCGGCTGCCTCGCTGGCCCTCGCCGCCGCCATCCTCGGCCAGCGGCCGACGCTGCTGCAGGTCCTCGGCGCGATTCTCACCTGCGGTGGCGCCCTGGCTGCGAGCCTGTCCACGACGAGGGCGGCGGCGCAGGACGCGGAGGCTCAGGACCCGGCACTCGACGCCGCGGCACCGGACTCGGCGGCACACGGAGTGGCGCCGGAGACCGCTCTTCTGGCGGTGGAGGCTGTGGCAGACTCCGCCGCAGAACGCGGCTGAGCGAGCGGCTGGGGCAGGTCGGGAAGCGCAGCGGCCTGCCTGGTCCCGCACTGGCTGGGGTGAGGGCGCCCGCTGCCTAGTCCCGCGCTGGCCGGGGTGTGAGCGCCCGGCCCAGCCACAGCCCGGCCAGCCCGAGGGCAACGCTGACCGCGAGCGCGGCACAGAAGGCGAGCACGGTGATCGCGGGCAGGCCTGCCGTCACGGCGATCGTGCGGGCCGTCGCCCCGAGCGGCAGCCCGCGCAGGGCAGGAACCCACAGGGCCAGTCCCCATCCGGCCGCTGCCATGATCACCACGGCCGGGACAGACACCCGCAGCCGCCAGCCTCCCCAGCGCATCGCGAGGCCGGTCGCCAGGCCGACGACGAACGGCATGAACCATAGCCCGAGCACCGATCCCCCGGCAATCATGACGGCGCCGATGACGGCGGCCAGGATCCAGCCCACTGTCGTGCCCGGGTGCTCCGGCCTGACAAACGACGGCCGGAACGGCCGTGACGGCCTGCCCGGGCCGGGACCTAGCGGACCGAGCCCGCCGAGCCGGTAGGACCCGCGCTTACCCATCCGGTCGACTTCCGACCGGCTCACCAGCCGGCTCATGGCCGCAGCTCCCATCTGATCCGCCCCAAGGCTGTCGCGCCGACCGGCGGCATCGGCAGGTATCCGCCGCTGGCCCACCGGGCGATCAGGTTGTCATACCAGGGAGAGGCAGGGTCCTCGCTCTGGCCGCCCGGATAGATCCCCTCGGCCTCGATGCCCTGGCGCCCGCTGGCGGCGGGCAGCCAGACGATCATCCGCCAGCCCTGGTTGGCTGTCCCCGCCGGCAGCGTATAGCCGGCCGCTACGGTCCATGGGGCACCGGCACCGGCACCGGCCGTGACCGGGCCGGCCGCGACTGTGCCCGCAGCGACTGTGCTAGCCGTGACTGTGCTAGCCGCAGTTGGGCCGACCGCGGTTGGGCCGACTGCCGTCGCGCTGGCGCCGAGCACGGGCACCCGCGGCAGCGACGCCGTCGTGGTGCCGCGCAGCCTGCCCCACGTCCAGCTGGAGGGTGCGCCGCCGAGTAGCGCGTGCAGGCGCGCCACAGCCGCGCCGAACGCGACCCGCATGACCGAGGCCGCGGTCCTGGCCGGACCGCCCGGCGGAGTGAACGCGGGGTTGGACGGGTCGGCGAGCGTCCAGTGCTCCAGCGCCTGGACCAGGCCGAACTGACCGGCCGAGAACGCGAGCCCGGCGGGATCCGGCTGGACCGGGACGGCGGCGGCCTTCCACCACGGGCCGAAGGTCGCGGACAGGTAGTCCGGCCAGAACGTCGACCAGATGGCGGCCGCCGCTGACTGCGCGTCCAGCACGTGATTCCAGCCACGGAGCACGCCAGCGGCTTGCCGCTCCGCCGGCGTGAGCGTCGCGCGGTGCAGCGCCGCGAGCAGCCTGGGCACCAGCCGGGCGGCAATCTGGTCGGCCGATCTGGCCTGCAGCGCGGCGAATCCGGCCGGCTGCAGGCCCGATCGTCGGCCCAGGACCGCGTACTGGTTGCTAGCCCAGCCAGCCGGGTCGAGATCGCTCGCCGTGGTGCCGATGTAGTAGGGGTACGCGGCCGTGACCGGCCGCTGGCCAGCCGTCGCGATCACGTGGCCTGGCGGATCGTAGCTCTGCGGCAGCGCGGCGAACGGGATCGCGCCCGCCACGTCGTCGGCGCCGGTCCCCGGCAGCGGCAGCCACGGCGCCCCGTGCCGCACGATTGGGTAGTCACCGGCCGCGATAGCTCCGATGTTGCCCCGGTCGTCGGCGTAGACGAAGGTCTGGGCGGGTGAGCGCCAGCCAGCGAGTGCCGCCCGGAACTGGGTGAAGCTGGCGGCCGCGCCGATCCGGGCCAGCGCCGCGATGTCGGGCGATCCGGTGCTGCCCGTCCAGTCGACGGAGATCGCCTGGCCCGCGTCGGTCAGCACCGGACCGTGCACCGTGAGGTCGACAGCCAGGTGCCGGGTCTGGCCGCCGCGGACCGGAATCGCGTAGCGCACCAGGCGCATGGCCCGCCACCGGCCGCGCCAGAAGTACTGCCCCGGGCGAGCGCGGCTGGTCCGCTCGGCATAGAACAGCGTGGACTGGTCCTGGGCATGGCTCAGCGACCACGCGATGTGCTGGTTGTGGCCGAGCACGACACCGGGCAGCCCGGGAAGGCTGATGCCGGTGACGTCGTACCGGGGCGCCGAGATAGCGACCTGGAACCAGGCCGACGGGACCGTACCAGCCAGGGGCGCCGTGCCGGCCAGGATCGAACCGCGGCCCGCGACCCTCGGCCCGTTCGCCGCCCATGCGCTGCCGGCCGCCGTCTGGCCGGCCACCTGGCCGGGCGCCGTATCCCTGGCCACCTGCCCGGGCGGCAGGGCGCTGGTCACCGCGAGCACGGTGACCGCCGACCGGGCGACCGCTGCCGACGCCTGGCCGGCCACCCCCGCCGACAGCTGCCCGGCCGTCCCGGCCCAGGACTGCAGGGCTATCGCCGCGGGCGACTGGCGGCCAGTCCCCGCCGGATGCTGGCCGCCCGACGGCTGACCGCCGGCGGCACCCGCCGACCCGCGGCCCGGCGCGGCCGTGGTGCTGACCCCCGTGACCGGCGCGATCCCCTGGGCCTTGTACGGGCCCGGATCGTAGGTGCGCTGCGTACCGCCGGGGACGACAGGGAACCAGCGCATGGTCCGCCGGATCCCCAGCGACCTGACCAGCAGCGCATAGTCCAGCGGGCTCGTCGTGTAGTCGAGTTCCTGCGCCAGGTCCCCCTGGACCGCCAGGCTGTCCACGGGAGTCCAGCGGGCGGGGTAGACACCGGCCACCGAGTAGAGCGCCGGCCAGTCCCCGCTGGCGTGCAGCTGCGCCAGGTAGTCGTTGACGCCCCGCGCATACGCGGCGAGCATCGTGGCGGCCGCGCCGGTCCGAGGCATCGCCGCCCACTCTCGTCGCGCCGTGCGCAGCAGCCCGAGCCGCAGCTCGAACTCGTCCGAGGAGACCGCGGCGGGCCCGACGAGCTGGGCCAGCCTGCCCTCGGCCAGCCTGCGCTGCAGGTCCATCTGCGTCAGCCGGAACCTGGCATGCAGGTAGCCGAGCGCGGCCATCGCATCCGGCCTGCTGGCCGCGTTGATCGTCGCGATGCCGTTGGCGTCGAAGGACACCAGCGCCGTGCTCGTCAGCCCCGGCAGTGACAGAACCTGCGACTCCGGCAGCTGGCCACCCGACGCCGACGCCCACGCGCCGTGCGCCGGATCGAGCAACGGACCGAGCGCGGGCAGGCCGGCATAGCCGGCCCCGCAGAGCAGGAGGATGGCGGCCGCTACGAAGGCGGCAACCACACCATTGCTGACCTGTCGTACCCGCCGCCAGCGCCGACGCCCCGGCACCACGCGATTACCTCCGGATCCCTGTTGCCACCCGTCTGCACCGGATGGACTCGCTCACTCTGCGTCGGCATATCGCAACGCAGAGCAAGCAGAGTTAGTCACCGATAGTAAGACCTAGCGCGCGTTCAGGCAGCCAGGCGGGAATCTGTACCGGTTTGGCAATCCGGGCGGCCGCCTACCAGATCGACGGATGACGGTCCCGCCACGGCCTGGCCGCCTCGATCTGCGCCGACAGCGCGATGAGGGTGGCCTCATCACCCAGCCGGCCGGCCAGCATCACCCCGATGGGCAGCCCCTCAGCATTCCAGTACAGCGGCAGGTTCACGGCGGGCTGGCCTGAGATGTTATACAACGCCGTGTACGGGGTGAATCGCTTCTGCCGCTCGAAGTTCTCGGCGGGATCAACTTCGTCGAAGTAGCCGACGGGTACGGGGGGCGAGGCCAGCGTCGGGCTGAGGAACGCATCGTAGGAGTTCAGCAGCGCCATGGCCGGCCGCATCACGCCCTGGAGATAAGCCTGCGCGAAGATCAGCTCACTGGCCGTCACCTTGGCGCCCTTGCTGCGCAGGTAGCGCGTCAGCGGCAGCAGTTCCTCCTCCTGCGCGGGGTCGATCGGTGCCAGGGTCGCCATCGAGTACCAGAGCAGCTCGAACATCGGCACCGCGTCCGAGCCGAACGGCAGCGCAACATCGGTGACCTCGTGGCCGAGATCGGCGAGCAGCTTGCTCGCGTCCTCGTAGGCCGCGACGCAGTCGTCATGCACCGCCGCGCCCGGCACGACATTGGCCAGAGAGCGCCCGATCCGCAGCTTGCCCGGCTCACGGCGAGCGTGGCCGAGGAACGTCTCGCCGTCGGGCAGCGGCGGCATGATGTACATGTCGCCCGGATAGGTGCACGTCATCACGTCGAGCAGGTGAGCGGCGTCCGCGACGGTCCGCGCGAGCGGACCGTCGGTGGACAGCCCGCTGAGGTCGGGCATCAGCGGGCCGCCTGAGATCCGGCCGCGACTGGGCTTGATCCCGAACAGGCCGCACACGCTGGCGGGGATCCTGATGGACCCGCCGCCATCGCTGCCCTGCGCGGCCGGCGCCAGGCCGGCCGCGACGGCCGCTGCCGCGCCGCCGCTCGACCCTCCCGCCGACCTGGACAGGTCCCACGGCGTCCGCGCGGGCGGCCCGATCTTGGTCTCGGTATAACACGGCAGCCCGAACTCGGGAGTCGCGGTCTTGCCGGTGATCACGATCCCGGCCTTGCGCAGCTCGGCGACGACGTAGTCGTCCTCCGGGGCGATGCTGTCCGCGAAGAGCGAGCAGCCCATCGTCATCCGCACCCCGGCGACCATGTTCAGGTCCTTGATCGGGATCGGCACGCCATTCAGGACCGGCAGCGAAGCCTGGTCGCCAGTCCGGCGGTTGTCGGTGGCGAGCTTCTCGGCGGCCGCGGCCTGCTCCCTGGCCAGTTCCGCCGTCACGGTATAGAAAGCGCCGGTCTCGGCGTTCAGGCGGTCGATCCGGTCGAGGTAGTGGTCGGTGATCTCGACCGGGGACAGCTGGCCGCTGACGATGGAATCGGCGAGCTCGAGCGCGGTCATGTCATGAATCTCTGTCACGTTACCGAACAGTAGACGGCCGGGCCGGCACCGTCTAGGCCTATCTGACCGGGCATTCCGTAGCCTGCACCCGCATGTTCAGCGGGCAGCGGATCGGCTACTCTCGGGATGTGGACGCGGACGTGCACGAGCCGCCCGGCCAGCCGGCTGAACAGGCCATTGAGCGAAAGGGCCTGCGCGCGCTCTTCCGCCGGACGTGGGTGGAGGACGACGGTGCCGCGGAGGATGCTGAGTCCGGCAGCATCGACATGGACGACACCGACCCCGGCTACACCGATCCGGACGACACCGATCCCGGAGACAGCGGTCCCGGCGGCGAAGGCTCGGCGGCCTCCGGCGCGGCGGCATCCGGCGCGAGCGCGACCGCGACCGCTGCCAGCCCGACCGCCGCCACCGGGAGCGCCGCATCGGCCGCGGGCACTGCACCGGGCACCACCGCCAAGCCGGCCGCCGCCACCGCCGCACCTGCAGCAGCCGCCCAGACCGCGCCGAGCAACTCGCGGCTCAGGACCGCCGCGCGAGTGACCACGGCCTCGCGTGCGACCGCCGGCGCCCGTTCGACCACCGGCGCGCGTTCAGCCAACGCCGCGCGCTCGGCGGCCGGCGCGCGGCCAGTCCGGCGGCAGTCCGTCTACCCGCTGGTCAGCCGCCCGCTCGTCAACCCGCGGCTGCGGGCCGACCCGCGATTCCGGGTCTGGGTCGTCCGGACCGTCGTCGCGCTTCTCGTCTTCGTCGGCTTCAGCATCGGGCTTGGCTGGCGGTACGGCCTGACCGCCGCTGCCATCTACGCCGCCGCGGACGCAATTTATCGATCCAAGACGACTGCGGTCGTGCCGGCCGCGGTCCGGGTGACCTCAGCCCAGCGCTACACCAGGCGCCGCCTGAAAGTGCTGCAGCCCGCCGGCTACATGGCACTGCACGCGCGGACCATTCCCGGGACCAAGCACGTCATCGATCACGTCGTCATCGGTCCCGCGGGCGTGTTCACGCTCGACTCCCAGCGCCTGGACCGCCGGCTCCCGCTGCGTGCCATCGGCGGGATGCTGTACCACGGCCGGTCCAGCATGGAGGACCGGATGGACCACGCTCAGATGGAGGCCAGGCACGCGGCGAAGCTGATCGCGGCCGAGGTCGGGCAGCGGGTCAGGGTGCGGCCGGCCATTGTCATGTACGGGCCGAACATCCCCTGGGTGATCATGAAGTTCAAGGGCGTCGACGTGTTCGACGGCAGCCGCGTCGGCACGTACTTCCGGCGCCAGTCGAAGGACACCGCCAGCCATCGCCTCACGACCGGGCAGATCGCCATGGTTTTCGCTGCCGCCGCGCGTGCGCTGCCGCCGCTGAACTGAGGGCTGATCCGACCCACCGGCCCTGCCCGGCTAGTCTGTGACCCTCCATAAGCGGCAGACAGGACAGGGCGTGACGTCGGCACGAGACTGGATAGCAGGCGCCAGGCCACGGACGCTGCCCGCCGCTATCGTCCCTGTCGCGGTCGGCTCGGGCGTCGCGGCCGGGTACGGCGAGTTCATCGCCTGGCGGGCCGCGCTCGCGCTGGTCGTCGCGCTGGCGCTGCAGGTCGGGGTCAACTACGCCAACGACTACAGCGACGGCATCCGCGGCACCGACGAGCAGCGGGTCGGCCCGGTCAGGCTGGTCGGCTCCGGCCAGGCAACGCCGCGCCAGGTGCTCGCCGCCGCCCTCGCCAGCTTCCTGGTCGCCGGACTGGCCGGCCTCGTGCTCGCCGCCGTCGTCTCCTGGTGGCTGCTGCTCCTCGGCGTCGCCGCCATCGGAGCCGCCTGGTTCTACACCGGAGGCAGCCGGCCGTATGGTTACCGCGCCCTCGGCGAAGTCTCGGTCTTCGCCTTCTTCGGCGTCGGGGCGGTGGCGGGCACCGCCTACGTCCAGATGGAGAGGCTGACCTGGCTCGCCGTCGCCGCTGCCGTCCCGATCGGCCTGCTGGCCTGCGCGCTCCTGGTGATCAACAACCTGCGCGACATCCCGACCGACGAATCCGCCGGCAAGCGCACGCTCGCTGTCGTGCTCGGCGACCGGCGCACCAGGGTGCTCTACGCGGGCTGCGCGTGGGCGCCGTTCGCCGTTGCCGTCGCGATGGCGCTCGCCGCGCCGCTGGCCCTGATCACGCTCGCCGCCGTGCCGCTGGCCGTCGAGCCGGTCAGGCAGGTACTGCGCGCCACCTCGGGCCGCGGCCTGATCACCGTGCTCGGCCAGACCGGGCGGCTTCAGCTGGCGTTCGGGCTGCTGCTGACCGTGGGGCTGTCGATCCGCACGTGAACCGCTACCGTCCTCGGTCATTCGTCCGCAAACTCGTCAGGCATACATCTACCATGACGACTGACTAAGACCTACAGTTGTGAAGTTCTGTTCGATCCAGGACCTCTCTAACGCCCGGAACGCAGATCGGAGATAGGAACATGACACTAGGACCAGACGAGCCCATTCCGCCCGCGCCTGCGCAATGGCAGCAGGCTCAGGATCAGGTACGATACCAGCCAAACGCCCAGCCGGCGCCTGGTGCCAACCAACCGGTTCCTTACGCACAGCAGGCGTACCAGCAGCAGCCGATCGTCGCTAAGAATCCAGCGATTAGTCTGCTTTTGTCATTCTTCATCCCGGGCCTAGGGTCGATGCTGAACGACCGGGTTAATATCGGCGTGATCATCCTCGTCAGCTACGCGGTGGGATGGGTGCTCACCCTGGTGCTGATCGGCTTCCCGATCCTCTTCGGGGTATGGATCTGGGGCATGATTGATGCTTACCAGTCCGCCGTGCGCTGGAACCAGGCGCACGGCATCATCAGCTAGCCGCGGCTGACGGGCCGGCCTCCAGCGCGGTCCCGTCAGCCGCCTCGCCGGGCACACCAGGTGCGTGAACCTGAGCGGGCTTTTGCTTCTCGCCGAGGTCGGTCGCCGCGGATCGGCCCGGCACGTCAGTTCGGTGCTGGCCCACCGCTGAGGGGATGGGGCGGGGCACACTTGCGGCGACAGGGCCGTCCCCCGTTTCGGCCTGGCCGCCGAACGCCGAGGTGAGCATCCGCAGCGCGCCGGTGAGCTCGCTCGGGATCATCCAGACCGTGTTGCCCTGTCCCTGCGCCAGCTGTGGCAGGGTCTGCAGGTACTGGTAGGCAAGCAGCTTGGGGTCGGGGTTGCCCTCGTGGATGGACTTGAACACGGTCGCGATCGCCTCCGCCTGGCCTTCGGCCCGCAGGATCGCCGACTGCTTGTCACCCTCGGCCCGCAGGATCGTGCCCTTCTTGTCACCATCAGCGGTCAGGATCTGCGACTGCTGCACGCCCTCGGCGTGCAGGATGGCCGCCCGCTTCTCCCGCTCGGCCTTGAGCTGCTTCTCCATCGCGTCCTTGATCGACTGCGGCGGGTCGATCGAGCGGATCTCCACCCTGGTCACCCGGATGCCCCACTTGCCGGACGCGTCGTCGAGCACGCCGCGCAGCAGCGTGTTGATCTTGTCGCGGGAGGTCAGCGTCTGCTCGAGGTCCATGCTCCCGATGACGCTCCGCAGCATGGTCGCTGCCAGTTGCTCGATCGCCTCGATGTAGTTGACGATCTCGTAGTCGGCCGCTCTCGGATCGGTGACCTGGAAGAACAGCACGGTGTCGATCGCCACGACGACGTTGTCCTCGGTGATCACCCGCTGGCCCGTGAAGGACACCACCTGCTCGCGCAGGTCGATCAGGTCCTTAACCCTGTCGATCATCGGTATGACGAGGTGGAGGCCGGGCTCCAGGGTCTTGTGGAACTGGCCGAGGCGCTCCACGTTGCGGGCCCTGGCGGGCGGCACGAGCCAGATCGACCGGCTCAGGAAAACGATCACCAGCACGACCACGACGACGGCCACCACGATCGCGGCCACGACACCTGACGACATCTTCACTCCCTCTGGTGAACAAGGGCTGTGGCGCCCCTGATCTGCAGGACATCGACCGTGGACCCAGCCGGGATAACTGACGTCTCGTCATAGGGCTGAGCCGACCATTCCTCGCCGCCGATCCTGATCCGCCCGCCGTGCGGCGTCACGTCCGCGAGCACGTAGCCGGTCTGGCCGACGAGGGCGGCGGTCCCGGTGCGGAGGGTCGACCTGCTCCGCAGCCGCCGCAGCGCCACGGGCCTGATCAGCACGATCCCGGCGAGCGAGACCGCTACGAAGACCGCGACCTGAGCTACGGGACCGCCGCCGGCGGCCTCGGTCAGGGCGGCTGCGAGGGCCCCCACGGCCACGAGTCCGAGCGCGAGCGTCGTGGTCAGCATCTCGGCCACGCCGAGCACGGCGCATGCAATGAGCCAGACGACCAATAGGACCACGTGCCGCTCCGGTCAAGTCCGATCGAATCCTGCAATGATCACCCTAATCCCGCCTGGTGCCAGTAGCACATTTCCTTTTGCGCGGTCGGCGGCTGAGCTTCACACCCGGCGGCATAACGGGCACGATGGGGGACATCAACCGGCGAAGGGATCGGTCATGTCCACCGAAGTCACGTTGTCCTACAGCCACGGCTCGTCCAGCATCGCGCTGCTCGGCGAGACGATCGGCGAGAACCTCGGACGGGTCGCTGCCGCGCACCCGGACGCCGAGGCGCTTGTCGACGTGCCGACCGGCCGCAGGTGGACATACGCGGACTTCGACGCGGAGACCGACATGCTCGCCCGCGGCCTGATCGCGGCCGGCCTGGCGGCGGGCGACCGGCTGGGACTCTGGGCGCCCAACTGCGCCGAGTGGGTTCAGCTCCAGTACGCGACCGCCAAGGCCGGGATCATCCTGGTCAACATCAATCCGGCCTACCGCAGTCACGAGCTTGGCTTCGCGCTGCGGCAGTCGGGCGTGCGCGTGCTGGTCAGCGCCGAGCGGTTCAAGGCGAGCAACTACCGCGGCATGATCGAGGAGGTCAGCCCCGACCTGCCGGAACTGCAGGACGTGATCTACCTCGGCACGCCCGAGTGGGATGCGCTGTCCGAGGCCGGCCGGGCCGGTGGCAGCAGCCACGCCGGCGGGACCGATCCGCTCGGCGAGCGGGAAGCGAGCCTGTCGTTCGACGACCCGATCAACATTCAGTACACGAGCGGGACGACCGGGTTCCCCAAGGGCGCGACCCTGTCGCACCACAACATCCTCAACAACGGGTTCTTCATCGGCGAGGGCTGCCGCTACTCCGCGCAGGACAGGGTCTGCATCCCGGTGCCGTTCTATCACTGCTTCGGGATGGTGCTCGGTAACCTGGCCTGCACCACCCATGCTGCCTGCATCGTGATCCCGGCTCCCGGCTTCGATCCGGCCCAGACCCTGCGCGCGGTCCAGGCCGAGCGGTGCACGTCGCTGTACGGCGTGCCGACCATGTTCATCGCCGAGCTTGCCCTGCCTGATTTCGGCAGCTATGACCTGTCGACGCTCCGGACCGGCATCATGGCCGGATCCCCGTGCCCGGTCGAGGTGATGAAGCGGGTGGTCAGCGAGATGCACATGACCGAGGTGACGATCTGTTACGGGATGACCGAGACGTCGCCGGTCTCCACCCAGACCACCGCCGACGACGAGACGGACCGGCGCGTGTCGACCGTGGGGCGGGTCCACCCGCACGTCGAAGTCAAGATCATCGACCCGGAGACCGGCCGGGTGCTGCCCCGCGACACCCCAGGCGAGCTGTGCACCCGCGGATACTCGGTGATGCTCGGCTACTGGCACGAGCCGGAGCGGAGCGCGGACGCGATCGACGCTGCCCGCTGGATGCATACCGGCGACCTGGCCGTCATGGATGAGGCCGGATACCTCAACATCGTCGGGCGGATCAAGGACATGGTGATCCGCGGCGGCGAGAACATCTACCCGCGCGAGGTCGAGGAGTTTCTCTACACGCACCCGGCGATCGAGGATGTCCAGGTCGTCGGGGTTCCAGACGTGAAGTACGGCGAGGAACTCTGTGCCTGGGTCAAGCTGCGGCCAGGCCGGGAACTCGACGCGGACCAGGTCAGGGAGTACTGCCAGGGCAAGATCGCGCACTACAAGATCCCCCGCTATGTCCGGTTTACCACCGACTACCCGATGACGATCAGCGGCAAGGTGCAGAAGTTCAAGATGCGGGAGACCTCGATCGGCGAGCTCGGCCTGGAGGCAGCCAGCCAGACCAGGACCGCGTAACCGCTCGGACCGGCGGGCGGCCTTTTCGCGCACTTCCCGTTTCCGCGATCTCAGCGCGTGGCATGTTGAGTACGTCTCGTGCATCAGGGTGTACTCCGGGGGACTATCGTGGGCAACCGAATGGCCATGCTGGCGCGCTTTGCCGTCCTGCTGCCCTGCACGGTGCTGGCCGGCGCGTGCACGAGTGTTCCCGCCGTCAGGCAGGCAGCGCGGCCGGGGCAGCAGGCCGCGGGCCAGACAAGCCGGGCCAGCCACGCCGGCCGGGCCGGCACCAGCCGTTCCAGCGCGCTGCCGCGCCTGGTGCTGCAGGTCAGGCCGGCCCCCTACCGGCTCCCGGCAGCCGTCTCGGGCGAGGCCGTCAGCGCGGACGGCCATGGCCTGCTGGTCTCCGGCGGCCTGCTGGCCGACCAGTCAAGCAGCGGCTCGGTCATCAGGATCGACCTGCGAACTGGCCGGTCAGTCGTTGCCGGGCACCTGGCCATGCCCGTGCACGACGCAGCGTCTGCTGTGCTCGGCGGCAGGCTGCTCGTCTTCGGCGGCGGCACCTTCTCCAGTAGCGCCGCCGTGCAGCGCCCCTCGCCCGGCAGTGGCGCCGTGTACGGCACGCTACCGGCGCCGAGGTCCGACCTGCTCGCCGTCACCCAGGGGACGACCGCCTACCTCGCCGGCGGGCACAACAGCGGCACGTACGCCAGGACCGTCCTCGCGACGACGGACGGGCGGCACTTCCGGGTCGTCGCCCGGCTGCCGCTGCCCGTGCGGTATCCGGGAGTCGTCGCCACCGGGACCCAGCTGTGGATCTTCGGCGGGCTGACGCCGCACGGCCCGGTCAGCGCCGTCCAGCGGGTCGACCTGCGAACTGGCCGAGCCCGGCTCGCAGGAAGGCTGCCGCACCCGCTCGCGGCCGCGGCGGCCTTCGCCCTGGACGGCACTATCTATGTGGCCGGCGGACTGGCTGCCGGCTCGCCAGCTCGCGCAGGCGGCTCGTCGCAGCTGGTGACGAGCTCCGCCGTGCTGCGATTTGACCAGGCCGGGTCGTCGTTCTCCGCGGCAGGCACTCTGCCGGTGCCGGTCGCCCATGCCGGCGTGGGCGTGACCAGCGGAGTCGCTTACCTGGTCGGCGGGCTCGACGGTTCCAGGACGGTCGGCGCGGTGACCACCTTTCAGGTGATCCGCCGGCCAGTCAGGTAAGCCCGTCGGCCAGTCAGGTGAGCCGCCCGCCAGTCGGGTCAGCCGTCCGGCAGCCAGGTGACCCGTCGGCCAGGCCGCCGGGCCCCAGCCGGCGCGGGTGATGCTAGGACTTTCCCAGTTCAAGAGTCACTTTTAGTAGTCGCGTGGGTACGATTCGTAATCAGCTATGTCCTGGGGGTTCACGTTACCGACGACTCAGCCCGAGAGCCGGGCAGGCGAGGACATCGCGGGGCGCCTGGTGTGGCTCAGCCGGCGCTCAGGCGCCGAGCCCAGTCCCGACTGCTCACGCTGCTGGACAGCCTGCGCCCGCTGCATGGGCTGGCTGGCCGGCTGTCCGTCCTGGTCCTGGCGGCGGCCTGCAGCGGCGGCCAGTCCGGTCCCGCGGCGCTCAGGGGAGCGGCGCACCGGCAAGCTCCGCAGCAGCCGATGGTGCTCCAGGCAACCTGGGCTCCCTATCAGCTGCCGTCGGCGATCTCCGGCGAGGTAGCCGTCCCGGACAGCGGGCGGCTGCTGATCGCTGGCGGGACGGCGAGCCGGGGTGCCGCGGCGGGCGTGGTGACGCGGCTCAACCCGGTGACCGGGCAGGAAGGACGCGTCGGAAAGCTCGCATTGCCGGTCACCGACGCCGCAGCCGTGCTCGTCCATGGCCAACTCGTGGTGTTCGGCGGCCGGGCTGGCCAGGACGCCTCAGGCGGCCGGGCTGGCCAGGACACCTCCGGCGTTCAGGCGCTCGCGCCTGGTGGCCCGCGGGCGCCAGCACGCCACCTGGCCAGCCTGCCGCTGGCCACGTCCGGCCTGACCGCCGCGACCACGGGAAGCACGACCTACCTGGTCGGCGGGGCACGAGGCGCTAGCCGGCTGGCCGCGGTTCTCAGGACAACGGACGGTGCACATTTCGCCGCGGCCGCGTCGCTGCCCGTCCCGGTCGCAGACGCGGCGACCGTAGCGTCCGCCGGCCAGCTGTGGGTGTTCGGCGGGACGACGTCCGCCGGCCTCACGAACGTGATTCAGCGGGTCGACCTGGCGAGCGGTCGGGCGAAGGTCGTCGGACGGCTGCCCAGGCCGCTCGCCGCCGCGAGCGCCTTCGTGCTCGGCGGCCGGATCTTCGTCGCCGGCGGCCTGACGATCCCGGCCGCCGGCCAGCATGGCTCCCGTCCGGCCGGGCGGCCGAGCGCCAGCGGCACCGTGCTCAGCGTCGATCCGGCTCATGCCAGTGTCAGGGCCGCTGGCCTGCTCCCGACCCCGGTCGCGCACGCCGCCAGTGCCGTGGTCGGCGGCACCGCCTACCTGGTGGGGGGAACGGACGGCAGGCAGCCCGTTCCCGCGGTCGTCACGCTCCGGCTGGTTCCTGTCCGCGACGCACTTCCCGGCTCCGGCACCGGCAGCACCCTGAGCGGGGCCGCGGCGCGGCAGGCCGAACGTTCCGCACCGTGGCTGGCCCCGGCGAAGGGATCAGGCCACCTCGCACCGGGATCGCGTCCCTCCGCGCTCCCCGCCGACGTGCTCGTCGCCGATCACCTGAACAACCGGCTGGTGATAATCGACCCGCGGGGCCGCGTCAGGTGGGTATTCCCGAGGCCGGGCGACCTGGCACCGGGCCAGACGTTCCGGGTGCCCGACGACGCCTTCTTCTCCCCCGACGGCCGGTACATCATCGCGACCCAGGAAGACGACCAGGTCATCTCGATCATCGACGTGGCCACTTCGAAGATCGTCTACCGGTACGGCAAGCCCGGGACGCCGGGCATGGGCCCGAACCGGGTCGACAATCCCGACGATGCCTTGCTGACGCCGTCCGGTGACATCATCGCGGCGGACATCAAGAACTGCCGGGTTATCGTCATCGCCCCGCCGGCGCACCGGCCGCTGCGCGTCATCGGCCAGACGACCAACGGCTGCGCCCATGATCCGCCCCGGCATTTCGGCAGCCCCAACGGCGCGTTCCCGATGAGCAACGGCGGATACGTTGTCACCGAGATCAATGGCGACTGGGCCGACAGCCTGGACCTGAACGGACATGTCCGGTGGTCGGCCAACCCGCCAGGAGTGCTCTACCCGTCGGATACCAACGAGGTCTATCCGGGCCGCTTCCTGACCGCCGATTACTCCGATCCCGGCCAGGTTGTCGAATTCACGCCGGGCGGGCGGCTGCTCTGGCGCTTCGGCGGCCTGAACCAGCCGTCACTGGCGATCCCGATGCCCAACGGCGACGTGCTCATTAACGACGACTTCAACCACCGAATTATCGTTGTCAATCCAGCTAACAATCACATCCTGTGGCAGTACGGCCACACCGGTATCGCCGGCCGGTCGCCGGGGTACCTGAATGATCCTGACGGGCTCGACCTGGTACCGCCTGATTCCTTTCTGATCAGGCATGCGACGACCATGCGCCAGCCCTAGAGAGCGGCACAGCAGCCGCTCGCCCGGCCGCGCCGACCGCGCCGCCGCCGGGTGATTCAGCACCTGTCACCTGCTGTATAGTCCATTCTGAATACGGCACGGGAGGGGAACCATGCTGGGACACAAGTGGGGACCAGCCCAGGGGACAATCGTCGAAGCCCACAGCGGGGCCCCGGCCGGGCAAGGCGGTGCCGGGCACCACCACGAGCGCAGCTACGTGATCGAGGTACGCACGCCGGCCGGTGAGGTCATCAGGCCCAGCGGCAGCAGATCATCAGCGGGATCTGACCGGGGCAGCGCGCACTTCCAGGCGGTCGAGAAGGTCAGCGGTCGCCCGGGAGACGGCCTCCACGGCCGCGTTGAAGGCTTCGGCGTTGTGCGCCGCCGGGGCGCGGAATCCGCTGATCTTGCGTACGTACTGGAGCGCGGCAGCCCGCACGTCCGCGTCGGTTACCTGCTCGGTGTAGGGCTCTCGCAAGGTCTTGATGCTTCGGCACATAGACCCAACTTAGCCGCGGCCCGGCAGCGATGCCGACTTGCGCCCGCCACGGGGCATGGCGACAATCCCCGGGTGCCAGCCGGGAACACTGACCGGATCAGCCAGATGACGCGGGCGGGGATCGACCCACTTCCCTGGCTGACGCGAGAGGTCGCGGCGGCTGACCATCTGTCGCGCCACGGCGCGCCGGTCGTGGCCCCGGCGGACCTCGCCGAGCCCGGACCGCACCGGGTCGACGGGCTCGCGCTGAGCCTGTGAACCTATGTTCCAGCGTCGCCGCTGCGGCCCGGCCGAGACCGGGCGGGCCCTGGCGCTGCTGCACGCCGCCGGCGCAGGCTTCGCTGGCGAACTGCCGGTCCTGTCGCCGGTGCGGGCGCCGGCGGTGACGGCAGTGCCGACAGCGAGGGCAGTGCCGACAGCGAGGGCAGTGACGGTCGTTCCGGTGCTGCACGGCGAAAGCGGCGTGGCGCGACCACCGGCGGGAACTGGCACCATGGATGGGTCATGACACTTACCGACCTGGTGCCGGAGTCCGCCGGCCCCGATGCGCTTTACGCCGCCTTCGTCCAGTGGGCTGATGCCCAGGGGCTCACCCTGTACCCGCACCAGGACGAGGCGCTGATCGAGATCGTCTCCGGCGCGAACGTCATCCTGTCCACGCCGACGGGCTCGGGCAAGAGCCTGGTCGCGACGGCCGCTCACTTCGCCGCCCTCGCGGTCGGCGACCGCAGCTTCTACACCGCCCCGATCAAGGCCCTGGTATCGGAGAAGTTCTTCGCGCTGTGCGACATCTTCGGCCCGGTCAACGTCGGGATGATGACGGGCGACGGCAGCGTCAACGCTGAGGCTCCGATCATCTGCTGCACCGCTGAGATCCTCGCCAACATCGCGCTGCGGGACGGCGCGGCGGCGGACGCGGACCTGGTGATCATGGATGAGTTCCACTACTACGCCGACCCCGACCGCGGCTGGGCCTGGCAGGTGCCGCTGATCGAGCTCCCCCGGGCGCAGTTCCTGCTGATGTCGGCCACTCTCGGCGATGTCACCAGGTTCGAGCAGGATCTGACCCGCCGGACCGGCCGGCCCACTGCGGTCGTCAAGTCCGTCGAGCGCCCGGTGCCGCTCACCTTCCGGTTCGTCCTCGAGCCGCTGCACGAGACGATCGAGGAACTGCTGGCCACCAAGCAGGCCCCGATCTACGTCGTGCACTTCACCCAGGGCGCGGCGATCGACCAGGCCCAGGCGCTGATGAGCGTCAACGTCTGCAGCCGGGCCGAGAAGGACGCGATCGCCGAGCTGATCGGCCGGTTCAGGTTCTCGGCCGGATTCGGCAAAACGCTGTCCCGGCTGGTCAGGCACGGGATCGGGGTGCACCATGCCGGGATGCTCCCGCGCTACCGCCGCCTGGTCGAGACGCTCGCCCAGGCCGGCCTGCTCAAGGTGATCTGCGGCACCGACACGCTCGGCGTCGGCATCAACGTGCCGATCCGCACCGTTCTCTTCACCTCGCTGAGCAAGTACGACGGCAATGTCACCAGGCTGCTCCAGGCCAGGGAGTTCCACCAGATCGCCGGGCGGGCGGGCCGGGCGGGCTTCGATGACGCCGGCATGGTCGTGGTCCAGGCGCCCGAGCACGTCGTCGCGAACGAGCGGGCGCTCGCCAAGGCTGGCGACGACCCGAAGAAGCGCCGCAAGGTCATCCGCAAGAAGCCGCCGCCCGGCATGGTCTCCTGGGGCCAGCCGACCTTCGACCGGCTGGTCGCCGCCGAGCCGGAGCCGCTGAAGTCCAGCTTCGCCGTCAGCCACGCCATGCTGCTCAACGTGATCAGCCGTCCGGGCGACGCGTTCGCGTCGATGCGGCACCTGCTCACCGACAATCACGAGGACCGCGCGGCCCAGCGCCAGCACATCCACCGGGCCATCCAGATCTACCGGGCGCTGCTGGCCGGCGGCGTGGTCGAGAAGCTGGACGAGCCGGACGACCAGGGCCGGATGGTCAGGCTCACGGTCGACCTGCAAGCGGACTTCGCGCTGAACCAGCCGCTGTCACCGCTCGCTCTCGCGGCCATCGAGCTGCTCGACGTCACCTCACCCGACTACCCGCTCAACGTGCTCTCGGTGATCGAGTCGACACTGGACAACCCGCGGCCCGTGCTCGCCGCGCAGCTGTTCAAGGCGCGTGGCGAAGCCGTCGCCGAGATGAAGGCCGAGGGCGTCGATTACGAGACGAGGATGGACCTGCTCGAGTCGGTCAGCTATGCCCGGCCGCTGGCCGACCTGCTCGAGGGTGCCTACAGCATCTACCGGCAAGGCCATCCGTGGGTCGCCGACTACGAGCTGAGCCCCAAATCGGTCGCCAGGGACATGTACGAGCGCGCGATGACCTTCAGCGAGTACATCAGCTGGTGCAGCCTGGCCAGGTCCGAGGGGCTGCTGCTGCGCTACCTCGCCGACGCCTACAAGGCGCTGCGCCAGACCGTGCCCGACGAGGCCAAGACCGAGGAGCTCGCCGACCTGATCGAGTGGCTGGGCGAGATGGTCAGGCAGGTCGACTCGAGCCTGCTCGACGAGTGGGAGCGGCTCGCCAACCCCGATGCTGCCGACACGGCCGGCCAGGTCAGCCAGCTGGACGAGCGGCCGCCCGCGGTCACCGGCAACGTGCGTGCCTTCCGCGTCCTGGTCCGCAACGCGCTGTTCCGTCGCGTCGAGCTCGCGGCGCTGCGCCGCTGGGACGAGCTCGGCGAGCTGGATGCCGCGGCCGGCTGGGACGCGGACGCCTGGGCCGGCGCGCTCGAGCCGTACTTCGCCGAGCACGACGAGATCGGAACGGGCGCCGACGCCCGAGGCCCGGCGATGCTGATCATCGACGACACCGACAAGGATCTGTGGCGGGTGCGGCAGATCTTCGACGACCCGGCGGGAGACCACGACGGGGGATTCTCCGCCGAGGTGGACCTAGCCGGATCGGACGAGGCCGGCGAGGCGGTCATCTGGGTTACCGCTGTCGGCTCGCTCTAGCGGTTACCCGGGCGGGTTACGCGGCGAAGGAGGCGTGCACCTCGTCGGAGTCCACGATCCGGACGCCGAGCGGGAACAGCGAGATCGGGATCAGCTTGAAGCTGGCCAGGCCGAGCGGGATGCCGATGATCGTGATGCACAGCGCGACGCCGGCGATCAGGTGGCCGAGCGCGAGCTCCCAGCCGAACAAGATGATCCAGATGATGTTGCCGATCAGCGAGCCGACACCGGCATCCTCACGGGGCACCGTCGTCCGCCCGAACGGCCAGAGCACGTAGTTCGCGATCCGGAAGGACGCGATGCCGAACGGAATCGTGATGATCAGGATGCAGGCGATGATGCCTACGAGCACGTAGGCGATCGCCATCCACAAGCCGGCGAGCACCAGCCAGATCACGTTCAGGATCACTCGCACGCCATACCCCCTCGTCACGTGCGGGCCGGAGTCCGGCGAGTTCTGCCGCCATGCGGGCTGCCGCCAGGCGGGCTGCCGCCAGGTAGGCTAGCGCCTGGTCACGCCAGGCCGAGCAAACCCTCCAGGCCAACCGTCAGCCCGCCGGGCAGTGACGCGATCCCGCGCACCGCCATCAGCACCCCCGGCATGAACGATGCCCGGTCAAGCGAGTCGTGCCTGATCGTCAGCGTCTCCCCGTGCCCGCCGAGCAGCACTTCCTGATGTGCCACCAGGCCGGCTAGCCGCACTGAATGCACATGTACCCCGTCCACGACGGCGCCACGCGCACCAGCCAGTTCCGTTGTGGTGGCGTCAGGACCCGGGCCGACTCCGGCCGCGGACCGTGCGGCCGCGATCATGGCGGCGGTCCGCGCCGACGTCCCGGACGGGGCATCGACCTTGCCGGCGTGGTGCAGTTCGATGACCTCAACTGACTCGAAGAACCGGGCGGCCTGCTCGGCGAACTTCATCATCAGCACAGCACCAACTGAGAAATTTGGCACAACGAGAACCCGTGGCCGACTCGACCCCGGCAGCCCGGTCGGCGCGGCCACGGACTCCAGGGCTTCGCTGACCTCGCTGAGCCTGGTCTCGTCGAAGCCCGAGGTACCGATCACCAGGTCCTTGCCGTGGCCCGCGCACCAGCGGAGGTTGTCCATGACGACGGCGGGGCTGGTGAAGTCGACTACCACGTCGCACTGGCCCAGCTCGTCGATCGAGTCACCGGCGTCGACCTCGGCGGCCAGCTCGAGATCCCCGGCAGACATGACGGTCTGGCAGACCAGAGATCCCATCCGGCCCTTGGCGCCGAGCACCCCGACCTTGATCACCGCGCTTCTCCTTCCAGGCTGCTGGTCCGTCCTAGCTGGCCCGGCCGCGGGACCGACCTGCCGTACGTCCGCTCAGGCCGCGATGGCCGCCGCGAACGAGTCGGCGTCGTCGTACGGACCGACGACGGCCAGCGCCTTCGGCTGAGACAGGATCGAGTTGGCCACCTCGCGCACCTCGTCGAGCGTGACCGCGTCGATCCTGGCCAGGATCTCATCGACCGGCTCGAGCCGGGGGTAGACAAGCTCGGACTTGCCGATCCTGGTCATCCTCGACGCGGGGTCCTCGAGGCCGAGCACGATCGAGCCGCGCAGCTGGCCCTTGCCCCGGTCGAGTTCCTCTTTCGTCAGGCCGCTGTCGCAGACCTTGGCGATCTCCTCGGCGCAGATCGCGAGCACCTCGTCTGCCTTGGCCGGCAGGCAGCCCGCGTAGATGCCCCACAGACCCACATCCGCGTGCTGGGAGTTGAAGCTGTAGACCGAGTAAGCGAGGCCACGCTTCTCCCTGATCTCCTGGAACAGCCGGGACGACATGCCGCCGCCAAGCGCCGCGTTCAGCACGCCCAGCGAGAACCGCCGGTCGTCGGTCCTGGACAGGCCGACGCATCCGAGGACCAGGTTCGCCTGCTCGATCGGGCGCGAGGTCAGCCGCACGCCCGTGCCCGAGCCGACTTCGGGACCGGCCTGGCCCGGCAGCCTCGGCGGCGCCGGGATCGCCCGCTCCTTCATGGCCTGACCGAAGCAGTGCCTCGTGAGCTCGACCACCTCGTCATGATCGAGACGGCCGGCGGCCGCCACGACCAGGTTCTCCGGGCCGTACTTCGCGACGTAGTGCTCGGCGATATGGTCGCGGGTGATCGCGTTGATCGAGTCGGCGGTTCCGAGAATCGGACGGCCGAGCGGCGTGTCGCCGAACAGTTGCCACCCGAACGCCTCGTGCGCGGTGTCGGACGGGTCGTCCTCGGTCATCGCGATCTCTTCGAGAATGACCGCACGCTCGGCCTCCACCTCGTTCGGCTCGAGTAGCGACCCGGTCACCATGTCGGACAGGACGTCGATCGCCAGCGGCAGATCGGCGTCGAGAACCCGCGCGTAGTAGCAGGTGTACTCCTTGGCGGTGAACGCGTTCAGCTCGCCGCCGACCGCGTCGATCGCCGCGGAGATGTCGAGCGCCGACCGCCTGGATGTGCCCTTGAACAGCAGGTGCTCCAGGTAGTGGGTCGCGCCCGCGTGCCGGATATCCTCGTCACGCGAGCCGACCCCGGCCCAGATCCCGAACGATGCCGACCTGACGGCCGGCAGCGATTCGGTGATGATCCGCAGGCCGCCAGGCAGCACCGTGCGGCAGACGATGCCGTCGCCATCCGCCAGCCGCTCGGTGCCTTCGGCCCGACGTCCGTCAGTACTAGCCCGGGGGGACGACCCCCCGGAATCCCCCCGCAGGGTGGTCATGAGTTGCCGGATTCGCGGTCGCGGTGCCTGGTGCGGTGGTGCTCGCCGCCCTCGCGGTCACCACCTCGCCCGCGGTCACCCCGGTTGCCCCGGTCCCGGTTCCGGTCGCCCCGGTCACCGCCGCGGTCGCCACCGCCGCCGCCGCTGCCGCCGCCCAGGTCCTCGCCTGCCGCCTCGCGCTCGACGACCTCGACCGGCACCAGCGACAGCTTGCCCCGGTCGTCAACCTCGCGGATCTCCACCTGAATCTTGTCGCCGACCTTGATCACGTCGTCGACGTTCTCGATCCGCACGCCGCCGTGCAGCTTGCGGATCTGGGTGATGTGCAGCAGGCCGTCCTTGCCTGGCAGCAGCGACACGAACGCTCCGAAGGTGGTGGTCTTCACCACCGTCCCGAGGAAGCGCTCGCCGACCTCGGGGACATGCGGGTTGGCGATCGCGTTGATCGCCGCCCGCGCGGCCTCGGCCGACGTGCCGTCGGTGGCGCCGATGTAGATGGTGCCATCGTCCTCGATGGTGATCTCCGCGCCGGTGTCTTCCTGGATCGAGTTGATCATCTTGCCCTTCGGGCCGATGACCTCGCCGATCTTGTCCACCGGGACCTTGACCGTGATGATCCGCGGCGCGAACTCGCTCATCTGCCCAGGGGCATCGATCGCCTCGCGCATGACGTCGAGGATGGTCAGCCGGGCGTCGCGGGCCTGCTTCAGCGCCGAGGCGAGCACGGACGCCGGGATACCGTCGAGCTTGGTGTCCAGCTGCAGGGCGGTGATCACGTCCTTGGTGCCGGCGACCTTGAAGTCCATGTCGCCGAACGCGTCCTCGGCGCCCAGGATGTCGGTCAGCGTGACGTAGCTGCCTCCCTCGTAGATCAGGCCCATCGCGATGCCGGCCACCATCTCCTTCAGCGGGACACCGGCGTCGAGGAGCGCCATCGTGGAGGCGCAGACCGAGCCCATCGAGGTGGAGCCGTTCGAGCCGATGGCCTCGGAGACCTGCCGGATCGCGTACGGGAACTCCTCCCGGGTGGGCAGCACCGGGACCAGCGCCCGCTCGGCCAGCGCTCCGTGCCCGATCTCGCGGCGCTTCGGCGAGCCGACCCGGCCGGTCTCCCCGGTCGAGTACGGCGGCATGTTGTAGTTGTGCATGTAGCGCTTGGTCCGCTCGGGATTGAGCGTGTCGATCATCTGCTCCATCCGGAGCATGTTCAGCGTGGTCACGCCGAGCACCTGGGTCTCGCCGCGCTCGAACAGGGCCGAGCCGTGCACCCGGGGAACGACCCCGGCTTCGGCCGATAGCTGGCGGATGTCAGCGAGGCCACGGCCGTCGATCCGCACGCCGTCCCTGACGACCCGCTCCCTGACCAGCCTCTTGGTCAGGGCCCGGAACGCCCCGCTGATCTCGTTCTCCCGGCCATCGAACTTCGCCGCGACCCGCTCGGTTACCGCGGCCTTGATCCGGTCGGTCTCGCTGTCCCGCTCCTGCTTACCAGGAATGGTCAGTGCCGTGGCCAGGTCGCCCGTGGCCTCGGCTGCGACGGCCTCGTACATGTCAGGCTGGTAGTCGGCGAAGATCGGGAACACCGCCGTCTCCTTGGCAGCGGCAGCGACGACCTGCTGCTGCGCCTCGCAGAGGATCTTGATGAACGGCTTGGCCGCCTCAAGTCCCTGGGCGACGACGTCCTCGGTCGGGCCGACGGCGCCGCTCGACGGGTCGGCGATCAGCCGCAGCGTGCTCGGCGTCGACTCGGCCTCCACCATCATGATGGCGACGTCGCCGTCCTCAAGCACCCGGCCGGCCACGACCATGTCGAAGGTGGCTTCCGCAAGCTGCGAGTGTGTCGGGAAGCCGACCCACTGGCCCTTGATCAGCGCGACCCGCACCCCGCCGATCGGTCCGGCGAAGGGCAGGCCGGACAGCTGCGTGGACAGCGACGCGGCGTTGATGGCCACGACGTCGTACAGGTGCTCGGGGTGCAGCGCCATGATCGTCTCGACGACCTGCACCTCGTTGCGCAGCCCCTTGACGAACGACGGCCGCAGCGGCCGGTCGATCAGGCGGCAGGTGAGGATGGCGTCCTCGGACGGCCGGCCTTCACGACGGAAAAACGAGCCGGGAATCCGGCCCGCCGCGTACATTCGCTCTTCCACGTCCACGGTGAGCGGGAAGAAATCCAGGTTTTCCTTAGGATGCTTGGACACCGTGGTGGCCGACAGCACCATCGTCTCGTCGTCCAGGTGGACGACGGCGGAGCCGGACGCCAGCCTAGCCAGGCGGCCCGTCTCGAATCTGACTTTGTGTACGCCGAAGGAGCCGTTATCGATAACGGCTTCGGCAGTGTGCACACCCTCCATGGGGTGAGACCTCCTTGAATGAGGTCCCGCGCCTGCCCGCCACCTGCGGAGCGTCGTCGGCGTCCAGCCTGCTGGACGGAGGCTGCCGACCGGTCTTCGATCGAAGCCCTCGGATTGGCCCGGTCCGGCGACGAGCCGGACGAACGCCTCTCCGAGAACCACTACCGAGGACCGGCCCTCAGGCACGCTGAGCGCTCCGGGCCGGGGCCGCGGGACGTTTCCGGTTGTACCTCTTACGTCTGGTTAATGGTTCTATTCAGTTGCGGGCGGGCGGCGGTGCGCCCCCGCCCCGACCACCAATGTAGCGCCAGCGGCCGGCGCAGGGCGATACGTCGCCGCCCGTGCCCATCCGAGCAGGTCCGATCTGGCTAGCGGCGCAGGCCGAGCTTCTCGATCAGCGCGCGGTAGCGGTTGATGTCCTCGCGGGACAGGTACTGCAGCAGGCGCCGACGGCGGCCGACAAGCATCAGCAGTCCATGGCGGCTGTGGTGGTCGTGCTTGTGCACCTTCAGGTGCTCGGTGAGATCGTTGATCCGCCTGGTCAGTAGTGCGACCTGGACCTCCGGCGAGCCGGTGTCACCCTCACTGGTCGCGTGCGTGGCGATGATCTCCTTCTTTACTTCTGTCTCGAGCGGCACAGTGCTCCCTCTTGTCGTGAACGTCGGTTTCGCCTCCGGCGGCGGGTATGCGCGGGTAGGCGTAATCCGCACCGGGCGGCGGGAGGGCGCGGGCAGAGCTGCCCGATACCCGGGTTGGCAGGCCGCATGAGGGCGCAGCAAGCCAGGCCAGATAACTCGGCCACAGTTACGGTATCACGCCGGCAAGGGTGACCTACCTACAACCGCGGCAGCGGCGCGGCAGCGGCGCGGTCGATGCAGAGCTCCACCACGGAGATCGACGCCAACACGATCGCGTACCACTTCCACGAGCCGCTTGGAGTCGTCGGGCAGATCATCCCGTTCAACTTCCCGCTGCTGATGGCCGCGTGGAAGCTCGCGCCGGCGGCCTTCGGTGGCTACAAGATGTCCGGCATCGGGCGGGAGAACCACCAGATGATGCTCGAGCACGACACCCAGGCGAAGAACCTGCTCGTCAGCTACGACCCGAAGCCGATGGGACTGTTCTGAGGCAACCTCGCAACGATGAAGGAGGCCAAGTGATCATTGACCAGATGACCGAGCAGGTCGTCACGACCCCGGCGGCACGGCAGGCCATCGCCGAGCTGTGCCGCCAGGGCACGGTCATGTTCGTCCAGTCTGGCGGCTGCTGCGGCGGCACCGCGCCGATGTGCTTCCGGCTGGGCGAGTTCATGACCGGCGACTCCGACCTGCTGCTCGGCGAGATCGACGGATGCCCGTACTACATCGACCAGCGGCTGTACCTGGCCTGGGCCGGGCCCGCACTCGTCCTCGACGTCGAGCCAGGCTTTGCCGAGGGGTTCTCGCTGGCACCGGCGGCCGGAATGCACTTCGTCGTGCACTGTGCAGGCCACCGCTGGGCAGGCCACCGCTGGGCAGGCCACCGCTGGGCAGGCCACCGCTGGACAGCCGCGGATGGGCAGGCCACCGCTGGACAGCCGCGGATGGGCAGGCCACCGCTGGACAGCGTTAGATGAAGAGAATGTGGTCGCCGACGGCGCGGACTCTTCGCGTTGTCGTGCGGGTGCGGCTGAGCCGGGCCCCAGCAAGCCGCGCCTGACGTTACCGGGTCCGCCCGGGCCGCCAGGCACCCGGTTACGGCAGCTGGCCGACGACGGAGGCCCGGATCTCGGACTCCGCCTTCCGGCCGCCGAGCGCACTGCCCCAGCTGACCGCGACCCGCTGGCTGCCGGGCGCGCCGCCCGGGTACAGCGACAGCCCGATCGTGTCGCCCGGCCAGACGCGCCAGTTCCCGAAGCTCGGCGAGACCCGGATCAGCCGGGTCAGCCAGCCCGTGCCGATCGAGAACACCCGCAGGTACTGGCCATAGCACGGCACCTTGCCGCACTGGACGCCGTCCGTCAGCAGCCCGATGTACGCGATCCCCGGCCTGCCGCCGAGCACCTGCACGAGGCGCATCGCCGGGAATGAGTGAGCGGTCACCTGGATCAGCCGGGACCACGTGCGCCCGCGGTTAGTCGAGTACGTGAGCCAGCCGACGTCATGGCCGCCGCTCTGCGTGTCCCAGGTTGCGTAGAGGTTCCCGGCTGAGTCGATGCCGAGCGAGCCGTCGATCCACCACTCGGTGTCGTTCATCGAGAGCCTGGCGGGGCCAAGCCGCTTCGGCTTCGACCACGTGCGCCCGTTATCGGTCGAGGTTGTGAAGAAGCTGTGCGCGACGCCCAGCTTGAGCGTCTTGCGATTGAGGATCTGGTAGCCCTGATAGAGCACGTCCAGCCTGCCACCCGGCTCGATCAGGATGGGCGCGCTGTCCGCGCCGCTGCCGGGGAAACCAGGACTGATCGGGATGATCTTGCTCCAGGTCCTGCCGTGGTCGGTCGACTTCTGCACGACCACGTTGAGGTCACCAGCCACGAACGAGCAACTGCCGGTCGGGCTGCACTTGAAGTCCTTCCTGGTCAGGGGGTGCGGACCGTAATCCCAGGTCACGTAGATCGCGCCATTCCGGCCGACGGCGATGAAGTCACGGTCGCCCCAGTCGGGCCGCCTGGGCGGCACGAGCGACCTGACCACCGGGAACGTCTTGCCGTGGTCGGCGGAGATGTCGACGACCGGGTAGCTGGCCGTCTTGCGGTCCACCATGAAGGACGCGTAGACCGCGCCGTGCGGCCCGATCGCGATGGCCGGATCCCAGCCGAACGCCGAACCTGGCAGCTCGAATCCCGTGCTGAACGTCTTGCCGCCGTCCGTCGACCTGCCGAAGCCGATGCCCCCGCAGCCGATCCACTCCTCGTACAGGATGCCGGTCTT
Organism: Streptosporangiaceae bacterium; assembly: GCA_035532775.1. GTDB lineage: Bacteria > Actinomycetota > Actinomycetes > Streptosporangiales > Streptosporangiaceae > Chersky-822. Next base: position 56,195 of record DATKQH010000300.1, read on the forward strand.
CTGATCGATCGCCGTCTCGACCTCGGCGTTCTGCCCCGAGCAGGCCGCCCCCGCGCTCACCTTGACAGCAGGCCCGACGACAGGGCCACCCGACCGCACCGCCGCGGTCCCTGACTGCGCGGCAGGTGCCAGCGTCAGGCCAGCGACAGCCAGCGCGCCGATCGCCGGAGCCCGCAGACCGATCCAGGCACGCCGCATCTGCCGTTCCTCCGTCTCCGGGCCGAGGGTGGGCCTACACAGCAGTACAACAGGGGCGGCTGACGTTATCTACTGATATCGGCGTCACAGATTGGCACCGGAACTGGTGATCCTTCGGGTAGCGACGACGTCCTTGCCCATCTGCTCGACCAGGTCGCTGACCGACTCGAACTTGACCTGGCCGCGAATCCGGTCAGCGAACTCGACGGCGACGTGCACCCCGTACAGGTCGAGATCATCCCGGTCAAGCGCGTATGCCTCGACGGCACGGTGCACCCCGTCGAAGGTCGGATTGGTGCCGACCGAGATCGCCGCCGGCCAGCGTTCTACCTCGGCGCCGCCGGTATCCAGGCTGGCCAGCCAGCCCGCGTAGACGCCGTCCGCCGGGATAGCCGTATGCGGTGGCGGCTCCGCGTTGGCGGTCGGGAACCCGAGCGCCCGGCCGCGCCGGTGGCCGCGGACGACAACGCCCTCGACCCGGTGCGGCCGGCCGAGGTCGACCGCCGCGGCGGCGACTTCCCCGGCGGACAGCAGATCCCTGATCCAGCTGGAGGAGACGATGATGCCGTGGTCGGCTAGCAGCGGGACGCCCTCCGCGGCGAAATCGTACTTCTCCCCCAGCTCGTCGAGCAGCGCGACGTTGCCTGCCGCCTTGTGGCCGAACCTGAAGTTCTCGCCGATCACGACAGCGGCCGCGTGCAGGCCGTCGACCAGCACGGACTTCACGAAATCCTCGGCCGGCAGCTGCGAGAACTCATAGCTGAACGCCAGCACGCAGACGGCGTCCGCACCCAGCGAGCCGAGCAGCTCGGTCCGGTACCGCGGCGTGCAGAGCAGCGGCGGATGCGAGCCGGGCCGCACCACCTCGTCCGGATGCGGATCGAAGGTGACCACCACGAGCGGCAATCCCAGTTCGGCGCCCTTCTCGGCCGCCCGGGCCACGATCCGCCGGTGGCCGCGGTGCACGCCGTCGAAGACGCCGATGGTGACGACAGACCTGCCCCAGGTCGCCGGGACGTCGTGCAGCCCCTGCCAGCGGTACACCGTCAACGTCCTTCCAGCAGAAAACGACGCGCACGGCACTGCTGCCGTCCGGACAGCGGACGGCCGGCTCGGCTGCGCCGGCCGTTCCTCGCCCGACCGGCCCGATCCGCGGCCGGCGCCTGGCCCTACCAGCGTAGTGAGTCCGGGTCGTGCAGCCCGACATCGCACTCGGTCCACCTGCCGGCGCTGCAGAGCCAGCGCCAGCACGGCCCGCCCGCGCGCCGGCCCCCCGCCAAGCCGGCCTCCCACCAGCCGCCGATCCGCGCCAGCACCCTGCCCGACCGGATGGATGGCACATTCATCACTGCCGGACCAGCTGAAAGTGCCATCCATCCGGCTGTGGTGTGGCCTGGCTATGGCGCGAATACGGCCATTGGTCGCATTTCGCCGTCCTGCTCGACGAGAAGCGCGGTCAGGCAGCCGTCCGGCCCGAACGCGGCCACCGGAGCGCCGGCGCTCGCGCCGGCGCCGGCGCTCGCGCCGTCCCCGGCAGCCTGGCCTGCGCCGCCAGTACCGTCCACGTCAGCGCCAGCCTCAGCCCTCCCGGGAATGCCCTCCCCCGCCGCACCGCCAGCACCGTCCAGGCCGGCGCCGTTCACGCCGGCACCGCCGAGCCCGACGCGGGCGGCGAGGCCAGCCGCCGGCAGCCTGACGCCGTACGAGACAAGGCGGGCTTCCTCGGCGCTGAGGTGCAGGCAGCCGAACGTCGCCGCGGCGGCCCGGGCCAGCGGAGTGAACTCGAACTCCTCGGCGAGCTGGTCGAGCGTCCTGGCCGCGCCGATCTCGTACGGGCCGACCCTGGTGCGGCGCAGGGACGTCAGGTGACCGCCGGTGCCCAGGGCCGCGCCCAGGTCGCGGGCGATAGCCCTGATGTAGGTGCCGCTCGAGCAGGTCACCACGACGTCGATGTCGAGCAGGTCATTGCCGGCCAGCCGGCCGTCGAGCAGCTCGAGCCGGCTGATCGTGACCGGCCGGGCGGCAAGCTCGGGTGCGGCACCAGCCCTGGTCAGGCGGTAGGCGCGCTGGCCGTCGACCTTGATCGCGCTGATCCGCGGCGGCACCTGGCTGATCTCGCCGGTGAGCTGAGCGAGCGCCGGGCGCAGTGTCTGCTCCGTGAGGGTGCTCGCCTGGCCGGTCGCTCCGTCGGCCGGCGGCAGCACCTCACCCTCGGCGTCGTCGGTCACTGTCGACTGGCCGAGCCTGATCGTCGCCGCGTACTCCTTCTCGGTCAGCGCCAGGTGACCGAGCAGCCTGGTGGCCTTCTCGATGCCGATCACCAGCACCCCGGTCGCCATGGGGTCAAGCGTGCCGGCGTGCCCGACGCGCCGGGTTCCGGCCAGCCTCCTGACCCGCACGACGACGTCATGCGACGTCATCCCGCCCGATTTGTCAACAATGACCAGCCCGGACTCGACCACTAAGGCACCAGCCTTCTCCCGGCCAGGAGAGCGGAGTCCCGGCTGACCCGGGCGGTCTGCGCCGGGGCCGTCTCCCCGCGGCGTCATGACTCCTCGTCCTCTGGCTCGTCCGCGCTGCGGTACGGATCAGGATCGCCCGCGTGCACGGCGCCCGCCCGGGCCGCGGCGAGCCGGGCATCGGCCTCGCGCGCCCTGGTCACGAGATCTTCCATGGCCCTGGCGCCCTCGGGCAGGGTGTCCTGCTTGAACGTGATCGACGGGGTGTGCTTGAGGCCGGTCTGCCTGCCGACCTCCGAGCGGATCACGCCGGTCGCGCTGGCCAGGGCCGCCGCGGTAGCCGCCTGCTCCTCGTCCGAGCCGTACACCGTGTAGAACACCGTCGCGTCGCGCAGGTCACCGGTCAGCCGCGTGTCGGTGACAGTCACGAACCCCAGGCGCGGGTCCTTGATTCTGCGCTCGAGCATCTCGGCGACGATCTGGGTGATCCGCTCGCCTAGCTTTCGCGCCCTCGCCGGATCCATCGGTGCTCACTCCCCTTCGTCGTTGAACAGCCGCTGTCGCGCCGACAGCAACTCGATGCCCGGTCGCGCGGCGACGAACCGCTCGCACGCCTCCAGGACCTCGATAGCGTGCGACGCCGTCGAGGCCACCACGGCAACTCCGATTTCGGTCCTGCGGTGCAGGTCGAGGTAGCCGGTCTCGGCGATTGCCAGGCCGGGGAACTTCCTGTGCACCTCGGCGATCAGCGGCCTGACCTCAGAGCGCTTCTGCTTCAGCGACCGGACGTCACCGAGCAGCACGTCCAGCGTCAGCGCACCCACGTACACACCAGGGCCTTCCTTCAGGCGTCAGCGTCACAGCACCCCGAGTCAGACAACCCAGCCTGGCCGACCCTAAACCTCAGGGCCGGCCAAGCCGGTGCTATCTACCGGGAGCGGCCGTTTCGTCAACCGCCAGCGTGTCGTGATCGTCGCCGAGCCCGCGGCGCTGCTGGTGCGTCCGCTCAGCCTTGGCGATCACTCTCCGGGTGCTTGATCAGGTCCGCGGCTTCTCCCGCATCTCGAAGGTCTCGATCACGTCACCGACCTTGACGTCGCCGTAGCCGATTCCGATACCGCACTCGAAGCCCTCACGGACCTCGGTCGCGTCATCCTTGAACCGGCGCAGCGATTCGATGCTGAGGCTGTCGGAGACCACGACGCCGTCCCTGACCAGGCGGGCCCTGGAGTTCCTCGTGATCGTTCCCGACCGGACGATGCACCCGGCCACGTTGCCGATCCGGGGCACCCGGAAGACCTCCCTGACCTCGGCGGTGCCGAGCTGCGCCTCCTCGAACTCCGGCTTCAGCATTCCCTTGAGCGCGGCCTCGATCTCCTCGATCGCCTGGTAGATGATCGAGTAGTACCTGATGTCCACACCCTCACGCTGGGCAAGCTCGCCGGCCCGGCCAGCCGGCCGGACGTTGAAGCCGATGATGACCGCGTCGGAGGCGATCGCCAGGTTGACGTCATCCTGGGTGATGGCGCCGACGCCGCGGCCGATGACCCGCAGCACGACGTCCTCGCCCACGTCGATCTTGAGCAGCGCGTCTTCCAGCGCTTCGACCGAGCCTGACACGTCACCCTTGATGATGAGCAGCAGCTCTTCGCGAGCGCCCGACTTGAGCGCGGACTCAAGATCCTCGAGCGTGACCCGCGGCCGCCGCTGGGCGAACTGCGCGGTCCGCTCCCGTGCCTCGCGCCGCTCGGCGATCTGCCTGGCCACCCGGTCGTCGGACACGGTCAGGAAGCTGTCGCCGGCGTCCGGAACGGCGGTCAGACCGAGTACCTGGACCGGGCAGGACGGCGGCGCCTGCGCCACCTGCTCGCCGGCGTCGTCGAGCATCGCCCTGACCCGGCCATGAGCCTCGCCGCAGACGATGGACTCGCCGACCTTCAGCGTCCCGCGCTGGACCAGGACGGTCGCGACCGGACCGCGGCCCTTGTCCAGGTGCGCCTCGATCGCGACGCCCTGGGCGGGCTGATGCGGGTTGGCGCGCAGGTCAAGTTCCGCGTCGGCGGTCAGCACGACCGCCTCGAGCAGTTCCTTGATGCCCGTCTCGTTCCGCGCGGACACGTCGACGAACAGGGACTGCCCGCCGAACTCCTCGGCAACCAGGCCGTACTCGGTCAGCTGCGCCCGGACCCTGGACGGGTCAGCGCCCTCCTTGTCGACCTTGTTGACCGCCACCACGATCGGCACGCCGGCCGCCTGGGCGTGGTTCAGCGCCTCAGTGGTCTGCGGCTTCACGCCGTCGTCGGCCGCCACCACCAGGATCACCAGGTCGGTGGTCTCCGCGCCGCGGGCCCGCATCGCGGTGAACGCCTCGTGACCGGGAGTGTCGATGAACGTGATGGTGCGTTCCTGCCCGTCCACGTCAGTCGTCACCTGGTACGCGCCGATGTGCTGGGTGATGCCGCCGGATTCGTGCGCGACGACGTTGGTGTGCCTGATGGCGTCGAGCAGCTTGGTCTTGCCGTGGTCGACGTGACCCATCACGGTCACCACCGGCGGCCTCGCCTCGAGGTCCGACTCTTCGCCCTCGTCCTCGCCGAACTCGATGTCGAACGTCTCGAGCAGCTCGCGGTCCTCTTCCTCAGGGGAGACGACCTGGACGTTGAAGTTGAGCTCCGCGCCGAGCAGCTGCAGCGTCTCGTCGTTGACCGACTGGGTCGCCGTCACCATCTCGCCGAGATGGAAGAGCACCTGGACAAGCGACGCCGGGTTGACGCCGATCTTGTCGGCGAAGTCGCTCAGCGACGCTCCCCTGGACAGCCGGATGACCTGGCCGTTGCCGCGCGGTACCGACACGCCGCCGATCGACGGCGCCTGCATGTTGTCGAACTCTTGACGCCGCTGCTTCTTCGACTTCCTGCCGCGCGACGGACGTCCGCCCGGCCGGCCGAAGGCACCCTGGGTGCCGCTACGGCCGCGGCCGCCGCCACCTGGGCGCGCGGGTCCGGCACCGGTGCGGGGCGCTCCCCCGCCTCCGCCACCTGGGCCGCCGCGCCCGGCGCCCGGGCCGCCCCGGCCGCCCGGCCTGGTACCTACGCCCGGGCCGCCGGCGCCGCCGCCGCCGCCACCGCCACCGCCAGGGCCGCTGCGGGCCCCGAACGGCCGTGGCGGCATGCTGCTCGGGCTCGGCCGCGGGCCACCCGGGCGCGGACCGCCCGGCCGGCCGCCATCGCCTGGTCCGCCCGGTCCTGGCCTGCCCATCGGGCGCGGTCCCTGCGGCCGCGGACCACCGGTCGAGCCTGGCGCTCCGGGCCTGCCTGCTGTCTGGCCCGGAGCGCCGCTGCCCGGGTGACCGGCCGGCCCGGCCGGTCCCGCCGTGCCTGGCTGGCCAGGCCGCGGACCGCGGGGTGCCGATCCCATTCCGGAGCCTGTCGGGCTGAACGGGTTGTTACCGGGACGCGGCCCGGGACGGGGTGCGCCTGGCCTCGGCCCTGGCGTCCCACCGGCTGGCTGCGCCGGCCTGGACGGACCAGGCACCGGCCTGGTCTGCCCGCCATCGGCGTCAGTGCCGCCAGCCGGCCTCTCGCCCGCCACGGTGCCCTGCTCTGGCTGAGAGAACGGCACCCGGGGCACGCCCGAGGTCGCCGCGCGACCGTCCTCCGGGCGCTGCGTCTCGGGCTCTGCTGCCCGCTCGCCCGGGCCGGCGGGCTGTCCCGCGCCGGGCGGCGCTGCCGCCGCCGGGCGGGCCTGCTCGGCCTCCTGGGCGACCGGCTGGACCGGCGCGGCAGGCCCAGCGACTGGTGCTGCCGCCGCTGCGGCGCGGCCGTTCGCGGCGCGCCTGCCACCGTCTGCGGATGCCTGCTCTGCTGATGCCTTGGCGGTCGCGGCCTGGCCGGCGAACGCCTCCTTGAGTCTGCGGACGACCGGCGCCTCGATCGTCGATGACGCCGAGCGAACAAATTCGCCCATCTCCTGGAGCTTGGCCATCACGGCCTTGCTCTCGACGCCGAACTCCTTAGCGAGTTCGTATACCCGGACCTTCGCCACTACGCTCCCTCTACTCGGCCCGGGATCCCGGGCCAGTCAGCCGGTCCGGGGCAGCGCATGCTCCGTCCGGCGTCAGTTCCTGCTGTTCATCGCCACTTGCTCATCGAGCACTCATTACAATCTCAGCCTGTCTTTCCGGCACATCCTCTGCCGCCTGTAAGTCCTCGCCCGCCATCGCGCACGTGACGACCGGACCGGGTGCCGCACGCGGCGGCCCGCGACCCGGTCAGGTCTCAGCGAGATACCTGACGAGCCCGCCATCGGCGAGCGGTCCCGTAGCGCGCAGCGCTCTCGGAATCGCCCGGCGGCGCCTGGCTCGCTCCAAGCAGTCCGGGCTGGGATGCAGATACGCTCCCCGGCCTGGCCTGCGCGCCGCGGGATCGGCGACTATCTCGCCGTCGACCGCCACCACGCGGAGCAAGTCCGACTTGGCGGCGCGGATCCCGCACCCGACGCACGTCCTGATCACTGATCCGGGCATGCTCGGAAGCGTTGACCGCATCGCCGCCTGTTCCTATCCTACAGGGTCGGCGCGTCGGCAGCACCAGGCACCTGGGCCGCGCGCGATCCGCCAGCTGCCCGGGGCGGCCTGCCCGCCTCCTCGCGTGCCGTGCCGGGCGGTCCCGTGCGCCTGGCCGGCGCCGTCGCACGGCCCGCCCGGCCCTCCGGCTGACCTGGCGGCCTGCCCTGCCCGGCCTGGCCGCCCGCGCCGCCTGCCTCGCCCGTGCCGTGGCCCCTGCTGGAGCCTCCGGCATGCTTCGCCCCGTCAGGCCGGCCGCCAGGGCCGCCGTCGGCGTCATAGCCCTGGCCCGCCTGGTTGTCGGGCTGAATGTCGATCCGCCAGTTGGTCAGCCGCGCGGCGAGCCGGACATTCTGCCCTTCCTTGCCGATAGCCAGCGACAGCTGGTAGTCGGGGACGATGACCTGCGCGACCCTGTTGGCAGCGTCAAGGACTCGCACCTCGGATACGCGGGCCGGCGACAGCGCATGGGCGACGAATTCGGCCGGGTCCTCCGAGAAGTCGACGATGTCGATCTTCTCGCCGTGCAGTTCGGCCATCACGTTCCGGACCCGGCTGCCCATCGGGCCGATGCAGGAGCCCTTAGCGTTCACGCCGGGCTCCCTCGCGATGACCGCGATCTTGGTCCGGTGCCCGGCCTCGCGGGCGATCGCCGCGATCTCGACAGCGCCGGATGCGATCTCGGGTACCTCCAGCGCGAACAGCTTGCGCACGAGATTCGGGTGGGTCCGCGACAGCGTGACCGACGGGCCCCTGAACCCCTTCCGCACGTGCAGCACGTAGCACTTGAGCCGCTCGCCGTGCACGTACCGCTCGCCGGGCACCTGCTCGGTCGGCGGCAGGATCGCCTCGATCCGGCCCAGGTCGACCAGGACGGCCTTGGGATCCTTGCCCTGCTGGATCACGCCGGCGACGACATTGCCTTCCTGGCCGGCGAACTCGCCGAAGGTCAGTTCGTCCTCCGCATCACGCAGCCGCTGCAAGATGACCTGGCCGGCCGTGGTTGCGGCGATCCGGCCGAAACCCGCGGGCGTGTCCTCATACTCCCGCAGCCGCATGCCGTTCTCGTCGGTCTCCGCCGCCCAGACGGTCACGTGCCCGGTGTTCCTGTCCACCTCGACCCTCGCGGTCGGCGCGGCACCGTCTGATTTGTGGTAGGCGACAAGCAGAGCATCCTCGATGGCCTTGATCACCAGGTCCATCGAGATGTCCTTCTCGGCCTCCAGGCTGCGCAGGACCGTTACGTCAATGTCCATCTGGTCCCTCCTCGTCCGGGCCGTTCCAGGACTCATCCTGGCCACTGGGATCGCCAAGGCCGGCCGGGTCGGCGTCGTCCTCTTCCGGCAGGCGGCCGAACTCCACCTGCACCCGGCCTGGACCGAGCCGGCTGTAGCTCACCGTGCGCTGCGCACCGCCGATCTCCAGCGTGACGCTCTGCTGATCCGCGTCGATCACCCTTGCTTCCTGGTCAACGGGACCATCGGGTGCCTCCCGTTGCGAAGGATGATCTTCCTCGGTCAGCGCGACGACGACCAGGCGGCCGATCGCGCGCCGCCAGTGCCTGGGCTGGGTGAGCGGCCGGTCGACACCGGGCGAGGACACCTCCAGCGTGTAGGGCGCGTCGCCCATCGCGTTCCTCGCGTCCAGCCGCGCCGATACCTCCCGGCTGACCTCGGCTATGTCGTCGAGGCTGACACCGCCGTCGGCGTCCACGATGATCCGCAGCACCCGGCGCCGTCCGGCCGCCGCGATCTTGACCGCTTCGAGGTCGATGTCCATCGCCTTCAGCACGGGCTCGATCAGGCTGGCCACCCGTGCCGTGTCCGCCGTGCCGGGCGCGCTGCCGCGGTTGCCGGGTCCGGGCCTGCCGCCATCATAGCCGGACCGGCCGGCACCAGGGCCGCTGCCACGGCCGCCGGAACCCCGGCCGCGGGCGTCGCGCGGGGTGCCCGTCCGGCCCGCAGCCCGCGCCTGCCGCGGCGCGCCTCGGCGGGAGTTCTCGCGCATTTACGCCTCCTCGCCGGCGACCAGGACCTGTTACCCGGGCTCTAGCCTAGCCGGGACCGCAGCCTGGCGGTCTGACCTGTTGCTCTTCGCAGCTGACCGGGACACGACTTCGCAGCTTGACGGTCACATCAGGGCTCAGATCGCGCGCCGCGGTCCCCGGCGCGTGGCATGCTGGGTGCCGCATCGACGAACGCCGGGCTGGCTGGTCCCTGCCTGGCGAGCGAGCGGACAGGAGGAGCAGGGTCAGGTGACGGCCGAACCGACTCGGCGGCTCGTGCTCGCGGCCGCGGCCGCGGGTACGCTGACGCTCGCCGGCTGCAAGGGCATCAGCGTGCTCGGCCCGCTTCCCAAGCCCGGAGCCGACGTCGTGACTCTCCGCCGCGCCATCACCGCCGAGGAGCTGATGGTCGCCAGGTACCAGTCGGTTCAGGACGCGCTGACGGCCTCGGGCGGGGCGGGCGGCCCGGGGAAGGCCGGGGGCAGCGCCCGGACCCTCATCGCTGACCTGCTTGCCGAGCACCAGGCGCACCTGCTTCAGCTGCGGGCGCGCCTCGTCCTGCCGCCCAGGCTGGCCACGGCCTCGCCGCAGCCGAGCCCGACGCCGCCGCCGGTGCCGCACGGGCAGCAGCGCATCCTGACTGAGCTCGCCACCGCCGAGGCAGCTGCGTCGGACCGGCTGATCGCCCAGCTGGCTCACGTGCCGCCGGAGCTCGCGCAGCTGATGGCGAGCATCGCCGCATCCGAGGCCGTCCACGTCGTGCTGCTGCGCCGCGGAAAGATCGCCCGGTGACCGGGAGCGCGGCCGGCGGCGGCCGGCTAGCCGCGAACAGCGCGCAGGCCAGGCAGGACATCGCCGCGCTGCAGGCGGCCCTGGCTGCCGAGCAAGCGGCCAGCTACGGGTACGGAGTTGTCGGCTCGCATCTGACTGGCGCGAAGTTCACGGCCGCGACCGCGGAATACGTCGCGCACGAGCGGGCCAGGGACACCCTGACCGCGATGATCGCCGCGCGCGGCGGGCGGCCGCGTCCCGCGGCGGCCGCCTATCAGCTGCCGATCACCGTGACCACGAACAAGCAGGCGGTGGCGCTGGCGATCATGCTGGAACGGCAAGTCGCGGCCGCCTACCTGGGTCTCGTCGCCGCGTCCGATCCGGCGCTGCGCACGTTTGCCGCGCAGAACATGCGGGACGCCGCCGTCCGGGAGGCGCGCTGGAGCGACCTCCCGCAGGCATTCCCTGGGCTCCCGGCCTCGTCGCTGAGGCCGGCCCGGCGGGGCTGATCCGGCGGGGCTGATCCGGCGGGGCTAGTCCAGCGCGCTGAGCACGCGCGCGATCAGCGCGGCCGCGGCGGCAAGCTCGTCTCCTGGCGCGATCCGTTCCGCCCACGGCCACCAGAACCACCAGAGGCCGTCCTGGCTCCGGCCGACATAGACATCCTCGGCAAGCCTCGAGACAGCCGGGTTCACTACATGCAGGCTGGGAACTCGCCCGGCCGGAGCCATCAGCCTGGTCATGAGCCCGTGCTTGCTGAGCTCTTTTGCCAGACCCTCCAGCTTGTCGAGAAAGTACGGCAAGTAGGGCTCCGTGTCCGGATCGCCGCCGGCTTGACCAGCTACCAGGGCCACCATGTCACCTAACGTATTCGCTGAACCGCAGAAAGTAATGCACCCTTCACAGAATGCCCTGACGAAGGGCTGACCTGCAAGTTCCGTTGACAAACTCATGGCGTTTGCACGATCCGATCACCCACATCGCACCATTTCGCGAGTAAAGTCGTCTGACATTCGGACGAGCGCGGCTTGGCCGTGAGCGGGGAAATCAGCGGCTTGCCGCGCTGGCGGCGAGGGACGGGCTCGCGCGCAGTGACTCGGGCAGCGGTTCGGCATGCAGCACGGTCAGCCGTGACACGGCGCGGGTCAGCGCGACATAGAGGCGCTGCAGTCCCCGTGTCTCGGCGGCCGCGATCCTGGCCGGCTCGATGACGATGACCTGGTCGAATTCCAGGCCCTTGACCAGGCTGACCGGAACGACAACCAGCTGGCTGTCGTCGGCTTCACCATCGAGAATCGCGTGCGGCAGGCCCGCGCCGGCCAGCACGGCCGCGACCTCCGATGTGTCGCCGTCGGCGGTGATCACCGCGATCGACCCCGGGCGGGCCAGCGCGTCCGCGCACGCCGCCGACAGCGCGGCATCCATGGCTGCCCGCTGTACCGCGGTGACGACCAGCGCGCCAGGATCCTGGCGCACCGACGTCGCCGGGGCGAGTTCCGGCGCGATCTGCGCGAGCAGGCGGCTCGCGAAGTCGAGTATCTGGCGGGGCACCCGGTACCCGGTCGTGAGTATCTCCAGCGTCGCCTCTGGCTTACCGAGATGGCCGAGCAGCTGGTCCCAGCTCGGTGCCGCCCATGGCGTGGTTCCCTGCGCGATGTCGCCGAGCACGGTCACCGACCCGGTCGTGCACCGGCGTCCGATCGCCCGGCAGGCCATCGCGGACAGGTCCTGCGCTTCGTCCACGACGATGTGCGCCAGGCTCGGGGTGCGCTCGAGCAGGTCCTTGACCTCGTCAATCAGGACGGCATCCGCCGATGACCAGCGCACCGAGCCGGGACCGCGCGGCGGCCGCGGCCAGGTCAGGGCGGCCTGCTCGGCCGGGCTGAGCAGTCCGTCGGCGGCGCGGCTGAGCAGCCCGGGGTCGGACAGCAGGCTGAACACCACCCGCACGGGATCGGCCTTCGGCCAGATCGCATTGACCGCCGAGCGGACCGGGCTGGCCCGGCGAACGGCCTCATGGGTCCTGTCGTCGCAGGTCTCGCCGGCCGCCTCCAGCTGACTCAGGATCACGTGCGCGATGCGGTGCGAGAGCATCTCCCGGCCCGTGCCGTACCGCACCCCTCGTTCGCGCAGCTCCTCGACCAGCTCCTCGAGCCGTTCGGCCGGCACCCGCCAGCGCCGCGAGCCGCGGGTCAGCAGGATCGGCTCGGCCCGCTCGCCGACCCGCTCCCACAGTGCCCGGCGCAGTACCTCGGCCATCCGGGCATCGCCCTTGAGCCGTGCCGCCTGCCCGGAGTCGACGCCGCGGATCGGCACCGCGGAGATCAGCTCGGTCACCGACGTCTGCTCGGCGTCGAACTCACCGAGCGCGGGCAGGACGTTGCGGATATAGGCGAGGAAAGCCCGGTTCGGCCCGAGCACCAGCATGCCGCCGCGGCTCATCCGCTCCCGGTGCGCGTAGAGCAGGTAAGCGACGCGATGCAGGCCGACAGCGGTCTTCCCGGTCCCCGGCGCGCCCTGGACGCAGACGGACTCGACCGCGCTCGCCCGCACGATGTCATCCTGGTCGGGCTGGATCGTCGCGACGATGTCGCGCATCGAGCCCGACCTGGGCCGTTCGATCTCCTCGATGACGAGCCGGCTGAGCGGCCCTGGCCGGCTGGCCAGGCCGGACCCGGCCGGCTGAGCCTGCTGGGGCCCGGCGGCGGCGAAGATCTCGTCCTCGAAGGCGGTCAGCTGGCCGCCGCTGAAGCCGAACCTGCGCCGCCTGGCCAGGCCCATGGGATCGCCCTGGCTGGCCCGGTAGAACGGCCTGGACACCGGCGCCCGCCAGTCGATCACTACCGGGTGCCCGTCAGGATCGTGCACGTGGCGCCTGCCGACGTGGAACCCGTCGGCCGACAGCTGCCAGGCCTCGGCCGGCTCCTCGCGGCCGCCCGGGCCGGCAGCCGGTGCCGCCGCGCCTGGGGCGTAGTCGAGCCTGCCGAAGAACAGCGGGGCATCCGGCAGGTCGCGCAGTGATTCGGCTCGCCGGTGCAGATCGGCCTTGAGATACTGTTGCGACACCCGGTCGCCTGCCAGGGCCGGCAGTGACAGCACGTCCTCGCGCATCAGCCGCAGGAACTCTCGCGAGCTGGCCAGATGGTCCCGCTCGACTGCCAGCACCTGGTCCGCGCCAGCGTCATCTTCGATGGCCGAGGCCATGGTGCAACTCCTCGATGGCGGTGGGAGAAAGGCACAAGGGCAAGGGAGCCTAGCACTAGCGCTGCCAGGGGTCACGCGATTATTCGCTGGGGCCCGGTCAGAAGCTGGCGGGCCTGGTCAGAAGCTGGCGGACCCGGTCAGAAGCTGGCGGGCCTGGTCAGAACAGGACGGACATGAAGGTGCCGACCTCGGAGAAGCCGACCCGCTGGTAGGCCGCCCTGGCCGGGGCGTTGAAGTCGTTGACGTACAGGCTGACCACGGGCGACAGGGTGCGCCGCGCGAACGCGACGACAGCTGCCATCCCCTGGCTGGCGTGACCGCGGCCGCGTAGCTCGGGTGGCACCCAGACCCCCTGCACCTGGCAGGCATGGGGGGTGACCGCCCCGATCTCGGCCTTGAAAACGATCGTGCCTTCCTCGATCTTCGCCAGCGACCGGCCGGCCGCGACGAGCTCATGGACCCGGCCGCGATACGCGGCTCCGCCGTCGGCTCCGATCGGCGAGACGCCGACCTCCTCGGTGAACATCGCGATGCTCGCGGGGAGCAGGATGCCGGTTTCGGAGGGACTAACCTGCCGCACTGCCGGATCGGGGCGGAGCAGCGGATCACTGGCGATCGCCATCAGCGGCTGGCGATCCCTGATCTCGCGTGGCCGGTCCCAGAACGGGGCGAGCTGGCGCCACAGATCGCCGACGACCAGCGCCGGCCCGGCGATCGAGGAGCAGCGGCGGCCCTGCCGTCTCGCTCGCTCGGCGAAGGCTGTCACGGCCTCGGGCACGGCCTCGACCGGGATCATGTTGGCGCCGACGTAGCAGAGCGAGACCAGGCGGCCTGCCTCCTGGAAGCCCCAGACCTGAGCGCCTAGCCGCATCGGGTCAAGCCCGCTGGCCTGGACTCTCGCGCTGACGAAGACATTCGCGACGGGATCGCGATCGCACAGGGCTCGTACCTCGTCGCGGTCGCGATCAGTCAGCAGCCTGAGCGCGGGTGAATGCCCAGTCCTGGTGCGCAGCACCCCTTTAGCGTAACGGCATGTGACGCCGCAGGCGTCAGCCGCCGGGAAAGGGGTCGGGCAGCGGCGCGCAGGTCGCGTTGACCAGGCCCGGCCTGGATGGCAGTGCGCCGGTCGCCAGGTACCGGTCCAGATACCCGTTGACACATGAATTAGCGGGGTATGCGAGCGACTGCCCGTGGTTCCCGCCGCCGCGCACCACGACCATCCTGGCGGTCGGCAGCAGCCGGTGCGCGTTCTGAGCACCCGCGTACGGGGTGGCCGCGTCCAGGGTGCCCTGGAGCATGAGGATGCCGGGCAGGCCGGGAGCGCCGATGCGCATCGGCTTCGCCGGGCCGTGCACCGGCCAGAACGCGCAGGCGGCGTTGAACCAGGCGTTGTCCCACGCCTCGAACGGCGCCGACCTGTACACCCTCCTGGTGTCGGCGTTCCACTTCGCCCAGCTGCGCGGCCAGGCCACGTCGGCGCACTCGACCGCGTTGTAGACCGCGAACTCGTTCTCGCCCTGCTTGCCGGCCTGGTTGAAGATCGCGACCAGCTGATCCCCCGAGCCGGAGTGCAGGTAGGAGGCGGCCGCGGCGGCCAGGGCAGGCCAGTAGCCGTTGTCGTAGCCGCCCGCCACGAACGTGTCGTCGAACTCGTCCGGGCCGATGGCCGGCCCGGACGGCTGGGTGATCGGATGCGCCGCCAGCCTGGCCCGTGCCGTGTACCAGGACCGGCTGACCTGCGCGGCCGTTGCGCCGAGATGGTAGAAGCGGCTGTATCGCGCCGCCCACCCGAAGAACGCCTGGATCCTGCCCTGGAACGCGTAGTCCTGCGCGATGTTGTCGGCGTACCAGACACCGGTGGGGTCCACGGTGCTGTCGAGCACCATCCGGCGGATCCGCTGCGGGAACAGCGTCGCGTAGACCTGGCCGATGTAGGTGCCGTAAGAGTAGCCGAAATAGCTCAGCTTGCGCTGGCCCATGGCGGCCCGGATCTGGTCCATATCCCTGGCGATGTTCGGCGTGGTCATGTAGGGCAGCAGCCAGCCGTACTTCTTCTGGCAGTCAGCGGCGTAGGACTTCGCCCGGTTGATCAGCACCTGCTCGGCGGCGGTGTTCGCGGGGATGTAGTTGGGGCGCTCGCGGGCGAAGAACGCCGGGTCACAATGCAGGGCGGGGACCGACGCGCCGACTCCCCTGGTGTCGAACCCGATGATGTCGTACCTGGCCGCCACGGCCGGGCTCAGCCCCTGCGCGACAAAGGCTGCCATGCTGATCCCGCTGCCGCCGGGGCCGCCCGGGTTGACCAGCAGGATGCCCTGCCGCTGGCTGGGCGGGGCCGTCGCGGGGACCTCCGAGAGCGCCAGCGTGATCTTCCGGCCGGACGGATGGGTGTAATCGAGCGGTACGCGCAGGCTCGCGCACCGAAGGCCAGGGTTGCCGCTTCCGCACGCACGCCAGCGCGGGCTGGCCTGGCCGGCCACCGCCGGCGTGCTGCCCGGCGAGCCGCCCTGCTGGCCGGCGGAGGGCGCCCCCGGCGAGCCCTGGGTGCAGCCGGCGACTGCGACCGTCGCCATCGCCGCGACGGCGAGCAGGCCTCGTCTCATCTCAGCAGTCCGTTCGGTCTCGTCGGCCGGTCATGCCGCGTCAGGCGCTGACGTCCGCCGCCCGCGTCGCGGCCGCCAGCTTCATGGCCTCCTCGATCAGCCGCTCGACAATCTGCGACTCGGGCACGGTGGCGATCACCTCGCCGCGGACGAAGATCTGGCCCTTGCCGTTACCGGACGCGACGCCCAGATCGGCCTCCCTGGCTTCGCCAGGGCCGTTGACGACGCACCCCATCACCGCGACCCGCAGCGGCACGTCCAGGCCGTCGAGCGCGGCGGTCACCTCGTCGGCCAGCTTGTACACGTCGACCTGAGCGCGGCCGCAGGACGGGCAGGACACGATCTCCAGCCCCCGGTCCCGCAGGCCGAGCGACTCCAGTATCGCGGTCCCGACCTTGACCTCCTCGACGGGTGGCGCGGACAGCGACACCCGGATGGTGTCCCCGATCCCCTCGGCCAGCAGCGCTCCGAACGCGACGGCTGACTTGATCGTGCCCTGGAAGGCCGGCCCGGCCTCGGTCACGCCGAGGTGCAGCGGATAGTCGCAGCGCTGCGCGAGCAGCCGGTACGCCTCGATCATCACGACCGGGTCGTGGTGCTTCACCGAGATCTTGATGTCACGGAAGCCGTGCTCCTCGAAGAGCGAGCACTCCCACAGCGCGGACTCGGTCAGCGCCTCTGGCGTGGCCTTGCCGTACTTGGCCAGCAGTCTCTTGTCCAGCGATCCAGCGTTGACGCCGATCCTGATCGGGATCTGCGCGTCGGCCGCCGCGCGGGCTATTTCTCCGACCTTGTCGTCAAAGGCCTTGATGTTCCCCGGGTTGACGCGGACGGCCGCGCAGCCCGCGTCGATCGCGGCGAAGACGTACTTGGGCTGGAAGTGGATGTCGGCGATCACCGGGATCTGCGACTTGCGGGCGATCGCCGGCAGCGCGTCCGCGTCGTCCTGCGAGGGGACGGCCACCCGGACGATCTGGCAGCCGGCCGCGGTCAGCTCGGCGATCTGCTGCAGCGTGGCGTTGACGTCCGCGGTCAGCGTGGTCGTCATCGACTGCACCGATACCGGCGCGCCGCCGCCGACCGGGACGGCGTGCTTGCCCTTGCCCACCATGATCTGCCTGGACGCCCGCCGCGGTGCCAGCGGTGCGGGCGGTATCTGGGGCAGGCCCAGGTTGACGGTCATCTGATTCCTCGCCTCGTGGTCTCATCGGTTAACCGGACCGCCGGGTTGCCGGGTCCGGCCGGGTTACTGGGTCAGGGACAGCGGGTTGATGATGTCGGCGGCGATCAGCAGCAGGCCGAAGGCGACGATCACGGCGAACACCCCGACGCTCACCGGGATGAGCCGCTTGATGTCCACCGGACCCGGGTCGGGCCTGCGCAGCAGCCTGGCGACCCCGGCCCGGGCCCGCTCGTAGAGCACGACAGCGAGGTGGCCGCCGTCCAGGGGCAGCAGCGGTACCAGGTTGAAGATCCCGACGAAGATATTCACCTCGATGATGATCAGCAGGACCACCGAGAGCTTCTGCTGCCAGCCGATGCTGGCCGCGACGACGTCGCCGGTGATGTTGGCGGCGCCGATCATACTGCTGACCTGCCCGCCAGGCGTGTTCGCCCGGTCCTTGGAGAACAGGTACGGGATCGCCTTCGGGATCCGGCCCAGCGCCGTCACGGACTGGGAGGCGATGCTGCCGAACTGAGACCCGGCGTAGGACACCCCCGAGATCGGGCCGGCCCTGTTGTAGACCACGACAGGCGAGACGCCGAGGAAAGCGCCCTTGTGCCAGCTGATGCTGGCCAGGCTGACCTGCTTGGTGATCTGCCGGCCGCCGCGGCTGATGGTGAACGGCACGGGCGTGCCTGCCGGGTGCGACTTGATGGCATCGCCGATCTGCGTCCAGTTGTGCACCGGCTGCCCTGCCACCGCCACGATCTTGTCGCCCGACCGCAGTCCGGCCAGGACCGCCGGCGACCGCGGGTCGCCGTGCGCGCACAGAGCGTGCGCCCTGGCGGGAACGCAGGGCAGCACGCTGACGGTCGTCCCCGACTGGTCGGCCACGCCGACGCCGACGGCCAGGATCCACAGCAGCACGAACGCGATCAGGAAGTGCATGAAGGAGCCCGCCGCCAGCACGATGGAGCGCTGCCAGCCTGGCTTGGCGCGGAAGGAACGCGGCTCGTCGGCCGGGTCCACGTCGTCGATGGTGGTCATTCCGGTGATCTTGACGAAGCCGCCGACCGGAAGCGCCTTGACGCCGTATTCGGTCTCGCCCCGCCGCGTCGACCAGATGGTCGAGCCGAAGCCCACGAAGAACTGCGTGGCCTTCATGCCGAAGGCCTTGGCCGTCACGAAGTGCCCGGCCTCGTGCAGCATCACGGAGACCAGCAAGGCGACAACGAAGATGAGCACGCCGATCAGGAAGCTCACCGTGCTGACTCTCCCTCCTGGCTAAGTCCGCGTCCCACGCCGGGCCGTGCCCGACGCCAGATCACCAGGCACCCGCCTGCGTCAGCTCCCGTGCCCGCAGGCGCGCCCAGCTATCAGCCCCGAGCACGTCGTCCAGCCCGGCGACCCGGGGACCCGAACCGCCGTGATCAGAGACTACCCGCGCGATGGTGTCGACGATCCCGGCAAAGGGGATACGGCCTGCCGTGAACGCGGCGACGCATTCCTCGTTCGCCGCGTTGTAGACCGCGGGCACGGTGCCCGCCTCCTTGCCCGCTTCCCTGGCCAGTGCCACGGCCGGGAAGGCGTCGCCATCGAGCGGCTCGAAAGTCCACGAGTGGGCCGCGGACCAGTCGACCGGGCTGGCGGCCCCGGCTACCCGCTCGGGCCAGGCCAGCGCGAGCGCGATCGGGATCCGCATGTCGGGCGGGCTGGCCTGGGCGATCGTGGAGCCGTCGGTGAATTCCACCATCGAGTGAACGACCGACTGGCGGTGAACGACCACTTCGATGTCATCAAGATCAATTCCGAACAGCAGGTGCGCCTCGATCACTTCCAGCCCCTTATTCACGAGCGTGGCGGAATTGATCGTGATCACCGGGCCCATGTTCCAGGTCGGGTGCGCGAGGGCCTGGGCCGGCGTAGCGGTCGCCATCTGCTCGCGGGTCCAGTGCAGGAACGGACCGCCGCTGGCGGTCACGACGAGCTTGCGCACCTCGTCGGCCCGCCCGCTGCGCAGGCACTGGGCAATCGCGGAGTGCTCGGAGTCGACGGGGACGATCTGGCCTGGCGCCGCCCGGTCGGTGACCAGATGGCCGCCCATGATCAGCGACTCCTTGTTGGCCAGCGCCAGCACGCGCCCGGCATCGACTGCCGCGAGAGTCGCGGCCAGCCCGACCGCGCCGGTCACGGCGTTCAGCACCACGTCGGCTGGCCAGGCGGCTACCTCGGCGACCGCGGCCGGGCCGGCCAGCACCTTCGGGAGCGGTCTGCTGGATTCGCGAGCCAGTGCCTGCAGCGCGTCGTGAACCGCCGGGGCGGCGCTCTCGCTCGCGACCGCGACCACGTCGACGCCGAACTCAACCGCCTGGCTCGCCAGCAGTGCCGGGTTGCCGCCGCCCGCGGCGAGGGCGGTCAGCCGGAACCTGCCGGGATTGCGCCGCACGATATCGGCGGCCTGCGTGCCGATCGATCCGGTGGACCCGAGCAGCACGATGTCACGCTGGCGGCCGAGTGACGCGGGATCCATGCTGCCATTCTCACCGCCAGCGCGCCGATCCGCGAACCCAGGCTCGCCGCCACGTGACTCCGACGTCACCTCCCGCCGACCATGATCGTGGCGGATTGTCCGCGTGATATAGCACGGCAACTCGCCGCGATCATGAAAGGCCGCAGTCGGCCCTGGTAGCTGAGCACTGGTCGGGCTGCGCTTAGCTAGAGTCGTGATTCGTGACCGCCGCCCTCTGCCAGGACCGCCAGCATGACGACTACTGTGCCCTCTGAGGGCTGGCTCGACCTCGCGCCCGGGCTCGCTCCGCTGTCCGGCGTAACCGCGTCGCCCGCGTTCGCGAGCTGGCGGCAGCACCCGGCTGGCCAGCAACCCGACTGGCCGGATCCTGAGCACCTGGCCGCTGTGACGGGCCAGCTCGAGCAGCTGCCGCCGCTGGTCTTCGCTGGCGAGTGCGACCTGCTGACCGATCGCCTCGCGGCCGTGGCCCGCGGCGAGGCGTTCCTGCTGCAGGGCGGTGACTGCGCGGAGACGTTCGCCGGGTCGACCGCCCCGGCGGTCCGCGCCAAGCTTCAGACGCTGCTCCAGATGGCGGTGGTACTCACCTACGGAGCGAGCGTGCCGGTCATCAAGGTCGGCAGGATGGCCGGCCAGTTCGCCAAGCCCCGCTCGAAGGCCACCGAGGTCAGGGACGGGGTCGAGCTTCCTGCCTACCGCGGCGACGCGGTCAACGGCTTCGACTTCTCCGCCGAGTCCAGGACGCCCGATCCGGGCCGGCTGCTGCGCGCCTACCACAGCTCCGCCGTGACGCTGAACCTGTGCCGTGCGTTCACCACGGGCGGCTACGCGGACCTGCACCAGGCGCACGCCTGGAACCAGGACTTCGTCGCCGACAGCCCGGCCGGGCAGCGTTACGAGCGGCTGGCCGGCGAGATCGACCGGGCGCTCAGCTTCATGCGGGCCTGCGGCGCC
>DATKQH010000301.1:0-19718 GCA_035532775.1 Streptosporangiaceae bacterium
GGTTATGCCGGGCAACATCATCACCGAGGGACTCGACGAGCTTGGGG
Organism: Streptosporangiaceae bacterium; assembly: GCA_035532775.1. Classification (GTDB taxonomy): domain Bacteria; phylum Actinomycetota; class Actinomycetes; order Streptosporangiales; family Streptosporangiaceae; genus Chersky-822. The sequence continues at coordinate 48 of DATKQH010000301.1, forward strand.
CGGACTACCTGGCCAGCATGGAGGCGTCCATTCCGCTCGGCCGGCTGGGAAGCGTCGCCGACATCGCGAACGCGGCGCTGTTCCTCGCCTCCGACGAGGCCGGCTACATCACCGCCCAGACGATCGTGGTCGACGGCGGCCAGACCGTGCCGGAATCGCTGCAGGCAATGGGGTGAGCCTGCTCCCGGAACCCGGGGCAGCCGACGGCCATGACGGGCGTGAGGGTCCGTCCGGGCCGGCCGGATCGGTTGGCCCGGACCGCACCGAGCTGACTGACCTGCGGCTGGTCGACGAGGCGCGGCACCGGCTGCTCGACATGATCTCCTCGGGGGCACTGCGGCCGGGCGACAAGCTCGGCACCGAGCGCGAGCTCGCCGCGACGCTGTCGGTGAGCCGCTCGACGCTCCGCCAGGTGCTGGCCGTCCTGGCCCAGGCCGGTGTCGTGCGCCGGGTACCCGGCCGGTCCGGCGGAACGTTCGTCGCGCACTCGAAGGTCGACCGTGATCTCTCGGTGATCGTGGGCCTGCCCGAGTACCTGCGGCGCCAGGGCTTCGTGGCGGGCACCCAGGTGCTGTCGGCCACGATGACCGGCGCGGACGACCTCACCGCGACCCACCTGGATGTTCCCGCCGCCAGCCTGGTCGTGGACATCGTCAGGATCAGGCTGGCCGACGCCGTGCCCATCTCGCTCGAGCGTGTCAGGCTGCCGGCCGACCTGGTCCCTGGCCTGCTCGAGCTACCGCTTGGCGGCTCGATCTACGACCTGCTGGAGCGGCAGTACGGGATGACGCCGCAGGACGTGGTCGAGCATCTGGAGGTGGTCGAGGCGAGCCCGGACGAGGCGGCCCTGCTCGGCATCGCGGACCGGGCCCCGCTGCTGGCGATTACCCGCACCTCGCGGACGGCCGGCGGCGTGGCGTTCGAGTTCTCCAACGACCTGTTCCGCGCCGACCGCACCTGCGTCACGTTCCGCACGAAAGCCGAGCGGGCGGAGATCGTCGGCCGGGCGGCGAGTGAGCATGCTGTCGACTTGCGGCTGGGGGAAGCCCGTCCGGCTGGCTGAACCGGGAGACCGGCGTGCGCCGGCCGCCCGGTTCAGAGCCCCCGGGGCGCAGCCCCGGATCGCGGACTAGCCCTTCGAGTGCTCGGGGTCGATCCCGTGCACGGCCGGCACCCTGACGGTCCGGTGACCCGGCGTGCCGCCGAGAATGATCTTCCGCAGCGAGACGTCGTTGCGGACGTTCGACTCGTGCAGCACCCGGTTCGGGTTGGCGATGATCTCGATGTAGTAGGTGCCGTTCGGCACCTTCTCGATGTTGAACGACTGACCGGGCAGGAACTGGTAGTACGTGTCACCCCAGCCGATCGGCATTTCTTCCTGCACCCACAGGGCGCTCGGCGCGCCGCACGCGCCGCCGAAGCCGGTGAAGGTGGGCTGCCACAGCGCGTGCGGCAGCAGCAGGTTGACACCGTCGGTCGGCGCGATGCAGAAGCCGACCTTCTGGCTCTTGAGCACAGTGGACTTGCTCGAGTTGAGCAGGCGGTACTGGGCGAACTGCTGGAAATGCCAGTGGTCGTGACCTGGCTTGCTGTCAAAGCCCATCGTGCCGGCGCGGGCGCGGCCGATGATCCGGCCGTTCTTCCAGAAGTACTGGTAGGCCTTCATCGTGGGCGAGCCGTGGGACCTGAAGCCCTCGACGTCGAGCCGCGAGCTGCCGCCGACCGAGACGGTCGCGCCGAACGTCAGCGCATCGACGGTCGAGGTCTTCGTCACCCGGAATCGCATCACCCTGATGCCATAGGACGGCAGCGGCAGCAGGTCGGGCAGCGATGACGCTGGCGGGTTGCTCAGGGTAGGAACATTGGCCGGAAGCTTGGGCAGGACCTTATTCGACACCGGGCGCTGGGTGGCCCGGCGAGCCGGGCAGGGGAACACGCACTGAGTCGGCTTGACCACCTTGATGTTGACGGTGGCCGTCGCCGCGCGCGGCGTGAGATGCAGGAACCGCTGCCACGTGCGGGTGATGTTCACGGTGACGACGTACCTGCCCAGCCTGAGCTTCGGAGCGAGCCCGCCGATGTCGACACCCCAGCCACGCTGGATACCCCAGGCGTTGCTGAGCTGGAACGGATCGGAGGCACACTGCTGCGGGAACGGCGACCGGGGCGGGCTGTTCGGGCTCGAGCGCTGCGGGCTGTAGTTGTTCGGGCAGAACGGGCCGACGTTCGAGGCCACGATCTTGCCGGACAGGTTCTTCACCGTCATCCGGAAGAAACGGTGCAGCCCGCTCCAGTCGCGGGCCACGGCCCATCCCGGCAGCGGCCGACTCGTGACACGGCCAGGACCGCGGATGATCTGCGTGATCGTAATCGGCTTGGCGTAGCTCGCGCGCTGAACGTCGAACTGCAGCGGCGATCCGACCGCGGTGACGTAGACCCCGGCGTCGAGGAAGACCCGCTTGCCGTACAGCGGCACGTTGACGTTCTTCTGAGCGACAACCAGCTTCACCATCGGCCCGCTGGCATCGCTCTGCGCAGCGGCAAGCCCGGCAGGCAGCCCGGCGGCTACCGCCAGCCCTGCGGTGACGGCAGCAGCCGACCGCAGAGTCCATCGCGACAATTTCATCCATTCTCCTTGCTCGCTGCGGGGTCCGCGGACCTCGTTTGGTGAACCGGGATCACCACCATCAGACGCCCCGAAGGCATGATGCGTTGCTTTATATAGCGAAAAACTTCCTTACGTTACCGAGGCGATATCTGCGCATTGCCGGGCTGAGCGCAATGAGATGCCGGGACCGGGTATGTCTGGATGATGCGACTGGACCTGCCGATCTGCGTGACCTGCGGAGTGCAGTACTCAGCCCCGCGCGAGGACTGCCCGATCTGCCTCGACGAGCGTCAGTACGTGGGCTGGGACGGGCAGCGGTGGACGAGCCTGGCCGAGCTCGAACGGGCCGGCCACCGGGGCGCGATCGAGGAGGAAGGGCCGGGGGTCACCGGCATCGGCGCCAGGCCGGCCACGGCGATCGGCCAGCGCGCGCTGCTGATCAGCACCCCGGCGGGCAACGTGCTCTGGGACATGATCACCTACCTCGACGAGGACCTGATCGCGGCCGTGAAAGCACGCGGCGGCGTCGCCGCGATCGCGATCAGCCACCCGCACTTCTACGGGTCCATGATCGACTGGGCGCACGCGTTCGGCGCCCCCGTCTACATTCATGCCGCCGACCGCCAGTGGATCGCCCGGCCCGACGAGTCGGTCGTGTTCTGGGAGGGCGACACGCACACCATCGGCGACGGGCTCACCCTGGTCAACGCCGGCGTGCACTTCGACGGCGGCCAGGTACTGCACTGGGCGGGCGGCGAGAACGGCCGGGGCGCGCTGTTCTCCGGTGACATCTTCACGGTCGTACCTGACCGGCGCTGGGTGAGCTTCATGTACAGCTACCCGAACCTCATCCCCGAGCGGCCCCGCACGATCCGACGGGCGATATCGCTGATCGAGCCGTTCGGCTTCGAGGCCGTATACGGCGCCTGGTGGAAGCGGGTGGTCCATGCCGACGGCGTGGCGGCGGTCCGGCGATCGGCCGACCGTTACTTCAGCTTCGCCCTGGACGACTGACACTGGCCTGGTCAGCCGATGAGGTGCTTCTTCTTGTCCTTCGGCATCCGGCCTGTTGCCGGGCGGATCGGCGCGATGGGCGGGTGCGGGCGTCGCCTCGGACCAGACCAGAGGGCGGGCACGGCATCGATCGCATCGGCAATCGCATAGGCGGCCTGCTCGTAGTTGACCCGCCAGCCGACGAAGTCCGGCCACGCCTCCTTCGTCTGGCGCTCGATCGGGAAGTCGACTTCCTGCATCCTGGCGACGGCATCCTCGAACTCGGCGTAGGTCAGGCTGATCCCCGTGTCCGGATCGGGTGACTCAGGTACCTGGAGCCGCATCGCCGTGGCGATCTCGCTCAGGCAGTTGAATCCGCTGCGCAGGCACAGCCTGGCGGCGACCGCCGGCGCCTTCTCAGGCGAGAGCGCCAGGTAGAGCGCCGCCGAGTCGAGCACCGCGAGCAGGGCCGTCACCCAGGATGACAGCGGCCGCGGCGAGCGGAACCTGACCAGCGGCAGGTAGGTCGCATGGCTCTCGGTGATGTCAGCGGCGAACCGCTCCCACTGGGCGTAAAGGTCAGGCAGCGTATCGATGGTCGACGAGCCAGACCCGAGCGCGTAGTGAGTGCGGGCCAGCAATTCGGGTCCCCAGGACGGCACTCCGGCCCGGGCGTTCAGCAGTGCGATGTCGGTTTCGCGCCGGTTGAAGGCCGAGTACAGGGTCGGCAGGTAGGCGATCTGGAGCGTGATGGTCACCAGGCCGGTGAACGAGGCGGTGTCCTGGATCGTGCGCTCGCCCGCCCCGCTGACATCGGAGTTCCCGATGAACCACAGCGCCGGGCCGGCCGTCGTGAACGCCCTGGTGAGGCCGGCGTGCAGGAACGGCCAGAGCAGCAGCGAGAAACCGATGAAGAAAATGCCCAGCCAGGCGATCAGCTGGACGAGCAGGACCGCCGGCGCCTGCCCGGCCAGTACCCGGTCGCGCCGCTTGAAATTCTTGATCGGCGCCGTCGCCAGCTGGAACGCGCCGTCGACCAGCCAGTCGACCGAGCGGGTCAGCCAGCTGGCGGCCGGCCTCGGCACGATGATCGTCGCGATCATGCTGCGGGCCGCCGTGATCACGAGCAGCCCGCCGACCACCGCCGCGAGGACGCGGCCCGCCAGCGGCACGACCATGGCACTCCCTCGACATGCTCGGAGAATCAGCGGGTCCTACGAATAGTAACGATGCCGCTCCGGGACGAGCCCGGTGCGCGGGCCGATCGGCTCCGCCGTTCAGGACCAATGCCACTAGTCACACCAGCCCCGGAGGATTAGTTATGAAATATAGATCATTAGGGAAGTGCTGCTATGAATACCCTCAGCAGGCTGGGTCCGCATTCGCGCACGCAGCGCCGCCTGCGCGCCGTCATTCTGATTCTCGTCGCCGCGCTGACCGCGTGCCTGGGCTTCGGTCTACTGGCGGTCCCGGCGGCCGCGGCCGCGACGTCCGCGCTGGCCGGACGGGCCGCGGCTGGCACGGCGAAGCCGGTTCCAGCCGGGCTCGGCGCCACCGAGTGGACCGCCGTGAAGACCAGCAGCAAGATCGTCGCGCTCACCTTCGACGCCGGAGCTAACGCCGACGGCGTGAGCAGCATCCTCGCGACCCTGGCCAGCCGGCACGTTCCCGCCACGTTCTTCCTCACGGGCACGTTCACCAAGAGCTTTCCTGACCGCGCACGAGCAATCGTCGCGGCCGGCCAGCGCGTGGGCGACCACTCGATGACGCACCCGTACTTCACCAAGCTCACCGACGCGCAGATGCGCAGCCAGGTTCTCGGCGCCGAGCAGGAGATCGTCTCGGTGACCGGCGCCGACCCGTGGCCGTGGTTCCGCTTCCCGTACGGCGACCGGAACGCGCACACGATCGCGGTCGTGAACTCGGCCGGTTTCGTGCCGGTCGGCTGGACCGTCGACACCCTCGGCTGGGAAGGCACCTCGGGCGGCATCACCGTGCAGACAGTGGTCAACCGGGTGCTCGCGAACGCCAGGCCAGGCGAGATCGTGCTGATGCACTGCGGCTCGAACCCCACCGACCATTCGACGCTGGACGCGGATGCGCTGCCGACGGTGATCAGCGACCTGAAGGCACGCGGCTACTCCTTCGTCACGCTCGACGCGATGCTCGGTTACCGCCTCGCGCTGTCCAACGGCGACGTCAGGCAGTACGGCGCGGCGGGGTTCGGCACGCTGGCCGGCAAGCTGCCCGCCGGGACCAAGGTGGTCGCGATCGCGGCCGATCACGGCACGGGCGGCTACTGGGTGCTCAAGTCCAACGGCGGGGTCCAGAACTTCAACGCGCTGTGGAGCGGCTCGCTCGCCGGCCGGCTGCCGACCGGGATCAGGGTCACCGCGATCGCGGCCGGCCCGACCGGCGGCTATTACGTGCTCACCTCCGACGGCGACGTGCACGCGTTCGGCACGACCGGTTCGGGGTCGGATCTCGGCGCGCTCCCGGTCGGCGTGACCGCGGTCAGCCTGGCCGTCGACCCGGCGACGCGCGGCTACTGGGTACTGCGGTCGGACGGCGGCGTGGACAGCTTCAATGCGCCGGCGCTCGGCTCACTGGCCGGCTCGCTGCCGGCCGGCGTGAAGGCCGCCGGGATCGCGGCGGGCGTGGGCGGCGGCTATTACGTGCTCACCTCGGACGGTGGCGTGCACGCGTTCGGGGCGACCGCACACGGGTCGCTGCTCGGCCAGCTTCCCGCCGGAGTGATCGCGGTGGCGCTGGCCACCGACGTCGCGACGGGCGGGTACTGGGTGCTGAAGTCCAACGGCGGCGTCAGCAACTTCAGTGCCCCGTGGTACGGCTCGCTGGCCGGCAAGCTAGCGGCCGGACAGAGCGTGACGGGGATCGCTGGCCAGTAGCGCGGGCTTTCGTGCGGGCTGGCGGCTCCGGACTGCGGCTTCGGGCTGGGGACCGCCTGCTCACCGGGTCGCTGGCAGGCTGAACTGGCCGAACAGCGAGTAGCCGAACGTGGTGATCTCGGCGATCGCCCCGTCCTCGATCCGCAGCACGTCGAGCTTGAACGCGCGGAACTCGCGGTTGCCGGGCCTGCGCAGGTAGCTGGCCGCGGCTGGCATCCGGTTGGCGCTGGTCGGCACGAGCCGCCAGTCGCCGTCCCGGTCCGGCCCGAAGGCGCGCGCCAGCAGCGGCCGCAGGCCGTCGATCCCGTCGAAGCACATCGGGTACGGCGGCATCGTGATCCTGATGTCCCTGGCCGCGATGGCGGCGGCGGCCTCGGCGTCGCCCCGCTCGTGCGCGTCGATGAACTGATCGAGCAGCGCGCGCTCCTGCGGGCTCGGCTGCCCGGCCGGCCAGTCGGACCGCCGGGCGGGCAGGTGACCGGCCATCGTCACGCGGGCCCGCTGGAGCGCGCTGTTCGCCGCCGCGACACTCGTCTGGAGCAGGTCGGCAGTCTGGCTCGCCGACCAGCCGAGCACGTCACGGCTGATCAGTGCCGCCCGCTGGCGGGGCGGCAGGACCTGCAGGGCGGCGATGAAGGCCAGCGCGACGGTCTCCCGCTCGACCACGACCTCGTCGGGCCGGTCGGCGGCCGGGGCGATCTCGTCGAGCAGCCGGTCCGGGTACGGCTGCAGCCACGGGACCTCGGCGAACGACGCCAGAGCGGTGGGGTGCCTGGCCCGCCGCCTGAGCTGGTCCAGGCAGACGTTGGTCGCGATCCGGTAGAGCCAGGCGCGGAACATCGCGCTGCCGTCGAACGTGTCGCGGGCCCGCCAGGCCCGCAGCAGCGTCTCCTGCACCGCGTCCTCGGCCTCGTCGAACGAGGCGAGCATCCGGTAGCAGTGCAGGTGCAGCTCGCGCCGGTGCCGCTCGGTGAGCTCGGCGAACCTGGACTCCAGATGGGCTGCTGTCACGCTCGCGCCTTCCGACCCGGCTGCCGATCCGGCTGCGGCGGCTGTCACGCCCGCGGCTCCGGCTCCCTGACCTCCTGGACCAGCCAGCCGTTGCCTTCCGGGTCGCTGAAGGACAGGAAGGAGTTGTAGCTGGCCCGCTGCGGGTCGGGTCCCGGCGTCTGGACCCCGTTCTCGAAGTGGAAAACCTCGCTGACCTCCGTGCCGCGGTCGGCGAGCTCGGCCCTGGCCGCCTCGATATCGGAGACCACCAGGTGCAGGCCCTGGATGGAGCCCGCGGCCGCGCCGTTCCGCATCAGAGTGATCGAGCATGCCGATCCCCGCGGCGTCAGCTGGACGACCCGGAAGTCCTCGCCGGCCCTGTGGTCGACATCGAGGCGGAAGCCAGCGTTATCCATATAGAAGGCCCTGACCTTGTCTACGTCGGACACGGGAATCACTATGAGCTCGAGCTTGAAGTCCATCGTCACATTCTCCTTGGTCTCGTCCCGCCTGATGTCGGCGCTATCCGAGGTTGAAACGACGGCACGGGCGAGAACTCATCGGTGCCCCGATCCGCGGCGTCCATGATCGTGGTTGGTTGACCGCACTATGCGACGGAATTCCACCACGATCATGGAGACGGCGGACGGCCGGGGCGGCCGAAAATGTGGATCAGTCGGCGGGGGTGACGGCGACGAGCGGGATGGGGCGCTGGGTCTGCGTCTGGTACCGGTCGTAGCGGCCGTGGTTCCGGTCGTTGACGAGCTTCCACAATCTGGGGTAGTCCGGGTCCGTGGCCTGGATGACCCGCGCCGTGGCCGGGGAGCGCGTGCGGCCGACCTGAATCTCCACGCCCGGCCTGGCCTTAATGTTGAACAGCCAGCCAGGCGGCCGGTCGGACCCGCCGTTCGAGGCGACCAGCACGTAGTCCTGGCCGTCTTGGGCGTACACGAGGGCTGACGTGCGCGGCTGGCCGGTCTTGCGCCCTGTCGTCCGCAGCAGCAGCGACGGAACGCCGATCATCCGGTGGCCGATCCTCCCGTCGGTGCGCTCGTAGAGCCGCTGGTGCAGGTTCAGGAGGTCCATGCCGGTATTCTGGCCGGCTGCCTGGCGCGGTTCGCCGTGGGCGTCGCCACCTGGGTGTCCGACTGCGGGGCTAGCTCAGGTCATCCTCACCCGTGGGCGTGTGCCGGTGCCCGGCGAGCACGGTGCCGTCGGGCTCCAGCCGCGGCGGCTAGCCAAGCAGCGACCCGTACTCGAACCGGCAGCTCTGGAGATCGAGCAGCCCGACCAGAGCCTGCCTGACATGATCGACGACGGCATCGGGCGACCGCGCCGGGCTGGAGCGGTTGGCGCGCAGGTCCTAACGCGATCGATGCGGTGGGGCGGGCGGACCAGGCGCGCCGAGGACCAGCCGGGCCCGGCTGGCCGGACCCGGCTGGCCGGCGGCCCGCTAGGGGCAGTCGGAGGACGGGTTGCAGGTCCCGATGAAGGTGTTGCCGCCGCCGCCGACGTAGCCGCCGTCCTCGTAGAGCGCCTGGTTCTTCCCCAGGTTCAGGTAGTTGCCGGTCAGCGTGAGCAGCGTGCCGTCACCTGACTGCCAGGCGTAGCTGACCACGCCCTGGTCACCGCGCTTGGTCAGGTTGACGGTGTTATTCGCTGCCGTGGTGTTGTAGACCGGACCGTCATGGTCCACCGAACCTCTGGTGACGAGGAAGGTGACTCCCTGCCTGGCGGAGCCGTCGGAGACGGTGTTCCCGGTGAAGCTGTTGCCGGAGGCGAGATGGCCGGAGAAGCTGCCCAGCTCGGCGAACGCATTGTCGTTCGATGCAGTGTTAGAGCTAATGACATTGTTCGAGCCGCCGTAGACCTCGATAGCAGAGCCGTCGCGGCCGTACGCGAGCGAGCAGGCCTGATTCCCGTTGATGTAATTTTTCTGAATGGTATTGCTATCTCCCCAGAGCAGGACACCGAAGGCGCCGGATGACCCGGATGGGCTATTCGCATCAAGCTCGGTATTATTCTTCAGTGTCGAATGCTGGACGATATTGCCGCTTGATCCGGTCATGATGAATACAGCTGCGTAAAAGCCGGTGGCGGTGACGCCAGTGATCGTATTGTTCGTCGCGCCCGCATAGATGTCGATGCCATCCACGTGGCCGGCTGGCGTGGTTGAGCCGCCGCAACTCCAGCTCCCCGAGGCTACGCCAACGAGGGACAGGTTCTTGATCGTGTCGTGGGATCCGTACACCGAGACGGTGGCTCCGTCGTGGTTGAGGCTGATGACCGGCAGGCTGCCCGAGCCATAGGCGGTGACGGTGACGTTGTCGGCCGTAATAGTCAGGTAGTCGTTATAGGTGCAGTCGCGGCTGAGTTCCAGCGTGCTCCCGGCGGCGGGGCGCAGCGAGCTCAGCGACCTGCCACATGGCACCTTCGTGACCGTCGCCGCGCTAGCGCCATCAATAAGGCCGCCCGAGGCCCATACGGATATCGTGGCGAGCGCCGCCATCATTGGCCTTCTCAGGCAACTCATCGTGAACCTGCCCCCGTTCAGCGGCACCGGACAGCGGAATAACCGGCGCCGATAAACCGCGATTAATCGGTCGTGCCTGCCGATCCGATAGCCGGAGCCTAACAATCGCGCGCCGCCGCGTATGGAGAATGCCAAAGCCGATCGTTTAACAGGCCTCGACTATGCTGGCCGGGTGCTGGAGCAGCCCGTCAGATACACCTCAGCGGACGAGGACAGCGCTAGGTGGGAAGGATTCTCTTTCCGGCCGGGCGACATCGTCCGTCCGGTCCCGCCGTCCTGCTCATGCACTACGACGACCTGTCGGCCAGCCTGGACGGGGGAATGCGGTGCCTGGCCGGGGCTGCTCGGCATCAGTGTTCCCGGGGAGCTGTGGCCCAGCTGGTGCGTGCGGCGACGTTCGACGAGATGCGTGTGAGGGCCGCCGCGCAGGCGCCCGACCCGGCCGGCGTGCTGAAGGATCCTGCCGCCTTCTTCAGGCGCGGGTACTCTGGCCGCGGGCGTCGGGCCGCGAGGTGCTGAGTGCGGCCGAGCTTACGCATTACTAGGCGCGGACCGCCCGGCTGGTACCTCCGGACCTGCTCGACTGGCTGCATCGCGAGAGGCTGACAGACACTGGCCGGGTGGAACCGGCCGTGGCGGGGTAATTGGAAGGTAAACTGTCCGCGCACCGGGACGCCATGATCCGATTTGACATAGTCTGGTTCCCCGCCGAGCGGCCTCAGCCGCTGGGCTTTCGCACCAGCGCAACGTAACGGGAGTTGGAATGCGCGTTCTGGTTCTTGGCGGCGACGGGTTCTGTGGATGGCCCACCTCGCTGTACCTGTCGGACCGCGGTCATGACGTGACCATCCTGGACAACCTCAGCCGCCGGAACATCGACAACGAGCTCGAGGTGCAGTCACTGACGCCGATCAGGCCGATCGGCGAGCGGTTGCGGGCCTGGAAGGAGGTGCCGGGCCGCGAGATCGGCTTCGTGAACCTGAATCTGGCCACCGAGTACGACCGGCTGGTGCGGGTGATCGAGGAGACTCAGCCAGACGCCATCGTCCACTTCGCCGAGCAGCGCGCCGCGCCGTACTCGATGCGCTCTGTGCAGGCCAAGCGGTACACGGTCGACAACAACGTCCGTGCCACGCATAACCTCCTGGTGGCACTGGTCGCCACCGGCAGCCACGCCACCCTGGCCCACCTGGGCACGATGGGCGTGTACGGGTACGGGTGGTCGGGCAGCGCGCCGATCCCCGAGGGATACCTGACGGTGAAGGTACCGACGCCCGACGGTGACCTGGAGCGGGAGATCCTGCACCCGGCGAACCCCGGCTCGGTTTACCACATGACCAAGACGCTGGACCAGCTGATGTTCGCGTTCTACGCCAAGAACGACGGGCTGCAGATCACCGACCTGCACCAGGGCATCGTGTGGGGCACCCAGACCGACCAGACCGCGAAGGACCAGCGGCTTATCAACCGGTTCGACTACGACGGCGATTACGGCACCGTGCTGAACCGGTTCCTGATGCAGGCCGCGATCGGGCACCCGCTGACCGTGCACGGCAGCGGCGGCCAGACCCGCGCGTTCATCCACATCCGCGACACCGTGCGGTGCATCGAGATTGCGATGACCAACCCGCCGCAGCCCGGGTCGCAGCCGATGGTGCTGAACCAGATCACCGAGACGCACCGGGTCGCCGACCTGGCCAAGATCGTCAGCGAGATCACCGGCGCGGAGATCGCGAACCTGCCGAACCCGCGCAAGGAGGCCGACGAGAACGATCTGGTGGTGCTCAACGACCAGTTCCTCGCCCTCGGCCTGAACCCGACGACGCTGTCGCAGGGCCTGCTCGACGAGGTCACCCAGATCGCGGACAAGTACAAGCACCGCGCCGACCCGACCAAGATCATCGCCCGGTCGGTGTGGCGCAAGGGCATGGAGACCGCCGAGGATCTGATCACCGAGATCCTGGACGGCAGCAAGTAACGGGCGACTCCGGGGCGCAGCCCGTGTGCGCCAGCGGTGGCTGGTGCGCATGGGCCGTGGCCCGTCTTCCGGCTGGCGGTCGCCTGCGGAAGAGAGTCTCGCGGGATGGATGTGCCATCCATCCGCATAATCGAGGATGGATGGCACATCCATCCTTCTAGCAACGGGCTGCCGCAGGGCCGGCCGTTTCGGCAATTAGCACTGTAAGTGCTTATATCGGGCGCTCCGAGGTTGCCCGTGCCTCTCGCTGATTGGCCGTAACGCTCGCCGACTGGGATGGCTCCCGAGATTGATCCCGTTTTGAGGGATGAATCCCTGGGGATTGATCCTTCGCCTGCGGCGTGGCGAGGGTCGGCTGCGGTGTAGCGAGAGTCCGGCCGCGGCGTGCGAGGGCTGCGGCGTGGCAGAGCGGCGCCACGCACTACCGCGGACCGATCGGGTCCGGTCGGCTTACAATGCTCCGATGCGATGTTGATCGGTCATCCAGGCCGTCAAGGCGGCCAGAGTCCTACGAGCAACCCACGCCGCTCAAGCGGCCAGGGCCACTCGAGCTGCCCGAGCGACTCGAGCCGCCCGAGCCGCCGAGGTCGCCGGCACCACCAGCGACGGCACCACCAGCAGCGACGGCACCACCAGCAGCGACGGTGCCACCAGCAGCGACGGTGCCGCCCGAGCCGGCCGTAGCGCCCGGCGCCGCTTCCGCCGCTTCCGCCGCTTCCGCCGTTACGCCACCGCGGCGTCCTTCGCGGTCGCGCTCGGCGTGGAATTCGCCGACGAGCTAGCCGACGGCACGAAGGGTGCGGCGCTGCCGCTGATCCGGGGCGATCTGCGGCTGAGCTACGCCCAGATAGGACTGCTCATCGGAGTCCCGCTGCTGGTCGGCAGCCTGCTCGAGTTTCCGCTCGGGCTGGTCGCCGGCCACGGCAGGAGACGGCACCGGCTGGTGCTGGCCGGGGGAGCGGTGGTGATCGGCTCGCTCGCCGCGGTAGCTGCCGCCCATTCGGTTGGCGTCCTGATGCTGGCGTTCATCGCGTTCTTCCCGGCCTCTGGCGCCTTCGTGAGCCTGACTCAGGCGGCGCTGATGGACGCCGCCCCCGGACGGCAGCAGCAGCGGATGGCCGCGTGGAACCTGGCAGGCTCGGCCGGCGCGGTCGGCGGCCCGCTGTTGCTCGCCGGAGTACTCGCCGCTGGCGGCGGCTGGCGGTCGGCTTATCTCCTGCTCGCGGCCGCGGCCGGTGCTGCCCTGGCTGCCGCGGCGATCGCCGGACCGGCCCGGCAGGCACCCGCTGGTCCCGCCGAGGCCGAGGAAGACGACGGGGGCCGCAGGCCAGCGGTCCGCGATGTGCTCGCCGCGCTGCGTACGGGCGGTACCGCCCGGTGGCTCGTTCTGCTCGAAATCAGCGACCTGCTCCTGGACGTGCTCACCGGATACGTCGGCATCTACCTGGTCGATGTCGCTCATGCCAGCCCGGCTGAGGCAGCGGTCGGCGTCGCGGTCCGGCTTGGCGCCGGCCTGGCGGGGGACGCCCTGTTCGTGGCCATCGCCCGGCGGGTCAGCGGCCCCGCGGCGCTGCGGGTCAGCGCCATCGCGGCCTGCCTGCTGTATCCGGCCTGCCTGCTGGTTCCGTCGCTGCCGGCCAAGCTGGTCATCCTCGCGGTGCTGAGCATCGCGACGGCCTGCTGGTACCCGGTCATCCAGTCCGGGCTCTACATCAGCCTGCCAGGCCGCAGTGACATCGCTGTCTTCCTGTCGAGCGCCGCCGGGCTGCTCGGCGCCGCCGGCCCGCTCGCGGTGGGCTTCATCGCCGAGCAGGCCGGGCTGGCCTGGGCGCTGGCCGGCCTCGCGGCGGCGCCTGCCGTCGTGCTCGCGGTACTGCCTCGTGGCGCTCGATCTGGCTCTCGTAAGGTGTTGCGGTGACCGACCTAGCAACCCCCGCCCCGGCCAGCCTCAGCGCGGCCCGCGCTCTGCTCTCCGCGACTCCTGTTCTCGATGGCCATAACGACCTCCCGTGGGCACTGCGGGAGGCAGGCAACGGTGATCCGGCGCTGGTGGACATCGCCGCCCCGGTTCCGTTCACGCACACGGACCTGCCCCGGCTGGCGGCCGGCGGAGTGGGAGCCCAGTTCTGGTCGGTCTATGTTCCCGCCGAGTTGCAAGGCGACGCTGCGGTCGCGACCACCCTGGAGCAGATCGATCTCGTGCACCGGCTGATCGCGAGGCACCGGGACGTGCTGGAGCTCGCGCTGACCGCGGCTGATGTCGAGCGGATCATGGCGGCCGGCAAGGTTGCGTCGCTGATCGGCGCGGAGGGCGGTCACTCGATCGGGTGCTCGCTCGGGGTGCTCAGGGCGATGCACGCGCTCGGCGTCAGGTACCTGACGCTCACCCACAACCGCAACGTGCCGTGGGCTGACTCGGCGACCGACGAGCCGGCCCACGGCGGGCTGACCGACTTCGGCCGCGAGGTGGTCGCCGAGATGCAGCGGATCGGCATGCTCGTCGACCTGTCGCACGTATCGGCGGGCACGATGAGCGACGCACTCGACGTCGCGACGGCTCCGGTGATCTTCTCGCACTCCTCGGCCCGGGCAGTGACCGATCATCCGCGGAACGTGCCGGACGCGATACTCGAGCGGCTGCCGGGCAACGGCGGTGTCGTGATGGCCACGTTCGTGCCCGGGTTCGTCTCGGCGGCGTGCCGCGAGTGGGAGCGAGCCGCCGCCGCGGAGACGGAACGGCGCGGCCTGGATTACCGGGACCTGTCCAGCAGGGCGCAGCTCGTGGACTGGGTGCGGGACAACCCCATGCCGAGGTCGACGGTCGCCGATGTCGCCGACCACGTCGAGCACATGCGGGACGTCGCGGGCCTCGACCATGTCGGGGTCGGCGGGGACTTCGACGGGACCGGCGAGCTGCCCGACGGCCTGACCGACGTGTCCTGCTACCCGGCGCTCTTCGCCGAGCTGCTTGACCGGGGCTGGACGCAGGCCGAGTGCGGCCAGCTGGCCAGCGGCAACATGCTGCGCGTCATGCGTGACGCCGTGGACGGGGCTGCCGCGCGGAGCTGAGCGGCACCGGTCAGCTGAACGGTGACTTCGGCCTGGCCTGGAGGACCCCGTCGAGGTAGATGTCGGCTCGCTCGGTGTAGAAGCAGGCCAGCCCGGCGATCTTCTGGCTCTCGGCCAGCGGCGTCCGGTAGATCCACACGACATCGGTGTACATCCGGCCCTTCTCCGCCACGGCGGCCGTGTCCACCGACCAGTAGCCCGCCGTGCCCTTGTACGGGCACTGCGTGCTCCGGTCCGACGGCCGCAGCAGGTCCATCCTCAGATCCGTGATCGGCAGGTAGTAGCGGGGTGGCAGGCCCGTCTCGAACAGGATCCTGGGCTGCGCCGACTCGGCAACGGTGACGCCGTCGAGCTCGATCCGCACCCGGCGGGAGCTGGTCAGGATGTCGACCCGCTTGTACGGGTCGCGCGGGTGGACGTAGACCGGCTCGTCCTCCTCCAGCCATTCGCTCATCGCGCCCCAGTCCAGCCTGATCGCGTCGCGCAGCTCGGGAACCGGCGAGTCGGCGTACCGGCGGGCGGCCAGCTCCGCGGTGGCCGCTGACGTCTTGACATGCAGGACCTCTGCCTCGCCTAGACGCGGCTGCCGATCGTACTGGCCGGCCGGGATCAGCTCGGCGCTGATATCGGCGGCCGGGATGTAATAGGCCGGGTAATTGGCGACCTCCCAGACGAGCAGCGGTGCGCGGGTATCGGCGACGAGGTCGCCAGCCAGGTAGACCCTGACCCGTTTCTGCCCGTATTCGACCTTTACTGCCGGGGCTGGCTGCTGGGTCATCGGGCTCCTCCTGCTCCGCGCTGAGCGATCCGGGCTGTAGCGTCATGGTATGCGGCTTGGCGTGCTCGACGTGGGATCCAATACCGTGCACCTGCTCGTCGTCGACGCGCATCAGGGTGCCAGGCCGTTGCCCGCGTTCTCCCACAAAGAAGAGCTTCATCTCGCCGACCATCTCGATGCCCAGAACCGGCTGACGTCCGAGTGCGCTGGCCGGCTCATCGAGTTCGTCAGGAACGCGCTGGAGATCGCGGAGGACAAGGGAGTCCAGGATCTGCTGGCGTTCGCGACCTCCGCGGTCCGGGACGCGGCCAACGGGGACGAGGTGCTGGCCTGGATCGAGGCCGAGACTAATGTCCGCATCCAGGTGCTGCCCGGCACCGAGGAGTCGAGGCTGACCTTCCTGGCCGCGCGGCGCTGGTTCGGCTGGTCCTCCGGCCGGTTGCTGCTGCTCGACATCGGCGGCGGCTCGCTGGAGATCGCCGCGGGCCAGGACGAGGACCCGTCCGTGGCGGTATCGCTTCCGCTCGGCGCCAACCGGCTGACCAGGGACTGGCTCACCAGCGACCCGCCCGACCGGGAGGAGGTCCGCAGGCTGCGCAAGCACGTGCGGGTGGAGATCGCCGGGGCGGCCAGCGCGATCAGGTCGGCGGGCACGCCCGATCAGTGCGTTGCCACCTCGAAGACATTCCGGCAGCTGGCCAGGATCGCCGGTGCCGCCCCGTCCAGCGAGGGCCCCTACGTCCAGCGGGTGCTCCGGCACGGCGATGTCACGGACCTGGCCGACCGGCTCGCCAAGATGACCATCGCGGAACGTGCGCAGCTACCTGGTGTGTCGCTGCTGCGGGCACCGCAGCTAGCGGCGGGCGCGATCGTCGCCGATGCCGCGATGGACCTGTTTCACATCCCGGAACTCGAGATCTGCCCGTGGGCCCTGCGCGAGGGAGTGATCCTGCGCAGGATGGACAGCCTGGACGGCTAGCTCTCGGTACTGCGGCCCGTGCCGCCCGCCGGGGTCTCGTCGAGCACGTGTTCTGGACCGCGGTCTGACGGGCTGGCGGCGCTGGCCGGATGATGCGCGGCGTCGGTCTGCTGCTTCATGGCCTCGGCCGCGAGGCGGAGTTCCTCGGCCGCCTGCAGCGCCGCATCGGTCGAGTGCTTGGCCGTGTCGACCCCGCGGCCCTGGTACCTCCCGCCGTCGTGGCGCCCGGCCGCGTTGCCGGTCAGCGGATCGGCCTCGTCGTCCCGGTCGTCTGCAAGCGCAGCCGCGCCGGCCCTGGCGGCCGGTGCAGGGGCGGCCTGACGGCCCGGGTGGGAAGGGGCATGCTCCGGCTGGCTGTCGAGCGGCCCGGGCAGTGCTGCCCCGCGCCTTCCATCGGTCAGCCCGGCCTGGCGCTGAGTCCGGTGCGGACCGGATTGTGCCGAGTCGAGCTGGTGGGCTGGCCGGGCGTCCGGAGCGGCGGCGCCGTTTGCCGCCGTCTGGAGGCCGAGCGCCCTGTTCACCTCGTCCTCGAGCGAACCGCGTGCCGTCTCGCCCGAGACCAGGCCGGTCACCACATCGCGGATCTCGGTCAGCCGCCTGACTGTCTCGGTGTGCCGTGAGATCAGCAGGTTCAGCCGGCGCTCGGCGCCATCGTGAATCGCTGTCGCCCGGGCCGTCGCCTCGTCCAGCTGCTGCTTCGCCTGCGCCAGCGCGGTGCTGACGGTGGTCTCCGCGTGCTTGTTGGCTTCGGCGACGGTCTGCTCAGCGGCCGCATGTGCGCTGGATACCATCTCCTCCGCTTCAGCCCTCGCTGCCGCTACCGCGCGGTCCACCTGCTCCTGGGCCGCGGTGAGCATACGCTCGGCTCGGTCCTGGGCCTCGGTCTTGATCCGGTCGGTCTCCTGCTTGACCTCGGCCCTGAGCTTGTCTGTCTCGGCCGTGGCCGCCTCGCGCAGCTCGTTGGCATCCGCGGCGCCATGCTCGCGATCGGCCTTGGCCTCGTCGGCCGCCAGCTTGAGGATCTGTCCGACCCGCTCGCTGATCTCCTCGTGGGCGGGCCGCCCGCCTGCCTCGCGTGCCTCGGCAACCTCGCGACGCAGATGCTCGATCTCAGCGAGGCTCTGGGACAGCCTGCTCTCCATCTCGCGTACCTGGCCGGCCCTCCAGGCGACGTAGTTGTCCACCTGCTGGCGGTTGTAGCCCCGGACCTCGCGCTCCCACTCCATCCCGGCCTCGGAAAGAAGCTCGCTGTGCTCGCTCATGTATCACCCGTCAGGTGCTTCAGGCAGATCCGGGTACAGCCCAGAGGTAGCTGAGCCGACAGCAAGCCGGACCTGCGAGGTGGACTACTAAAGGCTGACGGTCTGCGGGCGGCGCGGCCTTCGCGCAGACGTCGTGCGGCCGGTGGATGTGACGACTCTGTCCCGAGGGGCACATCAGCGCAACCGAAACAGCAGATTATCCCTATTTTAACAACTTCATCAAGCCGAACAGTGCCATGAGACCAGATGAGCACTGCCGCGCACCACCGGGCTCAGCGGGGCCAGGCAGCCGTTTCTGGCCGGGCAGCCAATCTGACATGATCGCCGAAAGGGCGAAGGCGCGGACAGGGGGACGTGACAGATGGGCGGTAGCGTCCTGATCGGCTCGCTGGGCGACGCGGTTCCCTCGATTCACCCTGATGCCTGGATCGCGCCTGGCGCGGTGGTAGTCGGCGCGGTCCGGATCGGGCCCGCGTCGAGTGTCTGGTACGGGTCTGTTCTGCGCGCCGATGAGGACGAGATATCGGTCGGGGCTGAGTGCAACATCCAGGACCTGTGCTGCATCCACGTCGACCGGGGCGAGCCTGCCGTGTTTGAGGAACGGGTCAGCATCGGTCATCACGCGACCGTGCACGGCGCCCGCCTCGAGACCGGCTCCCTGATCGGAATGGGGGCGGTCGTGCTCGGCGGCGCGAGGATCGGCGCCAGATCGCTGGTGGCGGCCGGCACCGTGGTGCTGGGCGGCGCGGTTGTCCCCGCCGGCGTGCTCTACGCGGGCGTTCCTGGCCGGGTGATCCGTGAGCTGACCGACGAGGACTACGCGCGATTCGAGGGCACGCCGCAGCGGTACGCGCAGCGGGCGGCCAGGCACCGCGGCGCTCGCTGGGGCGGCGAGCCCGCGGACTGGCCCGGATGACATCGCCCGGCATGGGTGACGATGCTCACCTTGGCCGGGTAAGAAATCATCCTGATGGGTCATGCGGGACGACCGCCGCGACCCGTACGCTGGCAAGCATCACTGGCACGACCAGCCATGGCGATGGAGGTGGAGCGATGCGAGACGACCTTGACGATCGCCTCCACGACCTCGTGGCACTCGACGAGATCGACCTCTACGCCGACGTGCTGAGCGCCGTGGCGGCAGCCGACCGCCCGCTGACCGCGGATGAGATCGACGCCGTGCTCGGCCTCGATCGCGCCGCTGGTGCCGCGCCCCGGGCCTGAAGCGTCTGACCGCCGCTCCCGGCGGCACGCGCATTTCACATCGAACTCCGATGCGATCCCCGCGGAACCCGGAACTAGGCCTGTCAGGATGCCGCTGACCGATTCATCGCTGCCCCGCGAGGCCGCTGCCAGATGAGCACCGACATCGTCGCCCGCCCGGCCCGTCCGGGGGCGAGACCACGGCTGGCCCTTATCCTGACTGCCGGCCTGGACCACCGCCGGTTCTGGGACGCGATGCACGCCGTGCGCCTGCAGGACCTGGAGGAGATCTCCCGGCGGATCGCGCTGCGCGTGATCGAGACGTCCGGGGCGGACGTGTCGTCGGTGGCGCTGGACATGACGAGCTTC
>DATKQH010000302.1:0-13915 GCA_035532775.1 Streptosporangiaceae bacterium
CCCGGTGCCCGGTGCCCGGTGCCCGGTGCCCGGTGCCCGGTGCCCGGTGCCCGGTGCCCGGTGCCCGGTGCCCGGTGCCCGGCGCCCCCCAAGCCCACGGCAGCCGGGGACGCGCTCGCGCGCGCCAGAATCTGGGACCAGGGCGTGGTGGCTGCTGCGGCGGACCGGGCAACACTTCTTGCTCCTCCGGACTGCTCTGAGGACAACGAAGAGCGGTAGTCACTCAACAGCTATCAGGCCATCGCATGAGTATTCGAAATCACTTAACTACCTGGTCGGGGTGGCCGAATTTGAACCGGCGGCCTCTTCGTCCCGAACAGGGGGCGCAGGGGTACGAGTCGCCTGTTTGCAGGCGTCTTTCCAGGTCAGCGGCCACCGGTCGGAGTCGTAGACCGCATCTGAGCACATCTGACGGGAGTTCTCTGCTCCCATTCCGCTCCCAGAATCGGACACAGCCCGAATGCGCTGCAGAGTGCTCTCCCGGCTGGGGACCGGCGGCACCACCGTGCTTTCCGACGCTACTGGCCTTGCGGGGCGGTGCCCGATGAGCGTCGAGGCGATCTCCTGGGCGCTGAATCTGGCCCCGGTCCCGGCCGACCGCGGCGGGCAGGCGTCCAGCGCGTGCAAGTTCGTGCTCGTCGGCCTGGCCAACCACGCCGGTCCTGACGGCAGCGGCGCGTTCCCTTCGGTGCGGACGCTCATGCGCTACACAGGTTTGTCGGAGCGCACCGTGCGGGCCTGCCTTAGCCGGCTGGAGGCCGCGAGCCTGATCCGGCCGTGCGACCCGGCGGTCGTGGCGGCGCGAATCAGGCGGGCTGACCGGCGGCCGAAGGGCTGGGACCTGGACTTGACCCGGATCCGGGTGGACCTGGCCGAGGACGAGATGGCGGTACTGGAGCGCCAGTTCCCTGGCTTGGCCGCCAGGCTCGTTGCCTCCGCGCGGCCGAGCGATTACGACGCGGGGAACAGGGTGCAGCCACCGCACCCCGCTGTTGCTGCGGCTGATACTGCTGTGTATAACGCCGCCGACGGGGTGCAGCGCTCGCACCCCGCGCCCGGGACGGGGTGCAACGAGCGCGCCGACGGGGTGCAACCGGTGCCGCTACGGGGTGCAGTGGTTGCACCCGAACCATCCATAGAACTATCCGGTGAACCGCCCCCCGCCCCCGCGCACATGCGTGAGACGCCGCTCGCAGCGGCCGGCCCGGCTGCCGACGATGGGCGGGACGGGGAGTTCTTCGCCGCGCTCGGCCCGGGCTGGCGGCTCACTGCGGCCCAGCGGACCAGGCTGACCCCGGCTGTGCGGGCGGTGCTGGATGCGGGCTGGACGCCGCAGGCGCTCGCTGCATTCACGGGGGCGAACACCAGTGGTGTCCGTAGCGCGTACGCAGTGCTCGCGGCCCGGCTCTCACCCGCCGAGCTGCCTCCGCCCGGGCTGCGGTCGGCCCGGCCGCCCTGGTGTGGCGAGTGCGACCAGGACACCCGGATGCTCGACTTCGACGGTGACGCGCCGCGCCGGTGCCCGCGCTGCAAACCGTCGGCCGTAGTGAACCGCATGCCTTTGGCTGAGCCGATCTCTATCCCGGATCTCGGAGTCGGCGGGCTTCCATCGCCCAGCATGGACTGGTGAGATTTGAGGACTTCACGCCCGGACCGGGCGAGCGCTGAGGGATGGCAATGTCAGTATCGCGAGTCGGCGATGTACCGCGAGCGAGCCTATAGAGAGCATCGGGGCGGGCCTGCTACCCACTCAGTCCAGATCGAGGGCCTCGGCGGCCGCGTCGATGATCTTCCACAGTCGGCTGTCCGTCCGGATGTACCAGACGCGGCGATCGCCGTCCGGGCGTTCCTCCACGAGCATGCCGAGGCGGACGAGCTGGCCAAGCTCCTTAGCAGCGTCGCTCGGCAAGATGACTTCTTTCGGTGGCTCCGACTGAAAGAACCGTGGCTTGTCACGGCGCGCGATCCACAGAGCCAACTCCAAGCGGCATGCGCGGCCGAAGAGCAGCTTGCCAACCTGATTCACATCCACTGGCGAGTCCCGCTGACTGACGACGTTCTACTTTCTAGAATCTAGATTCTAGAAAGTAGAACGTAGAAAGTAGGATCACATCATGCACCGCCAGGCCGCTCTCATGCCAGGGGCGCCCTCACAGCAGAGTGAGGGCGAAGCCGGGCTGGCATGGGTCGAGGGAGTGAGCCTGCTAGGCATCCGGGTGACAGCCGTCGCGGTCATCGACGCGGCCGAGCGTGACCGGCGGCTGGCGGCCGGGTGCGGGGCGATCACCGACCCCGCGCTACTTGATCGCTTGCTTAGGCTTCCTCTTGGAACGCCCATTCCAGACCTCGTAGCTTGGGCTGAGACAGCCGATCAGCCTGTAGGGGTGATCGAGCGGGATGCCGACGGCATTACGGTCACGAGGCACCTAGCGACGCCACTGGCCATCGAAGACGTGATTGTGGTGGCGCCTGCTGGGCGGGAACTGCGGGCGGTGCAGGACGTGAGCCTGTTCGCGCGCTTCACCCGCCGCTGGGTGATGACTACGGGGCGCCGTATCCCGGATCCGGTCGTCCTGGAGGCCAAGCTGTGCGGGATCGGCATTCTGGACCACGCGGGCGAGGTTCTGGCCAGCGAAGCGGCTACGACGGGTGAGATGGATTCCTGGGATTGGATGCTCCGGGAGCAGGTCTACCGGAAGTGGCTCAGCCAATCATCACAGGATCGTGCGACGGCGACCCCAGCTCAAGCCACTGGCGAAGCCAGCGCGACATTGGCAAGCTGACGCCGGCCTCGATTAGTGCGGCCGCAGTGTCCGCACCAGCCTTGCAGCGCTCCCACCACGCGTCCGCCGGCTCGGCCGCTCCAAGCACCTCGCGCGCGATCCCCTCGTGGACGGCGATGTGATGGCTGTAGGCCCGCCGCCGGGCCGCAGCAATGCTGACCTCACACAAGCGGGTGACCTCCAGCAGGCTCTCGCCGCGACAGCAGGAGTAGTCACACCGAAGCAGGTCCCGGCCAGCGCGGGAGAACGCGGGAAGCCTGCTGGCCTTGTAGTAGTCATGAAGGGCGGGGACCAGCACGGCCGGGGTCTGGTCTCGCTCGGGGGGCTCGCCGTCGGCTTCCCGCGTGAGCCGGATGGGCATCGGACCGTGCCGCAGCCGGGCAGACATCCCAACGAACCCCGCGAACGCGCCATGGGCGACCGCGCCAATGGCCGATATGTCGCAGCGCGGCAGTACCACAGGGAGCTGCCCGCCGACAGCGGAGATGAATGCCAGCAGCCCGGCGACTGAGCCGGCGGTGTCAAGCGCGTTGTAGTGATGCATCAGGACTAGGCCGACCGGGCGCCCAGCGGCTCCTACTTCCTCGGTCAGACATGGCAGGCCTTCGCGAAGCCACCAGGTCTCGATCGGCAGGATCACAAGCACCGGTTCATCGGCCGCGTCCCAGCGCTGAAGCGCCCGCCTCAGAGCTGGCCGGTCGCCCCTGGCGATCC
Source organism: Streptosporangiaceae bacterium (assembly GCA_035532775.1). Taxonomy (GTDB): domain Bacteria; phylum Actinomycetota; class Actinomycetes; order Streptosporangiales; family Streptosporangiaceae; genus Chersky-822. The sequence continues at coordinate 3,498 of DATKQH010000302.1, forward strand.
GTGGGGGGTCGGTGAGCAGAAGAGGGACGCCTGCGGCGCGTTGGCGATCGAGCCATTGGTCGCATGTCCAAAGAGAATCTTGCCGGAAGCCCTGCGCCTTATCGTCGGCTGGGTCGTACAGCGCAGGATCGACTAGCGACCTGCCGCGCACCTTCCCCGCGAGCCTCGCGCCAGCCCGGCCAGGGACCGCGGCACTACCGCAACTCATCACCGTCGCGCGCAGTCCATCTAGACCGGCCGCTGCGCCAAGGTATGGGTAGATCCCCGGGACCAGACCCAGAACGCCCGAGAGCTGGTGGCCAGGATGAGTTGAGCGGGCGATCCTCACGGGTGATTACCTCAGGCAGATCTCAAACGGGAAAGATGGGGAGCTTGCTTCGGATAGTAGGTTGCGGCGCTGTCCGTGCTCCAGGAGCGACACGCCGTAATCGAAGGATTCCTCTCAGAAGCCGACGCGCTTGGCCTGTACGTAGGTAGTCCTCAGGCGCTGACGGTGAAGGCGGCTTCGTAGCCTAGGGCGGCTAGGTCCTCGTAGACGGTGGTGGGAACGATGCGGTTCCACCGGTGGCCGAGGAGGAGCGCGAGGCCCATCGGTGTGGCGAGGAAGAGGTGGGCGCGTGGATGGGCGTGGGCGGCGCGGCGTGCGGCATCGCGGAGGCCGACGGCAAGCGCGCAAGCCTGTTCCGCCCCTGCGACGGCGTTGTCACGCGGGCCGCCCGGAGGTCCGAGGACAACCAGCCGGGCGACGGGTATGTGCCGGTCTAGCAGGAATGCCTGGACGTCGGCGGTCATCGTGGTGGCGACCTCGATGGCGATGGCGACGTCGTCGCCTTGCCCGATGCCGTGTTCGGTGAAGGTCGGCGTGATCGGCGTGGTGTAGGGCGCGTCGGAGGGCCAGGGCGTGCCGCGTTGCAGGACGGCGATGTCAGTGCTGGTGACCATCCGCAGCGCGGCGCCGACGGTGAAGGCTGGTGCCAGGCGGAGGCTGCCGGTGATGGCGACGTGCGATGCTGCGCCGAGCCGGGCGGGGATGTCCTCGATGTCTGCTTGCAGCTGCTGCCAGGTCGCTGGCGCTTTGGGCCGCCGTTTGGTGTAGGCATCGGGCCCGTCGAACCGGTCCACCCAGTCGATGGCGTACGCGGCCTGAGCGGCGAGACGGTCTGGAGTGAGGGTGGCGATCGACACGATCGTGCGGGTCGGCCCGCTGCGCAGCGCCCGGCTGCTGACAGCGTCCTGGATGGCGTTAAGGCTGAACTCGCGCCGCCCGGCGACGACCTGCTCGGCTACCCAGTCGGATCCGGCGGCGAGGGCCAGGTCATCACTGCGCAGACCGGCCGCGAACATGGTCAGCTTGACGGTCTCCTCCAGGTGCATGCGGTCGCGGGCCAGATCGAAGTCCAGCACGGCCAGCAGCTCCAGCAGTTCGGCTTCGGACAGGCCTGCGGCCTTCGCCCACGCTGCCCGCGCTTTCCCCCGCGCGGACGCCGGGCCGCCTTCACTAGCTCGGGGAAGGAGGAGTCGCGTGCGGGCGTCTCGGCCGGAGATCAGCGGGTCGGCCGGGTCGGGGGCCCGGTTGGTGATGAGCGCCAGCTCCACCGGCTCCCCCGTGCCGGTGAGCTGATGCCAGGCCGCGGCGATCTTCGCGAGGATGGACCGGCTGCCGGTTCTGCTTGGCGCCGTCAGGTACTCGCCGTTGACCGGGGTGCGGCTGTCGACGGCGTACTTGACCTGCTTGAAGTTGTGCGGGGGCCGACGGCGGTGGATCACGACGTCATCGACGTTTCCGGCGTTGTCTACTTCGACACCGACGCTGACGGCGGGGTTGCTGGCTCCGGTGGCGTCATCGTGCAGGACGGTGACGCACGCGTGCCAGGCCACCAGCCACTGGTAGCGGTCGCCTGCGATACGAGCCCCGGTGGCGCTCGGTACTGGCAGTGGCTCCGTCATGGGGCCTGCCGGAACTCGGGGGTCGCGTCGGTGCTGGCCGCGACCGCGAGCAGGATGTCGGCGGTGAGCGGCTTGTCCGGGAAGGCGGTGAGAATGGCCGCCGGGATCAGCCGCTGGGTGAGGTCGGAGTAGGTGAAACCGGGTCGGCCACCTGCCGGGCCGGTGAGGACGGCGAGCTTGCTGACCGCCTCGGTGTCGATCCCGGTACCGGCGAGGGCGTCGGCCAGGACGGCGTGACGCTGGGCTTCGTCAGGCCGGCTGAAGTGGAAGATCGCGGCGGCGCGGCGCAGGACCGCCGGGTCGAGTGCCCGTTCCCGGTTGGTGCACATGATGACGATCACCGGGACAGCTTCGCCGGCCAGGCTGTCCACGCCGGCCAGCAGCGCGTCGACCCCTGCGCGGTCCTCGTGGTGCATCTGCTCGGCGGCCCGGGACTGGGCGAGCGCATCGGCTTCATCAACCACCAGGATGAACACCGAGCCCGGCTGGCTGCCGCCGCGGGCCTTGCGGCCCTGGGTGAGCAGGTAGGAGTAGGCGTCGCCGGTCAGGGTGGTCATCTCCCCGACCAGCCCGCTGCCGCGGGCGGTCAGCTTGAGCCGGTAGAGGAAGACCGGCAGGTCCAGGGATTCAGCCAGGTCGCAGCCGAACGATTCGGCCAGGGCGGTTTTGCCGCAGCCGACGTCGCCGGCGAACAGGAACAGCGGCGAGCGATCAGTGAACAGCGCCAGGGCGGGCAGGCCGGCCGGGTGGTGCTCGGCTGCCCACGCGCGCAGCAGCCCGGGGTGGGCGAGCAGCTGGGCCTCGCGGCTCAGCTGGTACTTGAGGTGGTCGACGCCGATGAGCCGGCGGTACCGGTCGGCGCGGATCGGCTCGGGCAGCTCGACGACGGGATGAAACAGGTCCTCGACGGTGCTCACGGCGCCTCGACTCCCAACGCGATGAACACATCGCGGATCACCCCGGTGCCGTTGCGGCCGTACCCGTGGCCGGACTGACTGGTTCCGGGCCCGGTCACCGGTTCGTCACCTCCGGCGCGGCTGACGGGCAGGGCAGCACGGACGGCGTTCTGTCGCGCCGCCGTGAGGGAATGGAAGGCCGTGCTGTAGGTGAGGTAGCTGCAAAACGGGTATCCGGCGACAGCCGCCCCGGTGGGGAGCTTGCCAGGCCGGTCGTTGAGGAGATAGCCACCGGTGGTGGCGGTGTAGCGCAGCCGCAGCTTCCACGAGTCCGCAGCCGTGTCCAAGAACCCGTAATCGACCGTGCCGAGGTAGCCGTCGCGCAGCAGAAGCGCCGTTTCCTCCGCGAAATCGCCGATGCTCGCCGCGCTGGGGCGGCCGTACAGGCTGTTCAGGAGCAGGAGGTCGGCGCCGATCTTCGCGCTGACGTAGCGTGCGTCGGTGATGGTGAACGTGGCCGTCTTGGTGGCGGTAGCGGTCATCATGCCCCCTCGAATCCTGGGCCCAGCACGGTCCGCCAGGCGTCGTTGGCGTCGCCCTTGGCGGGGGCCAGCGCGGCCCACGTGATCTCCTCCAGCGCGGTGGTCGCCGTCTTGACCAGGTGCTGCCGGTCGGCCTCGCTGTAGGCCCGCGCGACGTTGTTCGCCGGGTTGACCGGGTCCCAGACCTGGATCGGGTCGCTGGTCGCGGTCACCGCGCTCCTCTTGTAGAAGTCGGTGAAGATGACCGGGGTGCGCAGCCCGGTCTGCGCGATGTAGCCGAGCACCTGCTCGAACGCGCGGGGGTAGTCATCGACGGCCAGCGGCTCGCCGTTCCATCCCTGATCCCACAGGTGGGCCACGATGAGCTCGAGCAGGAAGCTCTTGCAGCGCAGGCCGGTGTCGTTGCGCTTGGCCTCCCGGATCCAGGCCTTCAGCAGCCGGATCAGTTCCCGGTAGGTCGGGCCGGCCGCGTCCCGGCGGGTCTTGATGAACGCCAGGTGCAAGGTGACTGAGGTGAGGACCCGGTCGCCCTGCCGGGTGATCAGGTGGCCGCAGTCATCCGGCGCGCCTTCGTAGAGCACCGGGGCCACGTCGATCTTCAGCCCGGAACCGCGCAGGGTGATCCCGACCGCGTGCTCGGAGATGACGAAGTCCTCGGCGTCCTTGGTCGCGCCGTAGACATCGATGCACCGGTCCCGCAACCACTCCAGCAGGCCGCTCTCGTCGGCCTCGATCCCGCCGACGCTGGACGCGCGGACATACGCCGCGACGTCGGCATCCGATCCCTCGCCCCGCCGCCGCCGGATCGCTGTGTGCTTGGCGGTGCTCCCCGCCGCGCGGATCTTCACCAGGTCATAGCCTGGGTGGGCGGCGATGTGCTCCTCCAGCCGGGAGCGCAGGTGGTTGACCTGCCTGCGGCGCCTCCTGGCCTCATCCGCGGGCACGTTGACCTTGTTCTGCGCGTACCCGGCGAGCACGGCGTGATCGACATGGCGGCCTGGCATCGGCCATCCTTCCTGTACGAGTGTTCGCGGACGGCCGACAGTCGCGGCCCCCGTTTGCCTCATGCGCCGCTGGTGCAGCTCGCCACCCCCGGCCGCACCGGCAGAACATCAGGGGTTACTTTATTTTTCCGCATCAGCTTCGTCAACCTGCTCGGCAATAACAGTAGCTTTGTTACGTGTCGGTAGCCGACGCCAGGGAAGTGATCAACAACAATGAGGGAACGACGGACCTGATGGGCAACCGGAACGAGGAGAGCGTGGACACCCCGGCATTCGAACCAGAGCGGCTACGCCTGGCCCGGGAGCTCAAGGAATGGAGCCAGGCCGACCTCGCCGCCCGGCTGAGCGTGACACCAGCCGCAGTCAGCCAGTTCGAGACCGGCGTCACCCGGCCCGGCACCGACGCGCTGGACCGGATGACCAGCGCACTGGGCGTTCCTGCCCAGTTCTTCTCGCTGCCGCTCACCGAAACCCATGACGGATTCTTCCGGTCGCTACGCCGCACTTCGGTCACCCACCGACGCCGCGCCCGGGCACTAGCCCACATCGCCCACGACCTGGCGGTGGCCGCGCAGGCACCCGGACTGCCGCCGGTCTGGGTACCGCGGATACCCGTCACCAGCCTGCAGGCCCCCCGCGGCGAACTCGAGGAAGCGGCCCTGCAGGTGCGGCAAGCGTTCGGCATACCCAGCGGCCCGGTACCGAACGTCGCCGAGACACTCGAAAAGCACGGCATCCTGGTCATCCGCCTCCCACTGGACACCGCCGACGTCGACGCCTTCTCGCTGCCCTTCCACGACCGGCCCGTCGTCGTGCTCGGCACCGACAAGAACGACCGGGCACGATCCCGGTTCGACGGCGCTCACGAACTCGGGCACCTCGTCGTCCACGGCGACCAGATCTGGGGCGTCAAAGAAGTGGAGCACCAAGCTCACGCCTTCGCCGCAGCCTTCCTCATGCCCGCCGACGACATCCGCGACGAACTGCCCGATCGCGCCGACTGGCCGGTCCTGTTCCAGCTGAAACAGGAATGGCAGGTATCACTGGCAGCCCTTCTGATGCGGGCGCGCACCCTAGGCCGCATGAGCGAGAACAACTACCTGACCGCAGTCAAAGCCGCCTCAGCCCGCGGATGGCGACGCGTCGAGCCAGTACCGCTAGGAAGACCGGAACACCCCACCTGCCTGAAACGCCTCCTGGCAACACCAGCCGGACGCCAGACACTCGAATTGCTCCCTCACGATGTCGTTGACGCGATAGTGATCGCAACCGCAACCTAACGGGGCTTCGCCCCAGCCCGCCAAGCCGTGTGCGTTGTGGCTGGGGTGAGCGTTGGGGCTCCGGCCGGTGCCTGACGGTGGCACTGTGTGTCCCGTAATTGACCGCCGCTGGCGGTAGGTGGCCTTCTGGGGCCGTGGCCCGGACCGGAGCCTTGTCATGACGCTACCTCGCAGCGTGGCCGATGTCCTGTCGGATCACGTGGCCTTCGAACTCGAATCGATCGACCGTCTCTACTGCAACTTGTATGTGCCCCAGTTGCAGCGGGCGGAGGGGATCGTGGGGTTCATCCGCGGCCACCTGGGGCAGCCGGTCGCCTCGACCGCGGTGATCGCCCCGATGAGCCGCGACTTCGTGACGCGGCTGCGGGGCTTCGCCGACCAGCGCGGCATCCCCCGCATCGACTTCGCCAAAGGCCAGCGCAAGGACGATGTGATGCACGAGCACCTGGCCCGCTTCCAGGCCGCCGGGCGCACCGAGGGGGTCATGTTCATCGGGCGGGCGCAGGAGAAGAACAAGGTGTTCCGGACCGAGAAGCGCCGGGCCGCCGACGGCCGGGCCTATCCGTGGATCGTGCGGACGGCCTCGGTGGTTAACCAGTTCTACGTGCACTGCGTGGATGAGGACTTCGGCGCGTTCTTCCTCAAGTTCTCCTCCTACTTCCCTTATGGCGGCAAGCTGCTGATCAACGGCCATCACTACGCCCAGGCCCAGGCCACCAAGGCCGGGATCGGGTTCGCCGCCCTGGACAACGGGTTCGCCGCGGTGGACGACGTCGCCGCGGTGCAGGCGATCTGCGACTCCCTCACCGAGGACAAGATCGAGGCGCTGGCCCGCAAGTGGCTGGCCATCCTGCCTAGCCCCTACTCACCGGAGGACCTGGCCGCCGGGTACCGCTACGACATCTCGGTGCTGCAGGCCGAGTTCTCCCTCACCCAGGTGCTCGACCGGCCACTGGCCGGCCGGATCTTCTTCGACCAGGTCATCCACGACAACCTCGGGATCGGTCGGCCCGACCAGGTCGGCCCGACCAGGTCGGCCTGATCTTTGACCGCAAGATCGTCCGCAAGGGACCGCGGGCCACCCCGGGCCGGTTCCGCACCCGGGTCATCACCGACGGCGTCACCCCGAGCCTGCACGTCGACTACAAGAACTCGAAAATCAAGCAGTACCACAAACTCGGCAAAGCGATCAGAACGGAAACGACCATCAATGACGCCCGCGACTTCGGGATCGGCAAGCGGCTGACCAACCTGCCCGCCCTGCGGCAGACCGGCTTCTCAGCCAACCGGCGCCTGCTCGGCGCCCAGACACTCAGCCACGACCCCATCACCGGAGCCGCCGCCCTGGCCGGTGTCACCGGCCCAGTCATCACCTCCACCGGGACCCGCATCGCCGGGATGCGGATCACCGACCCCCGCGTGCAAGCCCTCCTCTCGGTCCTGTGCGTCTTCCGCCTGCTGCCACACGGCTTCACCAACGCCGTCCTGCGCCACCACCTGGCGCCCCTGCTCGGCAAGCAGCCCGAGCACATGACCAGCGGGCAGATCACCTACGACCTCCGGCGACTGCGCCACCACGGGCTCATCGAGCGCATCCCGCACACCTTCCGGTACCGCGTCACCGACAGCGGCATGCGCTCAGCCCAGTTCCTTACCCGCGTTCACGATCGGGTCCTGCGCACCGGCCTGGCCGAGATCACCGACCCCAGCCCGCCCGTCTCCACCGCGCTGCGCGCCGCCGACCGCGCCTACCAGGCCGCCATCGACGACCTCACCCGGCAGGCCGGCATCGCCGCCTGAACCCCAGGCCCCGCCTCAGAACGGAGATGACCCGAGATCACCAGACTTGACTCAAACTTCACGGGCTACGCCGCCCAAGGCCTCTAGCCTTCCGGCCCGATATAGATCCGGTACCTGGTATCCGCCATCCGTTCGATCCGCGATGGATGCCCGGGAGGTCCTCTTGACGTAAAGCCGCTTACCGGTCACCCGCAGGTTGTGCGAGTGCGGCCCGGTGATTCCGGGGGCGCAGGTGCGGCCGAACCCGCGGGGCCGCCAGTTGTTGATGGGGAGCAGGCCCGGCCGGGGACGTGAACACCAGCTCGTCACGTCTTTGCCCTCAATCGCCTTGGCAGGCTTCGCGGCGAGGCTGGCCAGAGATCGGCACTGACGTCTCGCCAGTCCGGCGCGACGCCATACTCACTGCCAATCGTTCCGGTCACGTCCACTTACTCGGCGAAGTCCGCTTGGACTTTCGGGCCGTTCCAGCCGAAGGACTCTAGCATCGCTAGCGTGGGAGCGTTCTCCACATCCGTTGACAGCCACCCTTTGACCGTCGTACGGCTCTCGCCGGACTTTAGAGCGGCCAGAGCGAGAACACGCCGAGCATGTGGCGTCGCTGACCGTCGATAACCTTCACGATAAGCGTCGCGCGCCTCATCCCGGTCCCACTCGCCCATCCTCTGAGCGGCCACTGCAAGGAGTGGGAGCCCAGTGTTGGCGTCTCGAATCGCTTGCTCAAAGTATTCGAGCAACGGCTTCCGCGGCTTCACGGAACTCGGAAACATGCGCCCCAAATGCGCAATCGCCCATTCATGTGTAGCCCAATTACTACTTACATATTCGAGATACCAATCCTGCAGGCTGTCGTTTGTAAAAACCTCCTTGAATAGTCGTGACCACGAATCTGCCGCATGCGGCATGCGGCACGCCGTGGCGATTAGCTCTTGTATGCGGTACTGGCTGCCATGCTTCCGCATCCTCTGTGTAGCAAACCTAATTGACGTGCGGTTCGTTTTCTCAGGATTCCCCATAATCTTGTCAACTAGGGCCTCGAGGGGCCCAAAATCGGGAGTATCGCCATCGAGTGCACCGTCAACTGCGCTATGCTCGATCTCCTTCGCCTGAGTGGCCACTTCTGACCCCTCTAGTACGTCCGTCTTGGCGGAATTTAGATTTAGGCCGATAGACAGAGCTGCTGCCTGAAGATCCATTTGAGCCTGGCGCGCGTTGCCCGCGTCGTAGCCAAAAAGCCAGAAGTCATCCATCCAGCGTGCGAAGCTACGATGGCTAACCTTACCATTTGATAGCCTCATTATGGATTTGGAATGATGCTTAAGTACGTCATCCAAAGGCGCGAGGTACATATTTGCGATAACAGCGGACGCTGTTGAGCGCTGCATAATTCCTGAACGATTTGGGATAGCCCCAAAGCCCGCTATCATGTCACACAAACGCCTAGTTACATCATTGTGCGGGCAGCGGTCTAGAATCGCTTCTTGAGCCATTGCGACCGGGATACTAGCGAAAAAAGACACCAGGTCAGTTTTCAATGCAACTGGGTAGAGGTCCGAAAGTAGCATAAGATGCCCTCGGTAGCCGTCCCATTGATGATTGTTGTGCGAATACACTCCAGGCGAAGGATCGATGGGGGGGAGTCGCCATCCATACACATCGGGAGACATCGATCCGATTAGCTTTGCGGACAGGCAGTCAGTGAGTGCATGGTAAGTCAAGCGGTCGGCAATATCTAGGATCACGGCAGGCCTCGTGCCCCAGTTCTCTTTGGGAACATCGAGCAGGGTCAAAGCGCGGACCCCTAGGGCATTGAGGTTATCGACGATTAGTTCCGGCTTCTTCTCCAGGAAGAAACCCAGCTCGGGCCAACCCCACGGGTCCTGATACCAATCCCCCGGAATTTCGTTCCGGATATTTTCCACTGCTTGCTTCAAATTCAGAGCATCAAGCCAATTAATCTTCGCCATAAGCGATCCCCTTTGAGCTAAGACTGCAGTTCACGAACCCATGTTCGTCGACGCGAGATGTTATTGCAACCTTTTTATCCTATAAACTATCCCCTCCGCACAGATGTAGGTCCGTCTCGTTGCTGCGCGATTGGCTGGGCCGTGTCCTCCCGGACAGGCCGTCCCGAACCACCGGCCCTGGCGAGTGGGTGATAACGGTGTAAGACCGTGACGCCGTGCCCATGCCTGCGCGCTGGTGGCACGCTTCTTACCGGCGCCCCAAGTTCGCCGTGGCAGCCGCCGGCGGGAGATGGTAAGGCCGTGGGGATCGGCGGCGTAGCGGCTCCAGTCGGTGCCGGTCTGGGCGGCGGCGGTCCGGTGCCACCCCCCAGAGTTCACAGGTCGGCGAACAGGCCAGGACGGAATGCCTCGTGGCCGTAGTAGGCGCCGAGGCCCGTGGTGACCCGGTTGGCGACGTAGGCCGCCGGTCGCAGCCCTACGAGATCCGCCTTGTCGTCCGGGTGCCCGACCACGAACTCGGGGGCCTCTTCCCAGATCCCCGCGTTGAGCCAACGGATGGTCCCCGGGCGCATGTCCTGGTGGTCGACCTTCCCCGGGTGCGCCGGATCGATCCAAGCCAGCGCGGCGAGCCGACTGGTGAGCGGAATATAGAGCCCACGTCCAGCCATCTCCTGGTCGCCCGCGTATACCCATCCCAGGTCATTGATGATGAACCGGGTCTGGCCCGGCCTGCTGTGTGCGATCCGCCAGCGGTACTGCGCCATCGGCACCAGGCCAGTGTTCAAAAACGCCAGACGTGCGATCTGGACGTCGTCGCCGCCGAGCGGCAGCTCGCCCGCGGCGGCCCAATGCCAGCGGCTTTTAGGCGAAACGGTTGAGGGCTGGTCCTGGTTGCGGTTGCTCTGTGTGATCGTTCCTGGCTGAGGGCTTGTTGTTCAGGTTTCCTGCCGGATGGGTGAGGCTCCGGGTAAGAAGTGTGACGGTC
>DATKQH010000303.1:0-7559 GCA_035532775.1 Streptosporangiaceae bacterium
GTCGGCGGGGTTCCGGCCCGATCCGAAGTTCGTGAGCCGCTGGTAGTCGGACAGGTCCGCCTTGGTGACGACCCCGAGCGCCCGGGCGGTCACGCCCGTCAGGTGGATCAGGCAGTCGGCGTCCGACGGGTCTGCGTTGAGCAGCTGGGCGGGCAGCACCCGCTCGGGCAGGTCATAAATCCGCCGCCAGCCGGTCCGGCGGGCGCAGATGACCTCGCCGGTGTCGAGCAGCCACTCAACCGCGATCTTGGTGTCGGACCAGTCCCACCAGGCGCCGCCGTTCCTGGCCCCGCCTAGCTGCGTCGCATTGAGCGGGCCGTCCGACCTGAGCTTGGCGAGCACCTCAGCGCAGACCGACTCGTGGCTCTGATGCCAGCGCCTTCCTCTCGCGCGGAATGCTCGCCGGCGGAACGAGTAGTACGGCCACTCGTCGATCGGCAGCACGCAGGCGGCATGAGACCAGTACTCGAACGCGGCGGTGGTGCGCGGATGCCAGTACGCGCGCTCGATCGAGGACCGCGGGATCGCACCGAGCCGGGCGTAGGCGACCAGCTCGTGCGACCTGGCCAGCACGCTGATCGTGTCCAGCTGGACCGCGCCCAGTCTGCGCAGCATGGCGGCCGCGCCGCCCTTGCGGGCCTGCGCCCCGATCAGGCCCTGCGCCTGCAGGGTTATCAGCCGGACATCGTCAGGCGTCAGCTTCTGCTCGGGAGCGGGAGGGCCGGCCACGAATCGAGCATAACCGGGGGTGCCGACAGTGCTGTGTCCGTTGCCCTCGTTACCTCGTTACCCCGTCGGCTATCTGCCGGTTGGCGGTCCGATCTACCCGTGCTGCCGGACTCGCGGGGCCGGCCAGTTCTGTCGGTTTAGTACCAGTCTTCAAACGTGTTGGTGGCCAGCGCGACCAGCAGCCCGAGGACCGCCACGCCCGCGCCGACCCAGAACAGCCACCAGATCGGTCCGCCGTGGCCGAAGACCATCGCCAGGCCGCCGACCACGAAGCCGACCACCATGATCGCGACGGCGACCCAGGAAACGGTCCGCCCGTGATAGGTGGGGTACGTGCCCGCGGCTGCCGGGCCGGCCGGCGTCGGCGCGATGTCGCCCTGCCCGGTCGGGCCGCCGGGCACAACGGATGTGTCTTGCATTGCTTCCTCGCTCTGCGATGTCACGCTGCCGAATGCCGCGCCACCCACGGTGCCGGGTTCGGAGTGGTTCGACATAGCGCTGCTCCTCCTGCGATACCTGGCCGACGTGCCTATCATTGTGGCGAGGCCCGTTGGTCCGCTGATGATCGCCCCCGGTACTTGCCGCAGATCATGTTATGCACGCTGGCAAGACAGCTCGGCTCAGAGCCGTCCGTCGTGTCGTCGACTCGGCAAGGCCCGCTATCTCGCCTACCATGGCAGTCGAAGAGTGGTTACTGGTCGGCCGCGCCGTCAGCCGGATCGGCGCCGTGCCTCCGGCGAGACGCGGGATGCATCTGGTCGGCCAGTCAGACGATCCGCGAGGAGCGCGACAAGACGTGCCAGCAATCATCGATAGAGTCCTGCGCGCTGGCGAGGGCAAGATCCTGCGGAAGCTGCATCGGATCGTCGAGCAGGTCAACTCGATCGAACAGGACTACGAGGCGCTGTCCGACGCTGAGTTCCGCGCGCTGACGGACGAGTTCAAGGCGCGGTACGCCGATGGCGAGTCACTGGACGACTTGCTGCCTGAAGCCTTCGCGGCGGTACGTGAGGCGGCGAAGCGAACGCTGGGCCAACGGCACTTCGACGTCCAGCTGATGGGCGGCGCGGCCCTGCACATGGGCAACATTGCTGAGATGAAGACCGGCGAGGGCAAGACGCTCATGGCGGCGTTGCCGGCATACCTCAATGCATTGTCCGGCCAGGGCGTCCACATCGTTACGGTCAACGACTATCTCGCAAAGTTCCACGCTGAGTGGATGAGCCGTATCCACCGGTTCCTAGGGGTGGAAGTTGGCGTGATTCTCTCCAGCATGGAGCCGGATGAGCGCAAAAAGCAGTACAAGGCCGACATCACCTACGGGACGAACAACGAGTTCGGCTTCGATTACCTCAGGGACAACATGGCCTGGGGCCGGGAGGAGTGCGTACAGCGCGGCCACCAGTTCGCCATCGTAGACGAAGTGGACTCGATCCTGATCGACGAGGCGAGAACCCCGCTGATCATCAGCGGTCCCGCGGACCAGAACAGCGTCTGGTACGCGGAGTTCGCGAAGATCGTGCCGCGGCTGCGCCGCGGCGAGGACGGCGAGGGCGATTACGAGGTCGACGAGAAGAAGCGCACCGTCGGCATCCTGGAGAGCGGCGTCGCCAAGGTCGAGGACTGGCTCGGCATCGACAACCTCTACGACCACTCGAACGCCCACCTGGTCGGGTTCCTGAACAACGCCATCAAGGCGAAGGAATTGTTCAAGAAGGATAAGGACTACGTCGTCAGCGGCGGCGAGGTCCTGATCGTCGATGACTTCACCGGACGCATCCTGCACGGCCGCCGGTACAGCGAGGGTATGCACCAGGCGATCGAGGCCAAAGAGGGCGTCAAGATCATGGACGAGAACCAGACTCTCGCCACGATCACGCTGCAGAACTACTTCCGGCTGTACGAGAAGATCTCCGGTATGACCGGTACGGCCATGACCGAGGCAAACGAGTTCCACCAGACCTACAAGCTCGGCGTCGTCCCGATCCCGACCAACATGCCGATGATCAGGATCGACCAGGCCGACGTCGTCTACCAGACTGAGCAGGCCAAGTTCGATGCCCTGGTCATGGACATCGCCGAGCGGCACGAGGTCGGCCAGCCGGTCCTTGTCGGCACGGTCAGCGTGGAGAAGTCCGAGCTCGTCTCGCGGATGCTGAAGCGCCAGGGCGTCCCGCACGAGGTCCTGAACGCGAAGTACCACGAGCGTGAGGCCACGATCGTGGCCCAGGCCGGGCGCAAGGGCGGGGTGACCGTCGCGACGAACATGGCCGGCCGCGGTACCGACATCATGCTCGGCGGCAACCCCGAGTTCCTCGCCGACCTTGAGCTGCACCAGCGCGGGCTGTCGCCGACCGAGACGCCGGAAGACTTCGAGGCGGCCTGGCCTGAGGCGGTTGAGAAGGCCAGGCGCGCCGTCGCCGAGGAGCACGAGGAGGTCGTCGCACTCGGCGGGCTCTACGTTCTCGGTACCGAGCGGCACGAGTCCCGGCGGATCGACAATCAGCTGCGCGGCCGGTCGGGCCGCCAGGGCGACCCGGGGGAGTCGAGGTTCTACCTGTCGTTCGAGGACGACCTGATGCGCCGGTTCAACGGGGACCGGGTCGCCCAGTTCCTCGAGTGGGCCAAGACCGCGCCCGACGTGCCGATCGAGTCGAAGACCGTCAGCCGGTCGATCAGGTCGGCGCAGACGCAGGTCGAGCAACTCAACTTCGAGATGCGCAAGGACCTGCTCAAGTACGACGACGTCATGAACCGGCAGCGGCAGGTCGTCTACGCCGAGCGGCACCGGGTGCTCGAGGGCGAGGACCTGCACGAGCAGATCAGGCGCATGATCGACGAGGTCGTCGCCGACTACGCCGCAAAGGCCACCGCCGATGGCTTCGCCGAGGAGTGGGACCTCGACCAGCTGTGGAGCGCTTTCGGCCGGCTCTATCCGGTGGGGCTCACGATCGACGCCCTCATCGACGAGGAGGGTGGCGAGCGGTCGATGCTGACCGCCGAGGCGATCAGCGAGCGGATGCAGGCGGACGCGCAGGCGGGCTACGACCGGCGTGAAGAGGAACTCACGCCCGAGGTGATGCGCGAGCTGGAGCGGCGGGTGGTCCTGTCCGTGCTCGACGCCAAGTGGCGGGAGCACCTGTACGAGATGGACTACCTGCAGTCCGGCATCCACATGCGCGGTCACGCCCAGCGCGATCCGCTGATCGAGTACCAGCGCGAGGGCTACGAGCTGTTCACCGCGATGATGGACGCGATCAAGGAAGAGTCGGTCGGCAACCTGTTCAACCTGACGGTGGAGGTGCAGGAGAGCCCGATCGTCGGGGAGGCAGGTCCGGACGGCGAGTGGACCGGCCAGGCGGTGAACGCACTGGGCGGCCACGTCCACGAGGCGGTGCCGCTGCCGACGCTGGGCGGCGCGGCAGCCGGTGGCGAGGCCGAAGGCCCCGCTGTTCCTGCGGCCTTCGCCCCCCGCGGACTGGCTCAGCCGAAGCGTCCCAGTCAGCTGAGCTACACCGCGCCGAGCGATGACGCTTCCGGTCAGGCCGTCCAGATGGCCGGTTCAGCCGGTGCGGCTGACTTCTCCAAGGTCGGCAGGAACGAGCCGTGCCCGTGCGGGTCCGGCAAGAAGTTCAAGCTCTGCCACGGAGACCCGAGGAAGCGCTAGCCAGCGCCGGCTAGGCGGCCTCGATCGCGGTGCACAACCACTCGCTAGAACCCGCCGGGCGTCTGTTATAGGGCCTGTTGTCCGGTCGCCAGTACCTGTCGGGCCGAGGCCGGACCGGCTGGCCAGCCTGGCGCGGAGACGTGGGGCCGCCCCGATTCACCGGGGCTGACTCGGTCGGCTGACCTCGCTGGCTGGCCGTCGGCCGGGCTGGCGGGGTGTTCCGGGTGTCGCCGCGCACCGATGGTTCGCTCGGCGGGCGGGCGCCGGCCCGTTCCAGTCTGACGGCGACCGCGCGGACGTGGGCGCCGAGCCCGACGATCACGGTCATCTCGAGGACGCCGCTGGCCGGCGAGCTCACGATGACCCGGCGAACCCGCGGCCGGTGCGCGGTCGCGAGCATCGGGCCCAGCTGGCTGATCCGTCGCCGAGCCTGCTCCGTCGTCCACGGCGCGATCTGGTCGGCAGGCCGGGATCCCGCCAGTGTCTCGGCCAGCACCTGGGCGAACTGGCTCGGCCAGGTGCCAGTCCCTGGCGGCTGGTTCCCCGGTGATTGCCGCCGAGGCGGCTGAGCGCTCGGCAGCTGGGCACGCGGCGGCTGAGCGCTCGACAGCCGAGTCCGGGGCGGCTGAGGTACGGGTTCCCCGGCCGGCAGATCGCCGCGCGCGGATCCCCGCCTCGTCGTGACGCTCGCCAGGCCGCCGCGGCTTGCGCCGCGTGTCTGCAGCCGGACGGGCGCCGCGTCGTCGTACGGCGGCGCGATCTCGGGAACCGTGAAGCTGCAGATGGCCTGCGCGTCCGGCAGCGGGCGCCGGCCTCCGGTACGGCGGTTCGCGCGAGACCGGTCGCCCGCAGGCTCGCCGCCCGCTGCCAGGCGGTTCGCGCGGTCGTCGGGCGTCCGGGCTCCTATTGTCCGGTCGTCGGGCGTCCGGGCTCCCGCCGTCCGGCCGCCGCCCCGGGGCCTGAGGCTCGTCGGGCGGCCGCCCGTCGGACGGCCGGCGGCTGGGACCAGCGGCACCGGGATCGCGTTCTTCGGTAAGGCCGGCACGGTCGTCGCAGGCTCAGTGGGGTCTGGCATGGTTGAGTTCTACCTCGCACCGGTGACAGTTTCGCGTTTTGCCTGATCAGGCAGGGGAGATGCGCGGTGCGGCAAGCTGGGCGGCGGCAGGCCTATTCGAAGGAATGCCTGGCTTCGCTCGCTCGTTCAAGGTAGGTGGTTGAACAAGCCCGTTACTACAGGAGATCACCCGTGACTTTGCCGCCCCTCGTCGAGCCAGCAGCTGAGCTCACCGTCAATGAGGTCAAGCGTTACTCCCGGCATCTGATCATCCCTGATGTGGGAATGACGGGACAGAAGCGGCTCAAGAACGCGAAAGTCCTGGTTGTAGGCGCCGGCGGCCTCGGCTCGCCTGCTCTTCTCTACCTGGCCGCGGCCGGTGTAGGGACGCTTGGCGTCATTGACTTCGATGTCGTCGACGAGTCGAACCTGCAGCGGCAGATCATTCACGGCCAGTCCGACATCGGCCGGCCCAAGGCGCTGTCGGCGCGGGACAGCATCAAGGAAGTCAACCCGTACGTCAACGTGATCGTGCACGAGGAAGCTCTGACCACGGACAACGTGATGGAGATCTTCTCCGGCTACGACCTGATCGTCGACGGAACCGACAACTTCGCGACCAGGTACATGGTCAATGACGCCTGCGTGCTGCTCGGAAAGCCCTACGTCTGGGGATCTATCTACCGGTTCGACGGCCAGGCCAGCGTGTTCTGGGCGGATTACGGACCCTGCTACCGCTGCCTGTACCCCGAGCCCCCGCCTCCTGGCATGGTTCCGTCCTGCGCTGAGGGCGGCGTGCTGGGCGTGCTGTGCGCGTCTATCGGCTCCATCCAGGTGACCGAGGCGATCAAGGTTCTCACCGGGATCGGCGACCCGCTCGTCGGCAGGCTGATGGTCTACGACGCTCTCGAGATGAACTACCGGTCGCTGAATATCAAGAAGGACCCGGACTGCCCGATCTGCGGTCCGAACCCGACGATCACCGAGCTGATCGACTACGACGTGTTCTGCGGCGCGGTCTCAGCCGACGCGCAGGAGGCGGCCGCGGGTTCCACGATCACGGCCGCGGAGCTCAAGGCCATGCTGGACCGGGAGGATGACATCTTCCTGATCGACGTCAGGGAGCAGAACGAGTACGAGATCGTGTCGATCCCGGGTGCCGTGCTGATCCCCAAGGACCAGTTCCTCACCGGCGCGGCCCTGGAGCGGCTGCCGCAGGACCGCCGGATCGTCCTGCACTGCAAGTCCGGCGTCCGGAGCGCGGAATGCCTCACCGTGGTCAAGAACGCGGGCTTCTCCGATGCCGTGCACCTGGGCGGCGGCGTCCTCTCCTGGGTCAACACCGTCGATCCCTCTCTGCCGGTTTACTGATCTGGTGCCCCTTTCCCGGTAGGCGGGACGCGGCGTTGTGGTGGGCACGCGCTATTCGTGGCCTTAACATCATCAGGTGGCGAGTCAGCCGGGACCATCAGACCAGCAGCGCGGATCAGGCGGCGGTGACACCGCAGAGCTGAAGCTGCGGCCTGCCCGCCGTCGGGGCAGGCCGCTGCTCGCGACCCTGCTTGCCGTCGTCGGGCTATGCGGCCTCGTGGTCGCCGTAGCGGGGATCCGCGGTCAGCTCAAACCGCGGACCTTCACCCCGGCGCAGCAGAAGCGCATCGAGACCTGGGAGGTCGCCAAACGCTGGCGCACCACGTCGAAGGCGCAGCTGTTCCCCGCGGTGATCGGCTACGAGCTGACCAGCAGCCCGAGCGGCTCAAAGGGAGGCCTCAAGCTGAAGGCGAGGCGGCTTGCGATCGCACCGCAGGCGAGCTGTGTGAAGGCGGCCGGAGGCAGCCGCGCGCTGATGGCGATGCTGAACGGCGACGGCTGCCAGGCGCTGCTGCGCTCGACGTACACCGACGCCAGCAGCAGCATGGTCCTGACGGCCGGGATCGCGGTGCTCGAGAATCAGGCCAGCGCGGTGGCAGCGGCCCGCTACCTCACCGGCGGCCCGGCACTCGGGCAAGGCGGCCCCGCCAGGCTCGTGCTGAGCCCCTACCGGGTCAGCGGTACGCCCGCCGCGCTGTTCGGCTTCAAGCAGCGCCAGCTCTCGTGGGTCGTGGCCGC
>DATKQH010000304.1:0-20602 GCA_035532775.1 Streptosporangiaceae bacterium
GGCCACGCCCTCGGGCAGCGGGGCACGGTCTACGTTCAGGCATCGGATGCCAGGCTGAGCAAGTGCTCACCCGCTGGGCGCTACCGGAACCGAGTCTGCCCCTGCAGGCCAACCCGGCAGCCCCCATTAGACAGAGCCGACGGTTTTACAGCCCGTCGCTCCTATCCGAGGTCCATGCCCCTGACCAGCACATACGCCGTTTGAGGCTCCGTCTCGGGCCGCCGCCGTCCGCTATGCGTCCGTGGGCATCGGGCTGGGTCCACGGACGGGGGCGGAAAAACCCACGGACGGGGCTGGTGGGAGCGGTTACGCCGACCGTCCGCCCGGCTTTATGCCTCTTACCTGGCATTTCAGGACGCCTGCTCGATGTCGTCATCTCCCTCGTCACCGGACTCGGACTCGGGCTGGGTGTCCTGGGTGCCGAGGGCGTCGGTGATCCGCTTGTTCGCCGCATCAGCCTGCCCGTCGACGCAGCGCGCGTAGATCTTCAGCAGGACCGCGACGCCATGCCCGGCCCTGCGGGCACCCTCGGTCGCCGACACCCCGGAGTTCAGCCACAGCGACACCGCCGCGTGCCGCAGGTCGTAGGGGCGGCGGCCGAGCGGCGACCGGCACTGGGCCGGGGTGAGGGCCTGCTTGCGGGCCTCGGTCCACACCTCGCCGTAGGCCGAGTCCTGCAGGATGCCGCCCCGGGCGGTCTGGAAGATCCGCCCGTCCGGGGTGGTGCCGTACCGCTTGATGTGGGCGCGCAGCAGCATCACCAGTCCGGGCGGGATGGTGATGGTCCTTGTCTCGTGGTCGGCGCGGCGCCGCCGCAGAAGGGGCAACGGGGCCTGACGAGTGGATCGAGACCGGTCATGAGGGCCAGTATCGAGGACGCCGTCGCGGCGCACGCACCGGGCTTAGCCCAGGCTCACCCGGGACCTGAACGTGCTGCGCGTGGCCTGCCTAGGGTGATGCGGAGGGGTACGCGGTCACGCGCTTCCCTTGTGCGTCGGCGCGGCTGCGGCCTTCGCCCTCTCCGCGTCGCTCGACTTGAGCGCACCAGATCTCTGCGAGAATCGGCTGATGTCCGGTGGCATGGACCTAGTGGTGCTGCGCGAGCTAGTCGGGGGCGTGCTCAACGATTTCGCAGGGTTGTGGAGGCATCATGACATCGGCCTCGAGTGCGGGCACCTCGGCTTGCCTGAGCCTCCTCCTGAAGGCGAGTGCTCGAAGCGCGTGCGGGTTGCCCGCAGCCTTGCAGCTCTGCCGGATGCTGGCCTCCCGGCGGTTGCGGAGCGGATTGTCGCGGGCACTATGCCGCTGTCGTCGGGCCCGGCGGCCCGCTTCGCGATCGAGGATGTGCTGTGGGCCGGCCGGGGCGCCCCTGAGATACCGAAGCGGGTCAGGCGCGAGATCGCGCGGGACCTCGACCGCGTCCTCGATGTGCTGACCCGCAAGGCCGACAGGTTCATGGCCCTGCTGGAGGGCCTGTGGGATGTGAACGACAGCCAGCTCGGTTTCTTCGCCCGCGACCTGACGAGCCTGCGGGGGCAGATCGAGCAGCACGTGCTCCGCAACCCTGGCGACTGGACCGCTGAGGACCTGTTCGAGCAGCTCGGCGCCTTCGACGCGGGCGACGGCCGGTTCGGGCGGTTCCTCGAGGGGCTGGTTTCCGCCGACCTGATCCCCGACGAGCCGGCGCAGCAGGACGTCGCCGACGTCATCAGCCCGCGTCTGCGCGAGGCCGGGGCGGAGTTGCGCGAGACGGGCAGCGACGGCGGCTACCCGATATTCAGCGTCGTCCCGGTTAGCGCGGCGCGTCACCGGCAGCCGAAGAACCTCGTGTTCGCCTCCCAGGTCAAGCCCGACATCCGGATCAGCGACGCCATCAGCAACGACATCGAGATCCTCCAGAACGCCGATAAGGTCCTCGTCTACGACCGGCCCATCGGCAGTGACGGCCTGCGGTGGCGAGACCTGCAGGAGTGGTGGAAGGACACCCGGCAGCTCAGTGACGATGAGGAGGCCAAGCGGTCGCTGTACCAGAGGCTCACCAGCGCCCTTCCCGGCAACTCCCCTCCTCAACGGAACCTGTTCGACCTCTACTACAAGGTCCACGGCACCGTAGTACCCGACCTACCCGCGCTGCTGCCCGAGGTATGGCTGCACTGGGACCCTAAGACGGTCCACGAGCGCGGCGCGGCTGCCCTGCTGGGCCACCGCATGGACTTCCTGCTCCTGCTGCCCCACGGCCAGCGGGTCGTCCTCGAAGTCGACGGATCCCACCACTACGCATCCCCTGACGGGACACGGCCAGCCCCTGCCCGTTACGCCGCCCTGGCGCGCGCCGATCGCGAGCTCAAACTCAGCGGCTACGAGGTGTTCCGCTTCGGCGCCACCGAACTGAAGGACCCGGGGTCCGCCCGCGGCCTGCTCCAGGCGTTCTTCGCTGACCTGTTCCGTCGGTTCAGCGTCACCCCCTAAGCCCGGCAGGCCAAGGATCGCTTCTGCGCCCCAGCTCAGGAAACGCGCCTGGGATGCACGCGGGAAAGTAACATCAAGTGCTGACTCGATCCTTCACCTGTGGGGAGGGCTCGTGCCGAGAGCAGGCCGTTCGCTAGAGCTGCTCGTGCAGGCGCTTGAGCATCTGCTAGCCGGCGCGCCAGTCGAGATCCGGTCACCCGATTTCATCATGGGCAGGAACTCGGGGACTTCGCGTGAAGTGGACGTGTCCTTGCGGTCCCAGGTTGGCTCGGTCAGTGTCCTTGTCATCATTGAATGCCGGGACCGCGCAAAGCCCCAGGACGTCACCTGGATCGAGCAACTCGCTTCCAAGCGGGAAGACGTAGGCGCAGACAAAGCCGTGGCTGTGTCAGCCGGCGGTTTCTCAGCTGGTGCGCGGAACCTCGCCCGGTCGAAGCAGGTTGACCTCCGGTCGCTCGAAGAGCTTGAGGCGCATGTCGTCTACGACTGGCTTACCGACCAGACCCTCGACCACCGGACGCGCCGTGTCGATGTCATCGGAGCATCCTTCCACCTCGGCGAGCGACCGACAGAGATAGACCCGGCGACCCTGGCTTCAATTCTGGAAAAGATCAGTGCGCTGCGAATACCTGGAGGAGGCCTCCACCAAGACAGCAAGGCATTCGCGCACAAGACCGACCTCATGCTGGTCTCGGTAGATGAGATCCTGGACTTGATGCCAGGCTTCGGTGCCTGGTTCGACGCGATGCTCTCCGACGTGCCTCCTGGCAAAGAGAAGCGCATCGTCTTGACCATCGACTTCGGAGGCGACGCGGAATTCGCACTCCCGCTTGACGCCGGCTTGCTCGACGTGGACTCGATTGAGCTTGACGCTGTTTTCTCCTACGACGAGGTCCAGGTCCCTATCCGCCGTTACCTGTACCAGGACGACTCAGGCACGGTCACCGAAAACGCAGAGGCCACCATCGTGTCGGGGAAAAGCCGGGTAACGATCGGGTTCCACATGACTCCCGACGGGTCCACGCTCGGCCTCACAGTCAACCCGGCCCGTGAAACCCCGCCGCGCGGAATGGACCTCACATTCGATCTACGCTCACCCTGCGATCTTGACGGGCATCATCGCTGACAGCAGCTTGCCGCTCCTGACAGCCATCGGCTCGCCGCGAGTGCTCTCCGGTACCTGCTCGGACAGCTCCAGGCGGCTGACGGAGTACTGCAGGTCCAGGGCAGCTTCCTCCGGGGCGTCCGGCCGCCGAAGCCCCATGGAGTGGCGTAGAGGCTGGCTTCGTCGGGCTTTTGAAGCTCGGCGAGCGTCTTGACGATCATTCCGGCCTTCCGCGGGAGCACTGGTCGTCTGCTGCCTGGTGGTCCGGACTCGGGGTTGTCATGGCGTGACGCACAGCAGGGCAGCGATTGTCAGCGCCCACCGCTCGTCCAGCTTGTATTTCCTGCCGGGCCAGTTCCAGCCGCTGATGTTCTTGATGGTCTCCAGCGCCTTGCGGACCGGGAGCACCGCGGAGTCGATCTCGCTGCCACCGAGCAGCGCTGGGCCTCGCGCAGGATGTCGGCGACGCGCCCGCACGGCTCGTCATCATCAGGGAACGCGATCAGCATCTGCGCGCCGAGGGCACGGCCGAGTACCGCGAGCTGCCGCCACCTGCTCCCGGCGATACTGATGTACTCGGTGACCTCGGGCGCGCCGGGGGAAGCCCGAGGCAGCCTGCGGCAGGAAGCCCCTTATCTGGAGCGCAGGTCGCCCGCGCGCCGCTGTTCCAGCGCCAGCAGCTGGGCGTTGGTGATGAGGTACTGCAGCAGCCGCACCTCGCCTCCGGGTTGAAGGGAACCGACACGTTCGCCGACGCGAGCGATACCCGCGGGCCGCGCTTTCTGTTCCGGTTGGCGACGACCTTACTGGCCTGGCTCAGGATCAGGCTCAATTGTCTGGTTCACTAGTCCGCTGGCAAGTTCGCGGGCTATGTCACTGCTTCGCTCTGCGGCCTGCAGGACAAGGGTCTCGAACTCGGCAATACGTCGGTAGGCGTTGCCGTAGAGTCGCTGGGACTCGATAGGGAGCACCGGGATCTGGAAGCGCCTGACGTCTGCCCGCGGGGTCCCGCTCAGGGTCGAGGTCACCTGCCCTGGTATGCGGCGGCTGTCCGCGCCGGAAATCGCGCCCGCGAGAAACCACGGATCCATGACCTGCGGGTCGACGCGGACGACCCAGACGCCCCGCCCGGGAACCGCCCCCACCTGCTGGGCGGTGGCAACCCGTGCCATGCTGCTCAGGCCGGCGGCAATGAGGACGTCTCCTGACTGGACCCTGGCCGGATCGCCTACCTGAGGGTCTAGGGGGACTGCCCCTGAAGGCGGCCTTCCCCGGAGAATGTCCTGGCTGGTTACCTCCACCTCGAAGTGCCCGGTTCCGGGTTTGCCAGACCCGGGCAGGGCCAGCGGGGCTGGCCGGTGGATCTCCGCCGCCCCGCTTCGAACGAGGTCTTCCAGCGCCGCCCAGGCCGGGGCTGTGTCGTTCTGGCCTGCTACGCGCAGGCGCGGCAGAGAGTCACCCAGCATTCCGAGGGTCGCGCGGATTTCTTCGGCGGCATCAACCAGATCGCGCGGGTCAATAACGGTGCCGCCCTGAGCAGGGCGCAGGCGACTGCTGGGCGTCAGGTCGACTTCGTCGTCAAGGAGGTCTATGGCAGGGACGGCCCCTGACTCTCCTGGCCGCTCTGCGTTGCCGGTCGCAGACTGGTAGGCCGACCACGCCTGCCGTACGATCTGGCGGACCGCTGCGAACTCAGGGCCGGCCTGCTGCGCGGCTGTGGCGGAATCGACGAACAGGACTTGCCCGGCTGGCTCGCCTGGGCGGGGCTTTCGCAGAACCCACAGGTGCAGGCTGATCCCGGTCGTCGGCAGGCTCCCGGGCGGGAGCGCGATGACTGCCTGCAGTGCGCCGCGCCGTACGAGCTCGCCGCGTATCTTCCGGCCTGCGGGGCGCTTGGCCGCGGCGGGCGGCATGAGGAGGACGGCCCTCCCTCCGGTGACGACGTGGGCGAGCGCATGCTGGACCCAGGCTAGCTCTGGCTCGGTTCGCGGCGGCAGACCGCCGAATGCCCACCTGCTGTCGTACGCCAGCCTGTCCCGGCCCCAGTCATGGATCCCGAACGGCGGGCTGGCAACGGCCACGTCGGCGGCCAGGCCGGGGAAGGCATCGGCGAGCAGGGAATCCCCGGTGGCTATGTGCGGGCCGGATTCGCCATCCGGGGAGCCAGCCCTGCTGGAGATGAACAGGAGCCTGAGGAGAGTGATCCTGGCCTGGGTCTTGCTGACATCCTGTCCGTAGCACGTGACTGGGGCGCCGCGCTCAAGGCCGCGGTTCGCGGCCGTCCGGAGGATGTTTCCGCTGCCGCAGGCGAAGTCGATGATGGCCCCGGCGTCCCCGGCTAGGTCGAGCATCAGCTCCGCTACCGCGGGGGGTGTTGCATAGTGCCCGGGGAGGGTGCCCGCGACTGCGTACCGGCTGCAAAGGTACTCGAAGGCTTCCTCGGCCCCGCGCCTGCGCGCGAGCTCGCGGGCGAAGCCCAGCAGCTCCTCCTGCTGGGCGGACCATTCCCGGGGGATCATCTGAACGAGCAGGTTCCTCGCGTACTCGCCCCACCGGTCCACCCTGGCTGCCAGGTCACGTGCTGGAAGCAGGCCGGTGATTGGCTCTGCGCCGTGCCCGGCTTCGCGCGCGATGCTTGCTTCTGGGTGGCGGGATGCCTCAGCCAGCAGGAATGCTCCGGTGAGGCTCATCGCGTCGCCAGCGTGCTCAGGCATCCCGAACGCCTCGATGCGGCGCCAGGTGCGTTCTTCTGCCGGGATTTCCGGTACCTTACCCTGCTCCTGGAGCCAGTTCTCGACGGAGCGCAGGTCGAAGGAGGGACTGGTGGCGGTGCCCCCCATGGGCTGGGGGAAGTCAGAGTAGCGGCGGCGCCAGTTGCTGACGGCTGCCCTGCCAACGCCGGCGAGGCTGGCGATGCCGGACGCGGTGACGGTGGCGGGGCTGCCGCTCATGCTCGCCTCCTGACATGTTGCAGTGTGGCCCGCCGTGTGAACTGAGGCCGGGGATCGGTCATGTGAATATAGGCCACGTCCGCCCGGATTCGCGAGGCTGCCTGTCGGCGCGATCGCTGCCGCCCTACGGCCACTCATCGCAGTCCGCGATCCCCGCGTCGATGTGGGCCACGAGGCTGTCCCCGGTTCCGTGTGAGTACACCGCGTCGGGGCGGAGTTGGTTGTAGGCGTCTCGCGCGTTCTGGTACTCGGCGGCCTCCAGGAGGATGTCAGCGCGGGCTGCGCGCGCCTCCACAACCTGCTTGTCGCGCTTTCCGAAGGCTGTCTCAGCTGGGGCGATTGCCTGGTCAAGGAGCGTAATCGCCTCACGCCACTCGCCGATCGCGGCGAGCTCGGCAGCCCTGGAACGCGCATCCTGCAGTGCCCGGCGGCTAGGGCGGGGACGCCGGTCGCGCCGGGTAGCGTCGGTGGTGCTGGCCGCCACCCGAGCGGGGAGCGGCGGCGCGCACGGCTCACGGAACGGGAGCGTGGGGTCAGGGGTCATCACGGATCCGCCCCAGCTTTCGCCCATGCCCGGCAGGTGGGACCGGAAGCCGCGGTAAGCGGCGCGGGCGTCGGCTGGCCTGTTCTGCGGGTCCTTCTGGAGGAGCGAGGCGATCAGGCCGTCGAGCTCAGGCGGTATGCCGCCCCGGATGCGGCCGAGGCTCGGCGCGGCCTGCTCGATGTGGCAGCGCATCATCGCGTTCTGGGTGGACGCGCTGAACACCGGCTGGCTGGCTAGGAGCTCGTAGGCGACGCAGCCGAGCGCGTACAGATCGGTCTGGTGGGTGACCGGGCCGGCCTCGGCCTGCTCGGGGGCCATGTAGGCGGCAGTGCCCACGACCATGCCGGTTGCGGTGAGGCGGGCCGCGCCGGGCTCCTCGACCGCCGCCACGCCGAAGTCCAGGATGAAGACCGTGCCCTGCGGCGACAGCATGATGTTATCGGGCTTGAGGTCGCGGTGCACCAGGCCGGCGTCGTGCGCCGCCGCGAGGGCCGAGCAGACCTGGGCGCAGATCGCCGCGGCGGCCGGGGTTGCCAGCGGGCTGTGGTTCTTCAGGAACGCCGTCAGCGTGGGGCCGTCGATCAGCTGCATCACGAGGTAGGGCATTCCGGTCTGCTCGCACGTCCCGAAGTCGTGGACGACCGGGATTCCCGGGTGGCTGAGCTTCGCGGTGATCCCGCACTCGCGCTTGAACCGCTCATGGCGCCGCTGCGCCTCCCGCCCGGCAGAGGACAGCGACAGGAGCTTTACGGCCACGCTCCGCCCCGCGGTCTTGTCCCGCGCCGCCCAGACCTCTCCCATCGCCCCGGCACCGAGCGGGCGATCAAGCTGGTAGCGATCGCCGACCACCATTCCGGCGTATGCCGCCATTCCCGACCTCCTGCGCTGTCCGCGCGCCCCTGCGACATGTGAATGCTAGCAGTTCTCGAATTCTTGTTGACGGCATTCACAAAATCTGGTCTTCTTGTCGTGTCCGAGATGGCTACGGAGCCCGGTCCCGCGTCCCGCGGGGGCCTTGCGCTCCGAGGTGCGGCGGGAGCACGCGATGACTGGATGGCCGGTCCCCGACGGGGCTGAGGGAGACCCTCGCCTAGTGAGGGTCTTCACCTCGGCGGTGCGGGAGGGTGAGCAGGAGTGCCCGATGCACCGTGCGCTGAAGGCGCACCCGCGTATCGAGACTACGGTGCCGGCGTTCAAGAGTCAGGACTTCGAGGATTTCCCCCTTGAACCGGTAATGAGGGCGCTCGACCTCATCGAGGACGGCAAGGCCGGCGTGGCCGAGACCCTTGATGGCCTGTCACGGACGGCTTCCGAGGCCGGGCGGGGACGCGGGCAGAAGCGGTTGCACCCGGGGCTGGTCCAGTGGGCCGCGCACGCCGTCACGCACTACCTGGAAGCGGCGCTGCCGGCCGTTAAGATGCCCGGCGTCGGGCAGCCTGCGCTCGTCCCGGTGCGGGACGAGTGGGTTCAGCAACTGGACCTGGGGCGACTCGATGAGTCCGGCGTGCGGATGTACGAGCTGTGCGCCTGGGGGCGCCGGTACCAGAGCCCGGACGGCCTGTTCCGGGAGCTGCGCCTGCCCCGGTTCGGGACGGTCGAGGGCGCGGAGCGCGAGCCGGGCGAGGTCGCCATGGCGGCCCGCGTCCTGGCGTTCGGTTCCCCGGCGCGGGTCGCCGAGAAGAAGGGAACCGGGGCCTACGACTGGCCTACGAGGCGGGGGCGTCCTTACCTGGTGCAGCAGGGGCCCCTGCCGTCCTGGGTCCGCGTCGTGGAGGTCGGCTGCGGCGACGGCAGCGCCAGGGTGCTCTTCGAGGGCGACCCGGACAAGGCAAAGCGCGAGTATGAGGAGGCCCGGGGCCGGCTCCGCGCCACCGTGGACGCCGCGGAGCGAAGGCCCGGTCGCAGCTGCGTCAGCTGCCGCCTTGCTCCCACCTGCCTGGATCTGACCAAGGTCCCCGGGCTCCTCGGGATAGCTGACGGCACGCGCCCGCGGCGCACCCTCTCCGTCACTGACCTGCGCCGCCACGAGAAGTGCCCGGCGCAGGAGCACCTGAGGCGCCTGCGCCTGCCCCGAAGGCTCGACATTGAGTACGGCAGCCGGGCCGTGCAGCGAGGGAAAGCGGTCCACAAGCTACTGGAGCAACTGCACGCCCGCAGGCCTCACCGGCGCTGCACCCTGGCGGACATCCCTGACCCCCGGGGATGGAGCGCCGGTGAGTGGCACCTGACCGGTCGCGAAGCGGAGCTCGGCGCCCAGATGATGGCCCGGCACGTCGCCGTCTGCCCCCTGAAGTACGCCGACCGCGACATGCCCCTGAGCACGGAACCTGTCCTGGCCTTCGACGACCCGGCATCTGACACCGTGGTGATCGCCGAGCCCGACCTGCTGTACTGGGACGGCGGCGGCAGGGTGTGGCGGGAGACCAAGACCACCGGGTACATCGCAGACCGGTCAGGCAAGGACGTCCTGGAGGTATATCCCCAGGCGGCGCTCGCGCTGGTGCTGCTGGCGGAAGGTGCCCTCGGCGGTGACCCTGCCAGGTCGCGGGTGGAACTGGAGATCCTCCGCCCCACCGGTCCCGACCTGGAGCTGATCAACGCCGGCGACCCCGGCCGCGTCGCGAAGGCCCGCGAGGTCATCGCGTCGCTCGCTGGCCCCTGGCACTCCGACCGCGAGTTCACGGCCAACCCGGAAAAGAGGCGGTGCGCGGACTGCGAAGTCGCCCGGTGGTGCCCGTCCGCCCTCCCCGCCCCGCCCGATGAGGGAGACGCGGGGCCCGGCGGGCAGCAGGACGCCCCGCCGGCTCCGTCCGCCCAGTCGGCCGCCGCCTGATCAGGGACGAGGAACTCATGATGCCTGAGCAGCCGCTCCCCCTCGTCCCGCACAACGGGACGGTCCTCCTGCGCACCGTGGCCACTGCGGTCCTTGACCTGAGCGACGTGCCGAACCCGGGCACGCTCACGCTGCCCTACCCGGCCGAGGCCCAGCGCGCCCTGGACCGTACTGTCCTCGCCTGCCTGCTGCGCGGGGCCGAGCCGCCGCGCGGCGTCCCGGACCTGCTGGTCTGGTGCCGGGAGATCCCGGTCGTTGACTGGCCGCTGGACCTCCCGGAGGACCTGGCGGCCCCGAGTGAGTACCTGGTCGACCCGCACGGCCTGGAGCCGACGCAGCTGTGCTACGAGTGGGCGATCAGCCACCGTGACTCGGCCGCCGAGCAGGTCGAGCGCGAGATGGTCTTCACGGCCATCGAGCAGTGCCGCGCAGCCCGCAGCCCGCAGGCGTACGCGGCCTTCCGGCGCCTGCTGATCGAGCACCCGGTGCTCACCCGCGAGGAAGCCGCGGCGGCCGCGCTCGAGCCGGCCTTCCTCCCGGTCGCGGCGCTGCTGCCGCACGTCTACCTGCCCGCCCCGGCCGGCTGGGCAAGCGGCGGCGTGCTCTACTCGTGCGGCCGGTGCAAGACCCTGCTGGTTCCCACCCGGGACGACGGCTGGTGGTGCGAGAACGACCGCTGCCGCCGCACCGGCCCCGCGCCGGTCGGCCAGACCTACCACGAGGACGGCGGCGGCGGGGTCCTCACGCTGACCCGTCCCCTGCGCCTGTTCGTCACCGCTCCCGGAAAGGCGGAACTGCGGCTGGAGAAGAAGCTCCGCGGCCTGCGGCTCCGGCCCCAGATGTGGCCCGAGTACGACGCGTACGACCTCCTCGTCCCGCTGCCCGGCGGGCAGGAGTGGGCTGTCGACGTGAAGGACTGGGCCAGTCCCGCCCTGCTCGGCCGCCAGATCAGGCCGCTGCCCACGGCCCCGCGGCACGACAAGGCCTTCATCGTCGTCCCCGACCACCGCCTGAGCCGCAGGCCCGGCTACCTGGACATCGTGACCAGGAACATGCGCAAGGCCGCCGCGTCAAAGGTGGCGGTCATGAGCGAACGGCAGTTCACCGCAGCGGTCCGCGACGCCCTCGCGGAGCACGGCGGCCACGGCGCGGACCACGAGAGCGCGGAGGATGATGATGCGTGACCGCAGCACCTGGCAGGCAGGCCTCGCGGACGAGCTGGAGCCGCACCTGGAAGGCCCCAAGCCCCGGCCCGCGGCGTACCGCCTATGCGAGGCCGAGCTGGGCCTCTACCTGATGGAGCAGCTCATCCCCGGGCATCCCGCCGAGGCCGGATGGACGCTGCTGGGAGGCTACCCCTTCGCCCCCGCCGTTGGCGCCGTCACCACCCTGGAGCAGGAGCGGATGCTGCAGATCGCCAGGCACCTGCTGTGGCCGCTGCGGCGCCCGCGGAGCTGGACCCTCGCGCTGGACCGCTACGCCGAGGTCGACGAAAGGCTGCGGGGGTACGTGCTGGACGGCCCCGGCGACACGGCGCGGCGCCGCCGCCCGGCCATCGCCGCGCACCGCTGGGACGCCTATGCCGCCGCGCTGGCCACGCCGCCGCCCTTCGCCATGCAGCCGACCCCTGTCGCGGCCCCGGGGCGGTACCGGTTCCGGGAACGGCCGGCGCGCAACGGCGCCGAGCTGCTGTGGACCGGCGTCGAGCTTCCCGATGCCCTGCCCGCCGTACGGGGTGCCGAGCATGAGCTCGGCACCCCGCTGGCAGGAGGCGGGAAGCCGCTGCGCGTCCGCTGGGACGAACTGGCCGATACCGCGGCCTGGATGGACGCGGAGCTCGCCGCCAGGAACGAGCCGCCGGGACGGTGGGCCTACCGGTTCAGCCGCGTGGGGCTGTCGGTCCGCGACGCCGGAAGGTCAGACTTCACCGGGTCCGGCGTCCTGGCGATCGACCAGATGCTGCACATCGTCGGCATGGTGGGCGCAGGCAAGAGCACGCTCCGTGACGTGCTCGCGGTCTGGGCCGCCCAGCACGGGCTCCGCTCCACCCTCGTCGTCTCCGACGTCGCTGAGGCGCTCCAACTGGTCGCGCTGTTCACCTCGCTCGGCTTCACCGCCGCTCCCGTGCTCGGGGCCTCCACCCGTGAACGGCACGTCCAGCGGATGCACCGGCGGCTGGCCACCCGCGGGAACGCCTCGCTGCTCGCCCACGACTCTCCCGCCTTCGACTACCTCAGCACCGCGTGCCCGCTCGACGCGCTGCGCGGCGTGGAGGCCCCGGACCCTCTCCGCTTCTCCGACGCCCCGTGCGCGAACCTGTACCCGGCCCGCCGCAAGGACCAGGAGCGCCGGCTGTCCGCGCTCGCCCCGCCACCCGATAACGAGGAAGAAGACGACAAGCCCCGCGGCAAGCGGCACAGCTGCCCGCTGTGGCAGCAGTGCCCGCGCCACCACGCGGCACGGGAGCTGGTCGCGGCCGACATCTGGGTCGCCACCCCGGCGAGCCTCGTCCATACCGCCGTGCCGTCCCAGCAGAACCCCGAGCGGCTGCGCTACCTTGAGCTGGCCTGCCGCCGCAGTGACCTGATCGTGGTAGACGAGGCCGACCGGGTCCAGATGCAGCTGGACATCATGTTCGCCCCCGCCACCACCCTGGCCGGGAAGGCCCCCAACTCGTGGCTCGACGAAGTCCACGCCCGCAAGATCGAGGAACTGTCGCGCAGCGGGCGGACCCAGCTCTCTGACGGCGACGTGCGGCGGTGGACCGCCGCAGTCAACTCAGTCACCAGCGCCACAGACCGCATCTACGAGATCCTGCTCATGCAGGCCGACGTCCGCCGCTGGGTAGAGGCTGACTACTTCAGCGCGTGGACGCTCCAGCAGAAGCTCATCGATGAGTGGTTCGGCCCGGAGGAAAACCCCGGGCAGCCGGACGCGGCCGACGTCATCGACCGGCCAGGCCCCGAATGGGACGATCCCCGGCACGACGAGCCGGCAGGCCAGGGCACCAGCGACGACACCGAACGGTCGCCAGGCCCCCGCAAGGACACCGGGCAGAGGGCACTGGTAATCAAGATCCTCGACGACTTCCGCGATGACCCCCTCGGGGACACCGACAGGCACAGCGACGAGGCCAAGGCCCTCATCCAGCTCACCCGCCACCTGCTGCACGCCACCGGAACCAGGAACGTCCGCCAGCTCGTCCGAGAGCAGCTGCTGGCCCTGTCCGGGCAGCAGGATCCGGCGCTCGCCGCGCATGCCACCAAGAAGGGCGGCGAGGACGCCAAGCGGAAGCTCGGGGAGCAGTGCCGGCAGTTCGAGTTCACGCTCCTGCTATCCGTCCTGCACACGCGCCTGGACATGATGACCGAGATGTGGCTGCGGGTGGAGGCGGCGCTGAACCTTTTCGGGACGTCTAACGCGCTGTCCCGGCGCCCGCCGGAGGACTACCGGCCCCTCGTCCCGGAATCGCCCATGGGCAACATCCTCGGGTTCCAGTTCCAATCCGACTCCGATGCCGGCGAGCCGCAAAGCGGGGAACTGCGGTTCTTCCGGTGCGCCGGGTCCGGGCGTGAGCTGCTCCTCGGGCTGCCGCGCCTGACAGCCGCCGACGGCCTGCCCGCCCCGCACGTCGTGCTGATGTCAGGCACCAGTTGGGCGGGAACCTCCACCCGCTACCACGTGCTCACCGAGGTCGGCGCGGTCCTCAAGCCCCCGCAGAAGGAACTCGACGCCATCGACCGGACGACCTTCACCACCTGCTTCCTCAAGGACGCCGCCGGGAAGCCGCTGAAGCTCTCCGGCGCCAAGCCCCACCTGCGCCCGCTCGTGCTGGAGCAGATGCTCAGCCAGCTCGCCCGGCCGCGCCCCGACGGATCGGCCAGCCCGATGCAGGCAGAGCTCGCCGCCATCGACGACGACAACCGCCGGCGGCTGCTCCTGCTCACCGGCAGCTATGACGAGGCCCGCAGGGCGGCGGACTACCTGGAAACCATCGAGCGCTGGGCCGGACGGGTCTGCCGGCTCGTCTCCGACGACGCGGAGCAAGACCACCTGTGGCGCCAGGCCGCCCACCAGCCCTCCGCCCCCCGGGGCGGACCCGGGACGCTGCGGCGCGGGGACGTCGCGACGTTCGCCGAGACCGGCGCGGAAGTCCTCGTCGCCCCGCTCCTGGCCATCGAGCGAGGCCACAACATCCTCAACGACGAGGGGACGGCGGCGATCGGGTCAGTATTCTTCCTCGCCCGCCCCCACCCCCGGCCGGACGACATCGGCCTGGCCATCCAGGCCGTGAACGACTGGGCCGCGCGGATGCTCAGGGACGGCAGCTTCAAGGAACTGGTTGACTCCGCAGACAGCCTGGACGCCGCCGGCAAGGAGTTCCGCCACCAGGCCCGCGCGAAGTGGCGCCGGCTGCTGAGCCGGCAGCTGGCCTGGTCCCGGCTCGGCCCGGAAGAGAAGACCTCGTTCACCTGGGACCAGCTCGTGGTCATCTGGCAGGTCATCGGCCGGCTCGTACGCGGCGGCGTGCCCGCCCGCGTCGTCTTCGTGGACGCGCCCTTCGCGGAGCGGCAGGCCCGGGGGCTCACCGGCGACACGGCCGAGACCAGCCTCCTCGCCAGCATGCTGCACGTACTGGCCCCGTACTGCGCCGACCAGGCCGGCACCGAACTGCCCGCCAGCGGGAGCCCCGTCCCCGCCCTGGACCGCGTGCTCGTCACGACCCTCTACAAGCCGCTCTACATGGCCCTGTCCCGCCTCTTCCCCGCCCCTGAAGCGGGCCCTGCCGCGATCACGCACCCGGAGACCTCGTGACCACCTTCGACTCCATCCGGCTCACCGCCTACCAGCCCGACCGCGACGCGGGCGCGTTCACCCAGGACTGGTACGGGCTTGCGTTCCCGGCCCGCTGGCGCAAGCTCTTCCTGGAGCACTACAGGCTCCACAAGCGCGACCCCGACCGCTACCAGTACGTCCCGATCGGACGGCTGAACGAGGTGATCAGGGCAGTCGCCCCGGACCTGGTGTCCGTGGCACGCGGGGCGACCGAGAACGACGCCAGCCCCTGGATCTACGCGCGCGACCGCTTCCCGGTCCCGCTGCTGCGCCAGATGATCCTCGCGTGGATCTACGACATGCACCGCGAGGAAACCGACGCCGACAAGAAAGCCGAGATCCTGACTGCCACCACCGGGCTCGTGTCGGAACTCGACTTCAGCGAGCTCAGCTGGGACCCCGAGCCCGTCAACCTCCTCGCCCGCAGCCTGAACGCCGACGGCACGGCACAACCCGACGGGCGCCTGTACCAGCTGCTCCCGGACGAGCTGGCAAAGCGCGCACTCGACCTGGGACCCTACGCCTTCGAGGACGCGCGGCTCAGCTTCCGCATCGCGCCCGCCACGCGCG
This sequence comes from Streptosporangiaceae bacterium, assembly GCA_035532775.1. Classification (GTDB taxonomy): domain Bacteria; phylum Actinomycetota; class Actinomycetes; order Streptosporangiales; family Streptosporangiaceae; genus Chersky-822. The sequence continues at coordinate 15,309 of DATKQH010000304.1, forward strand.
GCGCGGAGCTCATCTCGTGGCCCCCGCGCGACCATCAAGACGAGGACGGCACCTGGAAGTTCTCCCTGGTCATCTCCCTGACCGTGCAGACCGTCCCGTTCACTGGAGACTTCCGCCTCCACGTCCGGACCGGCATCCGCCGCTGGTGCACCAACGGGCCGGTCAAGATCGGCTACCGGCGCAGCGTATCGACGTACCTGCTCACCGAGACGCCGTGGCTGCAAGGCGGCCCCGGCACAGGACGCTTCGCGGTCAGCCAGCTGCGCAACGGCGAGGACCCGGACACCTACGAGTGGACCCGCGGCGGCCCCGAAGGCATGCTCAGGCAGCTCATGTTCGCCCAGCAGTTCCCCGAGCCAGCAGTCCTCCAGGCCGCCCCGGCGACCTGGATCGACGGCACGGCAGGCATCACGGCCGGCGTCATCTACAGCACGACCATGGGCACCCACGGCGTCGGAGCCGGGCTGATGCCGCGCGACCGCGCACCGCTATCGGAGTGGATCGCCCCGGCCTTCGAGCCGTACCTGCGCCGCGTCCCCGACCACCACCCCAGCAAGTACCCGGTCGCGCCCCGCAACCTCCCCAGGAAGCCGACCGGCAAGACACCCGAGGAAAAAGACGAAAAGAAAGCCAAGATCACACGGCTGCGGCAGCAGGCCCGCAGGGAAGGCCTGGCCCGCGTCCTGGAGGGCGAGCCGCTGAACGCCGAGGTGCTGTGGCAGGACACCCGCACGCGCGACGGCCTGATCGCCCAGCTGGCCGAGGCACTCGGCCTAGACAACCCTGACAGCAGCGACCCCGGCTCGCTCACCTGGCAGACCAGCGAGCTGACGGTCCGCGTGCGCCTTGAGGAAGCCGGCGACCTCGCCGCGCGCCTGGACTTCCCCGGCCCGAAGCCGAGGAAAAAGCACCTCCGCCAGGCGATCGGCCAGCGCCGCCGCCAGGCTTCCGGCCATCTCGCTTCCAGCCAGCCGGCGGACCTGACGATCATCGAGATCGGCCACCCGGATGACTTCACGCCGCTCACCGACCCCAAGTTCACCCTGCGGCTCGGCTGCGCCGACGCCGGCCGCCTGACCCAGTTCATCACCACGCCAAGCGGCAAGAAGAAGACAGCCACCCGCACCAGCATCGAGCACCGCTCCCTCCAGTCCTGGACCGACGGATTCCGCCAGCTCGGCCTGAGCACCATCCCCGAGCACAGCCTCGACGGCCTTCCCGCCGACCTGAACACGGTGGCCCTCTGGCTGGTCAAACGTCGCGCCGACGGCCCCACCGGCCAGCGGCGCATGACCCCGGTGGCCGTGCGCACCGACCCGTCCGGCGCCATCACCGGCTGGGACCCGGACACCGGCGAGTGGATCCCGTACCGCACCATGCTCCTGCGCCTGACAAGGAACGCCGACATCCCGGGCGAGGAAGAAGCAGAGGCAGCCGAGAACGAGGAGTCGGGAAAGAGCCCGCGTCCCTGGTACCCCGACTTCGAGGAGCAGCGCGCGATCACCGCCCAGTTCATCAAGCCCCTGCTCTACAGCCTCCGCCGCGAAGAGGTGCTCCTCATTACCCACGCCCAGAACACTCGCGGCCTCTGGCCCTTCCTGGTGAACGGGAACCTGCTCCGCGACAGCCTCCAGTTCGGCGCCAGCCCGGCGCAGGGGATCGGCCTATACGGCGACGGCCTGCGCCATGTGCGGGTCCGCGATCACTCCATGAACGAAACACCCCAGTGGTACGGGTGCACCCCCGCCGCCGAAAAGTTCAGCCAGGACGACGACCCGACGGATCACTATGGCATCGCCGCCGGCCTTTGGGTTAACCCTGACGGCGGCAGCGACCTGCGCACGTTCCTGAGCACGGCGGCCAAGGCGAGCACGGCGAAGAACGCGGCCGTCGACGCGTCCAAGTTCACAACCAGGGAGAACCAGCAGGGCGAGACCGTCATCGACACCGGCAAGAACGCCTCAAACCCCGGCATCATCGAACTGGCCGTCGCGGCCTGCAACCCGGCGCCCGGTACCAAGGCGACCACGGCATCCGACCCCGAACTGTGGGCCGCCCTCGTGCACCAGCTCCGCCGCGCCCCCGACTACCGCGACACGCTCGCCCTTCCCCTGCAGATGCACCTGGCCAAGCTGACCGAAGAGTACGTCCTGCCTCATGACCCAGACGCTTAAAGACAGCCCGATCTGAGATCCACGACCCAATGGAACCATCTAGAGCTCGGCGATGCTCTTGGGCTGAGGAGGAGTGCTCTGGCGGGGGCTGAAGTACAGACTGGTTCGGGCTGTCAGGCAGGGCGTGCTCAACGTCCTCGCCCAACAGCCCCAACTCACGAGGTCGAGACAACGTCAGGAGGAGACGTGCCCCGACCTCGCCAGGCCGGGGCACGTGGTGCCGGTTCAGGATGCCTACTCCCCGGCATCCCCACCGGGACCACCGTCCTCGGTGCCGAGGGCGTCGGTGATGCGCTGGTTGGCGGCGTTAGCCTGCCCGTCGATGCAGTGGGCGTAGATCTTGAGCAGGACAGCGACGCCGTGCCCGGCGCGGCGGGCGACCTCAGTCGCGGGCACCCCGGAGTTGAGCCACAGCGACACCGCCGCGTGCCGCAGGTCGTACGGGCGGCGGCCCAGCGGCGACCTGTACTGGGCAGGGCTGAGTGCCTGCTTGCGGGCCTCGGCCCAGACCTCGTTGTAGCCGGAGTCCTGGAGGATGCCGCCCCGGGCGGTCTGGAAGATCCGCCCGTCCGGGGTCGTCCCGTACCGCTTGATGTGGGCGCGAAGCAGGCGCACCAGTTCGGGCGGGATGGGGATGGTCCTGGTCTCGTGGGCGGCGCGGTGCTTCAGGCCGCGTTCCTGCCTCGCGGTGCCGTGGTCGGTCCAGGCCGTGCCCGCCCGGGACGCCGAGGCGGCCAGGTCGATCCTCCCCCATCCCTTCTTCGGCAGGTGCAGATCGGCCTCGCGGAGCATGACCGCCTCCGACGGGCGCAGCGCGGCGTAGTACAGGCAGGCGAAGAACGCTTCCAGGTGCTGCCCCCGGCCGCTCAGCGCCCGGACGGCGGCCAGCAGGCCGCGGGCCTGGGCGGGGCTGACCACCACCCGCCGGTCGACGCTCTGCGCGACGGCGGGGGTGGTCCACTGGATGCGGTCGACCGGGTTGGAGGGAAGGTGGCCCTGCTCGACGGCGTAGCCGAGGGCGTTGTAGAACACCGACCGCTTGCGCCGCTGAGTCGACCCGGCCGCCGCCTTCCCCGTGAGGGTCCTGGCGCAGGCGGCCAGCGCGAGGCGCACGGTCGCGGTGTCTTCCAGCTCGGCGACCGGCGGGGACGCGCGTCCGGCCCAGTCGAGGGCGGCGGCGATCTTGGGCGGCGGGCTGGTGTCGCGGGTGGCGGGGTTGAACGCCCAGGCGAACAGCGCCTGCCGCATCACCCTCGGCTCGGGCGCGCCAGGCTCCTTGGCCGTGAGCGCGATCGTGACGGTGACCAGGGCCTCGGCTACCGAGCGGCGGGAGACCGGGGCCAGGTTGCCCCATTTGGCCTCGGTGTAGGCGCGGGCGTGCTGGTACCAGGTGGTCATCTCGCCCTCGGAGGTCTCGGCCCCGGGCAGGCCGGTGCGGGGGCTGAAGGGCCGCCGGTCCCGGACGGCGTCTTTCAGACCGTCGAGGAACCCGCCGGCGAGCGGGCGGGCCTTGAACGACTTGCAGTGCTCGCGCCCGCCGACGGCCCAGCGGACCCGGTAGCGGGCCGCGGTGCCGGTGCCGAGCTTCTTGATGTCCCAGAACCTGACGTCGTAACTGTCCATCTGCTCTGCTCCTGTCTGTCTTGCGTGTCTGCTTCCAGGCGGCGCAGCCACGCGCTGAGCGCGCTGCCCCGGACCCGGACGGTGCCGCCCGGCAGCCGCACGACTGCCGGGCCGGCTCCCTGCCGGCGCCAACGGTAGAACGCGGCCCGGGAAACCCGCAGCTCGGCGATCACCTCTTCGATCGTCAGCAGCGGGTCGCCCGGGGTTCCGGGTTCGCCGGCCGGGGTGGCGGGGGGCCGGCCGGGAGCGGTTCGGGTTCCCGGGGGCGGCCCGTCCGCGGGTCCGCGACGACGGACGCTCCGCTCCGCCCGCCGCGTCAAGTCCGGCCCCCGCCGGGCCGGCGCCGGCAGGCCGTGGCCAGGGGCCGCCGGCCCGGGGAACGGGGAAAAGGGGAAAGGCCCCGCGGACGCGCTGCGCGGCGGGGCGGGTGCTGGCGGGCGGCCCGGCCCTGCCGGAGGGCAAGGCCGGCAGCGCCGCGCGCGGGGTGGTCCCGGGCGGTGACCGACGGCACGCCCTCGCCGTTGCCGGGGGCAGTGGCGGCCGGCCCTGGTGCCGGCCGGCGGGGCGCGCTGGCCTGCCGCCCGGGACCGCAGGCATCCAGCCCCCACTCCGGCCGCCCCGTCAAGCCGGCCCGGCCCGGCCCGGTGCCGGGGCGGGCTTGACACCCTCGCCCAGAGCCACGGGCCGATACGGGCCGTACCTGCCCAGCAAGGGAGGGGGCGACGGCGCGCGAGGGCCGGCCGCAGGGCGGGTACCGGGAAGGGGGCACGGTGGCGCGCACCGCGAAGGTGCGCGCCACCGTCGTGCACGCGCTCGCCGCCGGGCGGCCCGATGCGGGCACGCCCTGCGGCGCGCAGCGCGTAATGCTGCTTGAGGGATCTGTCATGAGCTGGCTGGTCCCGCCTGCCGCCGGTTCTTCCGCCTGACTCAGAAATCGGGTTTTGAGGGTCCTTGTTCACTCGCTCCCGGGATTTTGGTGCTGGCGGGGCAGGGCCATGCGGTTGTTGCGGGAGGTCCGTGTACCTCCGGTGGCCCTTCGTGTACCTCGCGTGCAACTGCCGTGTACCTGGCGGGAAACGGTGCAGGCCAGTGCCCTTATGTACCTGGCCGGGAGCGGTCGGCGGACGGCGCGGCCGGGGCGGCTTCTTGCCGTCCCGGCCGCGCCGTCCGCGCGTTACGCGGCGCTGGGCGCGGCCTCCGCGCTGGTGCCGGGGCCGCCGGCCGTGTCCGGGGCTGGTGCCGGGGCGGCGGGGGCGAGCCGGTAGCTGCGGGGCTTGTCGGTGACCATCTGCGCGACGCCGAGGCCGGTGAGCTTGTCCAGGGCGTTGGCGACCGCCCCGGCCGACCGGGTCAGCACCTTGCCGACCTGGTGCGGGGTGAAGGCGGTGCCGGGGAACTTGCGCAGGTGCTCCTCGACCAGGTCGCGCAGCGCGCCGGGCCGGGCAGCCGGGGCGCGCCGGCCGGAGGCGGCGGCCTTCAGCGCCCGCCGCCCCTGCG
>DATKQH010000305.1:0-16247 GCA_035532775.1 Streptosporangiaceae bacterium
GAAACCCCGCCGCCGCGCCCCCGACAGCCAGCACCGCACACCCCGACCAGAAAGCAACCCCGTGACCAGCGCGAACACGACCAGCCATCAAACCCGGAGCAAACCACCCCCGTAAATCACCGAACTTGCAGGCGCCCTGGGCTGCACCCAGAGCGGCGTCGATGGCACCGACGTTCTTGCGCACGAAATCGGGGCCGGCACCTTGAATCGCTAGCAGCGTGTCCACGCGCCCGCGACCTCCATCCGCGGCCAGCACCGGCAGGATGAGAGCGACAGCATTTTGGGTATTAGCCATTACTGCAGAGAATATCGGCCCTCCCCGGCGCCAAGCCGGTAAATTCGGTGTTCCGGCGGGAGTCTTAGGTGAGCCAGGCTGGCAGGGGCTCGCGGGCCTGGAGCCAGCTCGCGGGGATGCCGCCGAGACCGGTGCGGGTGGCGACGATACCGCCGGTGATGGCGGCGGTAGTGTCCATGTCCCCGCCGGCCCGCACGCAGGCGCGGATCGCGGCCGGGTAGTCGCCGGGGAAGCGGGCGACCGCCCATAGCACGAACGGGACCTTGTCATGTGCGCTGATCCGCGACCGTTGCCCAGGGCCCCGGCCGCCTCTTCGACGCCGACCCGGCTAAGCGTCCTGGCCCGGCGCACGCCCTTGCGGACGTTAGGTGCCTGGGGGTGAGGTCCAGGACCGCGTCGAACATGGCCCGGCCGGTCTCCGGCACCGCGGCGAGGACGGCCACCGCGACCGCGCCGGCGATCCCCTCGATATTGGCGTGGGTGACCTCGGCCTGCGCCGCCGCCTCAGCCGCGGCCTTAACCGGGTTCCCGAAGAAGTAAGCGCCCAGCGGCGCTACCCGCATTGCCGCGCCATTGCCATAAGAACCCTGGTCGCCGAACTGCGCCGGGGTGGCCTCCCGCCACGGCACCCGGGCCCGGACCCGCTCCCGCAAATCCAGCGCCCCGGCACCATACCGGCGGCCCGGATCCAGCCTGGCCGCGAACACCCGCGCCAGCTCACCCTGATCGACCCGGCCCAGCCGCCGGAGCACATCGGACACCGAGCACGCCAGCTCGGTTCATCGCTCCACTCCCACCGCCCCGGCGGCTCGCCATCCGGGTCCAGGCCGCGGTTCGCGGCCAGGAAGAACTGAATCCCCGAACGCATCCCCCACCGACAGCGCCGCTTCCATCAGATCCAGCCGCCCTGGCCCCGCGCCACCGCCCACCAGGCCATGATCCCAGCGTCGCCGCAGCCCCGGCCACCCGATATCGGTGATACCACCTGCCAGGCGCGAGCCGGCCGCTCCGGCTACCCGGCGTGACAACACCGCTACAAAGGCGAGAATCCCTACCCGCCTAATCTGGCGCAGGTTCCTCGATGTGGACCAAGCATTGGCAACACGCTAGATATGGGGATTCGGTGCTGCCAGTCGGCCGGCTCGCCGACATCACCAGCGGCGAATCAGGTCGCAACGACTGCGTGCGAGTCCGCTGACGGCTGGCTTGCCATGGAGAACACCTCGGTGATGCTGCGTGCTGCTACGCTCCGAACAACGACTTCCAATCGGCCCGCCCCCGAATCGCCTATCGCGATCCAATTCGGTGCTTGGCCGCTGCCTATTTTCTGCTCCACGTACGCTGCAAGTTCTGTACGGAACAGTTCGGGCGGTGTTCGGTAATCAATGTAGTAAGTGACACCTGCAATCCCATCGAATACCTGCGTAGCGTTTGACCAGCCATGCGAAAACCGGCGGCCGATGGCATGGATGAGGCGTTCCTCCCAGACCTGCCGCGAGTCATCATCCCCCATAAGCAAAGCCATCGCCCCGATGGTCCAATATGCCGGTCGCTCCTGTTCGAGCCGACTGACCATCATCGCGAGATGGGGCGGAATCACTTGCGCCGGTTTAGGAGCCGGGACAGTTCTGATGCCCTCGCGGGTGAAGTACCACGCATCGATCGGTTCAGTGAAGCTCAGCAACCGGAACTCGTCCAGTGCCCCGTCACCGTCGGACAGATCCTCGAAGTAGAGGCCTCGATCGATGTAGTACCCGACCCAGTCCAATTCATCATGGGCAACGATCTTTCCGATGGCCTCAAGCCGCAGCCTGCGGATGATGTAGTGAAGCAGTTGCGCGCCCTGCAGCAGGTCAGTCACCGCCATGAGATCAGCCAGCGAGAGCACCCATGGGATCGGACGACCTCGCGGCAGAACATCGATCTGCTGCAGCTCGTGAGAGTGAGTTGACCATACTGTCACATCGTCGAGGCACACGATAACTTCGATTTGAAAGCTCGCTTCCTCCAGTGCTTCCCGATGATCGCCAAGGCCGATAACCTCTGCCCCTTCATGATCTAGGGCGTCGGCAAGAGCTGCATGCTGGCGCGCGGCTTCCTTGATCAATTCGGAGAGGTTCTGCTTCATCCGTTCAGGGGCACCACGACGGGTTGGCGCATGTAGACGTCCGGCCTTTCCCTGGAGGCGAAGAGCGAAATCGTCGACAGCAACGAGGCCATCAAGGTCGCTCTCATCCGACGCCGACTTCCACTTGAGCGCGGTGCTCCCGCTAGCACCGGGAAGTGCACTGACTAGCCGGCGCACAGCCTCCTCTTCCACATAGTCTGCCCGGCGTTTGACGTACCGCTCCCAGACGCTGGCGTCCGCCTGTTGAAGCAGATCCTCCATCCGTGGACGAAGCGCTTCGACCATCGACGAAGGAACAGGGAGTATGTACCCGCCCTGGACGCGCAGCACCGGCCTCTCGGTCAGTGGATGAGCCCCGACGGGTAGCCGATGATGCGTGCCGCTATAGGCAGTAGGCGGACAGGTAAATGCCTCGAGGAACGCTCTGGCGTTCTCCTCAGTCGTGCCGCTTGCTGCTGCGATCTCCGCCGGTGTGACGGTGGCGAGGAGACGGGCCTCTGCGAACATCCATATGCGGGTGATCACGCTGATCCACCGCTTGGCTTCGGTCGGCTTCAGCGCGACGATCCAGTCAGGCACCGGCCCGGGAAGACCTTTCCTGCGCTGTCGCGGAAGCTGCTGCAACATCAGCCGCTGTGCCTCTTGGGCCTCCTGGGCTATCGGCTGCAGCCGATCTTCGACGACAGCGACGATCGCCATTGTCATATCCAACGCCTGTCGCGCAGTGAAACCCAGTAGGCGCTCAAGGGCGGCATCGAATTGGCCGAGCGTTCCGAGCAGAATAGCCCGCAAGTGCTCGGCGTATCCGCTACCCCGTACGCTCATCGACTCCAGGCGGGTACGCGCCTGGTACCGACGCGCCGAGTCGTCGGGATTCCTCGGGTCTTCGGCCTGCCCAAAGGTAAGGAGCTGTGACTCAACCGCAAAGAGCTCTCGCACAAGGTGGATCGCCTCGCCGGTGAGCGAAGCGGCCGTAACTGGGTCTACGGCTTGCAGCTCGTCGGCGCTGTTCGGGAGCACCTGCAGTGCGAGGTATTCGATGTGCGCCGAGCCGCGGTCTGACTCGTGCTCCTTGTAGGTGTCTGGATCTATTGGCAGATACAAGAAGCTGGCGCGCGCCAGCAAGTCAACTGCGTCTGCCCGACCCAGGATCTCATCGAGCCGGTCCCTCAGCTGCTGACGTTCATCGCGCAGACGCGGCAGCATCTGTTCCCGGACGGCTGTCAAGAACTCCCGATGTTCATCAGCGGATTTGCTGCTGCTGGCGTATATGTTCTTACCGTCGCGTACGAAGGTGACCCCGCCCGCCTCGAATGCCTCAACCGAATCCCTACGCCTGGCACGCAAGTCCTTCGGTCGTTTCGGCCGAGTTTTGCTCTTCCTCCCCATGCCCCCTCACCTAGCCCACCGCCAACCACCTTGACAGTACCCAGCACGTACGACACCTCGATCGCCTCGGACAGGCCGAGGGCATCAGATCCGGCGCGACTGAGGACCTCCCGAACCGGCTCATCTGGGCCGCTCACAACGGCTCACCAGTCGGTAGCCCGCCCGTTCCGAATCGGCGATATGTACGGGATGCGTGAATAGGCAAACGGGCTCGTCGTCATGGGCTGTGATGATTGCCGTGTCGGTCTGCGGTGAACGCCTCGGCGGTGCGGCAATGTGGCGGGCTCGGGGACGATGCGGTGTGTGGCTGGTCGCGACTGGACCGAATGAGACAGGACCGGACCGCCGCCGATATCCTCGGTGCGCTGACCTGGGTCATTTGGGATCCACGGACGCCACACGGACGGTGGACGCCCGAGGCCGCTCGGTGCCCGTAAAGGCGCAGGTCAGTGGCCATTCCTGGGCCATTCGTGTATAGGCTGTAAAACCGTCGGCTTAGCCTTCGTTGGTTCGAACCCAACACCTGCCACCATGTTTCCGCAGGTCAGGCCCGGTGCCCGTGAATCGGGTCACCGGGCATTTCCGGCCTAACGGAACGGTGCCGAAAACCGTCGCTACCCATCTGTGGGCCAGTTGTGGGCCAGACTCCCGCGGGCCGGTCACCGGCCGGCGGCACCGGGAATCCCGGCCTCGCCAGCCGCCGGTAACTCGCTTGGGGTCGTGTTACCGCAGGTCAGTGGCTGTATCGTGGCGGACCGGCGGTGCCTTGAAGCGAGGCCTGGCGCGGCGCTGGCCGCCCGGTTCGCCGGTGCCGGACGGCCGGGGCGGCTGGATTTTGTGGGCCAGATGCGGGCCGTTTTCCGGGGTTCACGGACATATAGCGGACGGGCATCCGGGCTCCGCGGCGGTTGCGCGCACCGTCGGCTTTGCCGCGGACGGGCCACGGCCGGGCCGGGCCGCCCGGGTTAAGTGCGTGGCTGATGAGGTCATTGGCGTGCTGGTCGTGGCCATTGATCTGGTGGGTGTAGGTGTCCAGGACGACCCTGGAGCTGTTGACGGCCCGGGCGGCGATATCGGCGGGCGAGACCCCGGCGGCTAGCCACAGGGACAGGGCGGCGTGGCGCAGGTCGTAGGGCCTGCGGGCGATGGGCGTGGCGGTCAGATCCGGGCCGAGCGCCGCCAGGCGGGCGGCCTGCCAGGCGGCGCTGTAGCGGCCCTCGCGCAGGACGCCGCCGCGCGGGGACCGGAACAGCAGCCCGTCCGGGCCGGTGCCGTGGCGGCTGACGTGGCCGCGGAGGAGGGTGATGAGCTGGGGCGGGATCGGGACCTGGCGGATGGAGCCTGCTGGCCGGTGCTTGAGGCCGCGATGTTCGTGCGGGGTGCCGTTGCCGGTCCATGCGCTCCCGGTACGGGGCAGGGTCGCGTCCAGCGTGAGGGTTCCCCATCTGCGGGCGGGGAGATGGCAGTCACCGGCGCGCAGGGCGACGGCCTCGGATGGGCGCAGGGCCGCGTAGTACAGGCAGCCGAAGAACGCGGTCAGCTCCGGCGCGATCCGGTTCACCTCGGCCAGGATCGCGGTCACCTGGCCAGGGCCGGGAACCAGCCGGGGGTCGACGGCGCGGGCGGCGGCTGGCGGGCGCCATCTGATGGTGTCGAGGGGGTTGGCTGGGAGCAGGCTGAGCTCGGCGGCGTAGGACAGGCAGGCGTGGAAGACCGCACGCTTGCGCGCGATCGTGGTCGCCGCGGCCCGGCCACCATCGATGCGCAGCGTCAGCGCGGTGAGCGCGGCCCTCACCACCGCCGGGTCGCTGAGCGCCGTCACGGGCAGGCTGTGCTTCCGCGCCCAGTCCAGCGCCCGAGCCTGGTCCGGTCCCGGGTGCGAGGTATGACCGGCCGGAGTGAAGGCGTGCCGGTACAAGGCCGATCGCAGCAGTGCCGCCGGCGGTCGGCGGCCGGGACCGGTGAGGGCGGGGGTGATGGTGGCCAGGGCGTCGGCGATCCCCGCCCGGGTGTGGGCGGCGACGTCAGGCCATTTCATCGCCGCGAACGCCATGGCGTGCTCCAGCCAGGTCACCTGCGGGACAGCTGCCCAGGCGGCGGGCTCGCCGGTATCGGGGCTGAACTCCTGCCCGCGGCGGGCGGCGCGGACCAGCTCGGCCCGGTAACTGTCAGCCAGTCTCCGCGTAGTGAACGACCGGGACCTGGCCCGGCCCGCCGCCCGCCACCGCACCTCGAACGGCCGCCGCTTACCGTCCCGCTTCCGCATCGCGTAGACCCGCACATCGAATACGTCCTTCACCGCTACCTCCCAGGGTGAGTCGTTGTCTGCCCGGATAACCAGCCCACCGCCCCGGTCCAAATCCCCTTGCTGTTGCCTCGATCTGGACGTACAGTGGACGTACACGTTGGAGGGCAAAGTGACAGCGATTGACGCACGGCGGCGGAGCAGGCGGCTGGAGCTGCGGACGACGCCGGAAGAACGCGAGATCATCGACCGCGCGGCGGCAGCCAGCGAAACGGGACTGACCGAGTTCGTGGTCGGCAGCGCGGTCGCGGCGGCTCAGCGGATGCTGGCTGACCGGGACAGGTTCGAACTGGACGCTACTGCCGCCGAGGCGTGGGAAGCGATGAATTCCCGTCCCGCTCGTGAGCTGCCAGGGCTGCGGCGGCTGATGGAGCGCCCATCGCCCTTCGCCGGATGAGCGCGGCCGCCTACCGGCCGCCGGAGCTGCTGGCCGGTCACCACGACCTGACCGGGTTCGAGTGCCGGTCACAGGAGCAGACAGACTGGCTGCGGCGCCACGCCAGGCAATCCGCCGCTACTGGCACGACCAGGGTGTTCGTCGTCACTGACGGGTCCGGCCATGTGGTGGTCGCCTATTACGCGTGGTGCATGGCGCAGCTGATCGTGGCGGCGGCGCCGGAACGGCTGCGCAAGGGCGCGGGCCGCTACCCGCAGCCGGTCGCCCTGCTGGCCAGGCTGGGAGTCGATATCCGCCATGAAGGCCGGGGGCTCGGGGCGGCTCTCCTGCAGGATGTCTTCGCCAGGCTGGCCGAGTTGTCGGCCGGTATCGGCTGCAGGGGCCTGCTGGTGCACGCCGAATCGGCTGAGGCGAAGAAGTTCTACCTGCACCTGGTCCCGGAGTTCGAAGCCAGCCCGACCGACGGCCTGCACCTGGTCCTGCTCCTGAAGGACATCCGCAAGACCCTGGACAGCTAGCCGGAACCGCGATCCGGCCCGCGGGCCCGCGATCTGTAAGGCGCCGGTTCCCGTATGCGCGTACGTCAAAGGCGTTCAAGGCTGGCTTCCTGAGCTGAGAGTTCCAGGCGATCACAAGCCTGCAGAAATGGCTCAGCGGAAACATCGGCCTCACGCGTTCTTTCGCCCTGGCGTCGCGGGCGGTGGGCTGCTCGCGGCGATCGGGGAGTGTCAGTCCCGGCGCGTACCGTCAGTGGTGTGAAAGCAGTGTGCTCGCATTTAATGCACCCAGCGCAGCGGCCGGATCTGGCTTCCCACCAGGCGCACGCCGCTCGCCGGCTCAGTGGTGGCTGCTGCTCGCGGGCCGGGCCGGCAGCCATCGAGGGGGCGGCGCGGTGAGCGCGGCAGCGGGACGTCCGCCGCTGGCGGGCACGGCGGCCCGCCGCCGCCGGGCTCTGGCTCACCTGTCACCGATCTTTGACCTGCATCTCAACCGGTCCCGTAACCCCTCGGAGGTGGCCTGGTCCGCTTATGACTTCATCGCGCTGACCCAGCTGACCGTGGATGTGGTCGCGTTGTCATCGGGCCTGGACGGAAATCTCGGGGCTCCGCGTTCCGCGGTTCTCACTGAGATGACCCGGGCCGCGGCGGCGATGGCCCCGGGCCGGCCCGCTGCAGAGCACGCCCATGTCGCTGCCCACGTCCTGGATCATCTCCTGCGTCACGACGAGCCGACACCTTATTTCCCCGTCGGCTACGCGGACCCTGAAGACGGCTGGCGGGCCACCACCCAGCCGGTCCGGGTCTTGTATGAGACTCTCGCGGCTGACGGGTCAACCCTGTACGTCAACGTCGACAACACCGCTGTCGCGCTGCTGCTCATCGCGACGAACAGGTCCCTGGAAGATGAGCACGAAGCGGTTATCGCGGTAATGCAGGCCCAGGCCGACAGCGGCCGGCTGGACGCCGCGGTCGACTCCGCTGACGACGCGCTGACCCTTTCCCGGGCCTACGCCGCGAACGTGCGCAGGATGATCGCCGAGGCCGAACGCGACGTCACCCGCGTGGACTACGTGAATGTCCTGCGGCCAGAACTCGCAGCCGCGGCGGCGCACCTGGATCGGCGGATCCACGTGGACGGGACACTGCTCCGGCACCTGGAGAACCTGCGGGCCGATGCCTCCGAAGACCAGGACCCGGACGCGTTCCGGCAGCTGACCCGGGCGGCGTCCCGGCTCAGCGATGCGGTGGAGACTCTGGCCGGGCTGCAGACCGATGTGGTCACCGCGACACCCCGCTGGCGCGACGCCCAGGCCGCTCAGGCGTTCACCGCCGTTCTGGCCACCGAGATCAACCCTACCGCCGACGTGCTGTCAGCCCTGCTCAGCGGACGGGCACTGCCACGCGGTCATAAGCTTTCCCCCGTCGCATGCCAGGTGGTGCTGAACTTCACCGCGCTCACTGACCGTCTCACCGCTCCGTCCAGGCAGGCCCCTGACCCGGACGGCCGCCCGGCGGACACCGAGCCGCTGGAAGACACCGACGGGGTGTATGAGCAGTTCCCCGAGCAGTTCCATGACGTGGCGGAGGCCCTGCGTGCCCGGCGGATCTCGCCGGGCGGCAAGGCCCGCCTGGGTGACCTGCTGGGCGACGCCGATGAGTTGTTCGCGCACGAGGACGTGCCGCTCGTCGCTGCCCTCGCCGTGCTGGCCGGCACCAGTGAAACCGCGCGCAGGCGGCTGCGGCTGCTGCTGTGCCTGGACGCGATGATGCTCTGGCAGCCCGACGGCACGCCCGGAGACGACAGCATGTGGTGGGCGGTCGATGACGGTTCCCGCGCCGCGCTGCCCGATCTCGACATCCCTGACCTGCTCATCCACAGGAAGGGCACTGAAGATGACCGTTCGTGATGACGCCCGCGACGCTGGCCTGCTGTTGCGTTACGGGCTCGACCACACCCTCTCCCCGGCCCGCCACGACACATACGGCCGGCTCCTGGACCGCTACCAGGCCGATCCGGACCTGCGGTCCTGCTTCGATGAGATCGCCGCCGCGCTCGGTGCGCGGGTGCTCGCGGCGGACCGGGTCACCGGGCTGGTGCTCACGGCCGAGCCTGACTCGCCGCTCGCGGTCACCGACACCCGCCGCTGGCTGCGGATCGGCGGCACCGCTGACCGGATGATCTACGGTCTCGCGCTGGGCGGGGTGGCCGCGTGGTGCTACCCGAACGCGCGGGCGGTGCGGGAGCCCGGCACCCGCCGGGTCACCGCCGTCGACGCCGACCGGCTCATCCGCGAACACGCCGCCTCCATGGAATCTGAGGACACCGAACGCGGTGATGGCCCTGGAAAGGCGTGGCAGGAGTACGCCCAGCGCAAGCAGGCCGAAGAAACACCCAACGGCAACCTCAAGCGGCATTGCACCGTGAGGATGTGCGAGGACGTCCTGGTGATGCTGGCGGACTTCGGCCTGGTCGTGACCGACAAGACGGTGCCACCGCCACGGCCTGACCTGAGGGTGTGGCGCTCCACCGACCGGTTCCGCGCCCACGTCGCCGCCGCCGGCGGCCCCCTCGTGTGGCAGACCCTGACCAAATCTCCGCCGCATACCTCCTCGGCCAGCGGCGGACCGGAAGAGGAAGAGGACTAACCTGATGCAGACCGGGTGGCGGCTGGAGCGCACCTACCTCGCCGGAGCCGGGTACCCCGAGTCCCGCCTGGAAGGGCTGGACATCAGCTGGGCGGACCCGGCCGAGCCCACCGGGCATGCCGCGCTGTGGGCCGACAACGGCACGGGAAAAACGACTATCACGGCGCTGCGGTTCGCGCTGTACCTGCCTAACCTCCGCGACTTCGTCCGGGGTGACTCCGACCGCTCGCTGGCCCGCCTGATCTACTCCGGGAACGTGTGCCACGTCGTCGAACAGGCCACCCGCGAGGTCAACGGGGAACTGCAGCGGATCGTGATGGGCATGGTGGCCGACTGGCCCGACGGCGGAACCCAGAACCTGGACAACCCCTCACGCCTCCAACGGGACTTCTACGGGTGGGTGACCGGACCGCGAGGCCCGGCCATCAGCGACCTGCCCTTCCGGACCGCATCCGGCCGCTGGGCCACCCGCGCCCAGTTCACCGACGCCACGCGCGCCCTGGCACCAGGCGGCGGGGCGCTGCCCCCTCATCTGCCCTCCGACCACCAGGCACAATGGCAGCAGTGGCTCATGGCCGCCGGGATCGACCTGGAACAGATCAGGTTCCAGGCGGCCATGAACGCCTCCGAAGGAGGCGTCGACAACGTCATGCGGTTCGCGGACTCTGACGGCTTCGTCAAGTGGCTGATCGGCGCGATCACCCAGACATCGACCGCCGAGCAGGTCACCCGCAGCATCGACGCCCTGCGAGCCAACGCGAAGGCCCGGCTAGGCTGGGCCGATGAACTCGCCCTGTGGGAAAAGGTCACCGATCCCCTGCTGAAACTAGCCATCGCGCACGAGCAGGTCACCGCCAGCCGGCGCGCCGCCGCTACGGCCGAGATGCGGGCCGCCACCGTCGTCGCGGACGCCGATGTCACCAAGTCCGCCCTGGCACTGGAGAAGGAGACCGCCGGAACCCGGCACGCCGAACATGACAGGCGCCGCCGCGACGCCAACGCCACACTGCGCCGCGCCCAGGCCCACCGGCTGCGCATGCAACTACGCGGCGCGAGCCTCCGCGCCGACGCGGCGAAGGACATCGCCGCCGACCACAAGAAGGCACGGGATGAGGCAGCCCGCGACCTCGCGGCCTGGCGGATCGTCGAGGACGTGATCGCCGCGGGCAAGACGAGGAGCGCGGTCATCCGGCTCACCGCCGAACTGGAGGCGGCCGAGAAGGGAACCTCGCTGCTGCGCCAGGAGGAAGCCCGCCACCGGCGCGACCTCGCCCGCCTCCTCACCGACCGCCGGGACCATGCGCACGGCGAGCTCACCACCGCGAGGGAACTCCTCCGCGGCGCGGAGGAAAAGCTGAAGGACGCGGAATCGGCCCTGCAGACGGCCGTCGCCGAGCGCGCGACCGCCCGGGAACAACTGCGCAAGACTCAGGAAGACGCCACAGGTGCCGAGCAGACCATAACCGGCGCGGTGACAGCGGGACTGCTGCCCGAAGACACCGATCCCGCCGTCCACGACACTCAGCTCGCTGAACTGGCCGAAGCCGCCGGCCAGGCGCACGATGACGCCGGCAAAGAACTGGCGAGCATCGGCACCCAGATCAGCGGCGAGCAGAAGATCCTGGCCGCGGCGGCGAAACGCGCCGAGGAAGCCGCCCGCGACATCTCCGGTTCCGAACGGCAACTGCGCGACGTGACCGCCCGCATCCGCGGCCTGACCAGTGGCGAGCGCCTCCTGACCGTAGTCAGCGACGCCGGCGCGGATCCCTGGGTGGCCCGCGCCGTGATCACCGACGCCCTTCGCCGCAGCGCTGATAGCGCCGACCAGGAGGCCGCCCAGGCGCGACAGGCCGCCGCGGCGGCGCACCGCACCATCGAGGCTGTCGGCAGCGACGGCCTGCTCCCCGCCGCCAGGCTGACCGAAGACGCCGTCCGCCGCTGCCAGGACGCTGAAGTGCCGGCCTGGCCCGGATGGCGGTGGCTCGCCGACACCATGACACCCGGCGCCGCCGCCGCTTTCGCGCGAGCACGCCCGGAAATCGCCTCCGGGGTCGTCATCAGCAGCCCGGCCATGCTCGGCGAGGCAGCCGAGGCTGTCAGCGCCGCCCCGCTCGACACAGCCATCTGGGTCGGCGTGGTCACCGACACCCACGCCGCCCTCCGCACCGGGCAGGGCGCACAGGGCCAGGACGGCACACGCGGGCACGTCCTGCTGCCGCATCAGGGAACATACGACCGCCAGGCCGCGACCGCCATGGTCAGCGCAGCCACCAAGGCCGCGGCGGACGCTCACGACCGCCAGCAGGCCGCGGCCCTGCGCGCCGCCAGTGCCCGCGAAATGCTCGCCGCGCTGAATCAGTTCTGGACCGACACGCCCACCGACCCCCGGCCCGGGCTGGAGGACAGGATCCATGCCGCGCGGATAAGGAAGGAAGAAGGCCAGGCCGGAGCCGAAGAAGCCGAGCGCAAGCTCACTCGGCTCCGGCAGCGGCAGGAAGAGCACGCCGGCAGCCGTGACACGGCTCAGGAAACCCTGAACCTGGTAGCCGAAACACGCCGCCTGCTGGCCCCCGCCGTCGCGGCCGGGGCCGCGCTCGCCTCCGCTCAGGAACGGCTGCCTGCCCTCCGCCAGGCCGTATCAGAGGCCGAGCGGCGCACAAGCCAGCTCAGCGACAGCAAGCCAGCGCTCGCCGCGAAAGTCAAGGCTGCCAGTGCCCTGGCCGACGGTCTCAAACGCCGCCGCGACGACGCCGCTGAGGCCCTGCGTGCCGCCGGGCTGTCACCCGTAACAGACGGACCAGTGCCGCCGGATGACGAGGAAACCATCCGTGCCCGCCTGGTGAGCACCGAGGAAGCCCTGGAAGGCGCGGCCATCGACCCCGAACTGCACGAGCACCTCCGGACCGCCCGCGGCCGGCTAGCGGACCTGAACGCCGGCCTCGGAACCGATCCGGCGCGGCGAGAACTCGCGGAGCAGCTCGCCGCCAGCGACGGCGCCCGCCATCCGGTCGCGCTGAGCGAGTCACTGCGTGAAGCCGCCGACCGGGAAGCGTCCGCCCGCGAGAGTTACGCCAAGGCGCAGCACGCGGCCGAGACAGCTGAGGCCGACTACCAGCGGCGCGCCGAAGACCGCTCCGCTGACCGTTCCTCCCCGGACATCGAGGGCTTTCCCGCTGACCGGGACGTCACCACGCCAGCGGAAGCCGACCAGGTGGCCGAGCAGCTTGACGAACGCGCCACCCAGCTGGGGGAGACCCAGCGCGTGGAAGAACGGGCCGCCAGCAAGGCAGCCGAGGACGCCGGGCGTGCTGAGCAGACGATAAGACTGCTAGACGCCGCGGTGAAACCCCTGCGCTATCTCGCCGACCCGGCCCTCACCGGCCGGCGTGCCCCTGACGTGGACGCGCTGATCGCCCGGATGAACGCGGCGCAGGACGACGTCCGCGAGACCAGCCAGGCTCTCTCCAGCAGCGAGAGGGCGCAGGAGGCCGCCGCCGGCACGGTCCGCGCCCAGGCCAACGGCCCGAACGCGCGCAAAGTGGAAGAGGGCGGCGATGTCCGCGTCATCGACCTCATCATGCGGCTGCGCGCGGGAGACGACCTGGCCGCCGAAGCCGAGCGGCTCGCCGAGCAGCTTGAGCAGCGGGCCACGTCCCTGCGTGACGATCTCGAACGCCACGACCAGAACGTCCGGACCTGCGCCAGGATGCTCCATGTGCAGGCCGCGACCGCTATCGAACGGCTGCGCGCCTACCAGATCCAGTCCCAGCTCCCCGAGGGGCTGGGGAACTGGTCCCAGCGCCGGTTCGTCACGATCGAACACGAACCGATCCCCAGCGACGAATCCGTCGCCGTCGACCGGGTCGCCCGCGTCATCCATTCACTGCTCGCGCCCGGGGCCGCCCGCTCCGACGCCCCGTCACTGCTGTTCGCCGCGGCCCGTGCTCTGGTAGACGCCCCGTTCCGGGTCCGGCTGCTCAAACCGCATACCGACCTGTCCCTCGACCGCGTCGACGTCGCCGAGCTGAAGAACTTCTCCTGCGGGCAGCGGGTCACCGCCGGAGTGCTGCTGTACGCGACCATGACCAGAGTCCGCGCCGCCGGTGATGCCACCTCCACCGGCTGGCTGTGGCTGGACAACCCCTTCGGGCAGGCCTCGGCCGACCAGTTCGTCCGCACCATGCGCCGGGCCGCTGACCGGCTCGGGCTGCAGCTCCTATTCACCGCCGCTCCGAAGGACAAGGGCGCGCTGTCGATGTTCGACCGCACCATCGCCCTCGCCCGCAAGACCAGGCCCTCCTCAAAAGAAAAGGTCGTGGTGATCGATGACGGCACCCGCGAGATCACCGACCTGCTGCTGATCCAGAAAGACGTCACCGCGGTACTCGGCGAATGACCACCATCGACCTCGACGCGCTCATCACCGCCCTCGATCCCGAAGGCCGCGGCGGGCGCCGCCACGCCGACGAGGTGGCGGTCGCGATCCGTGCTCAGGTCCCCCACCTGCACGCCGCCGAAGTCCCCGAACTCGTCGCGGACACCATCCGCCGCGGCGCGGCCGAAGGCCGCTGGACCCACGCCCGGAACACCACAGTGCTGCGCGGCCGGACCGCACTGCCGAAAACCGTGACCATCCCGGCCACCAGGCCCCCGGCAGGTCAGCTCATGCCAGTGGGGGTCCCGCTGCGGGACGAACTAGCCGCATGGGCCGCCGTCCTGCGGCTATCCGCTGCGCAGCGCCAACTGCTGCTCGCGGTGAACGACTGGCTGCGGCGCACCAGCGGAGGAGACGTCCCCGTCGCTGCCGCCGCCGAGCGCGCCTATGAACTGATCGGCGACGAGAAGGCTTTCGACTCCACACCGCCACGCGGCGGCGCGCAGCTATGGAGGCCCGGCCGGCTGACATTCCAGCTTCTGCGCTGCGAACGTGTCCCCACCCCCCTCACCTGGGAAGCGGTCAGCGCCACCGTGCCCGGGACAGGACCCATCGTCTGCGTGGAGAATCATGCGACCTTCCGCACGATGCTGCGGTTCTTGCGCGGCCAGTCGCGACCGCCGTGGGCAGCGGTCGCGTGGGTCCAGGGGCGCAACACCGCGCCCCTCGAATCGCTCCCCGGCCTGCCATTCCCCGTCACCCGCCTGGACTACCTGGGAGACCTCGACTCGGCTGGACTGGATATCGCCGCGACAGCCTGCGCGACCGCCGAGACCGCCGGGATACCAGCCGGACCGGCCGTGCTGTTGTGGGCACTGCTCATCGAGCAATCCCCGCGCGCAGACCGCAAAATTCCCGGCGCCGACGCCCGCCGGCTCACTGCCTGGCTTCCCGCGGAAATCAGGGAACGCGCTGCCGAACTCCTCCGCTCCGGCCAGGCCATCCCCCAGGAAGCCCTCCGGTATGACGTGCTCGCCGCGCGGTTCAATGGCGAGCCGTATGCTCGGTCCATTCCGTGTGGCTAGCCAGCATGGGGCAAATGTCACCGAATCCGTGACGATCAGCAGTGCAATGATCTTTCGCCGTGTAGATGCAGTGGTCACGGACGGTCAGGGAAGTGACGCCTGGGGGTGGCGTGATCGCGGCCTCGTGGCGTGTCACGCTAAAACCGTCGGCCAGCCCTGCATCAGCCGACTGTGCAAAGACCCTGCCCTTCGCCCGCGGACGAGTGCCGGCGGTTATAGGACCCGCCCGCGGGCGGTCATCAGCATGGGCCAGGCACTGACGCTCGCGGTGCCGAATTCGCCACTACGTGTCGGGTCGGCCATCGGAGGCTGCCGTCCCGGGTCACTTGGTGTGATATTGCCGCGACCAGCTTCGACCGTGAACGGCTTCTCTGGGGCGCTGTCAGATCAGATGAGATCGGACCAGCCTGGGCCGAACTCGGCTGCGTAGTAGGAGTCAATCTCCCGTTTGGTCGACAGGTACTCGCCCGCGCCGGTGTCGACGGCGTCGAGGTAGTTGGCGACGGCGATGATCGCCTCGTGGAACTTGATCAAGTTGATCTTGTCAATGCCAGGGAGCGTCTCGCTGCCGTCTCGGCTGGCTGCATAGCGGAATGCCTGGCCGTCCGGATCCATCTGCGCGAGCTGCCTGATGACCTTGGTGACAGCGGCGAGTTCTGCGGTGTCGTCTGCGAAGTTCTCCTTTATAAGCTTTCGGGCTTCCTGCCAGAGTTGGTCGATGCGGTGGTGGTGGCGGCCCTCCACGGGAAGATCAGAGAGCGCGCGCAGCTCTGCGAGCAGCTTTTTCAGCTGCAATTCAATACAGTGCCGCCAGCATGCGGCATACGGAAAGATGACGGTGTCGAGGTCTCGTATCAACCGTTCGGAAAGCATGGAGGCGTACAGAATTTCAGCGGCACGCCGGAAACCCAGGATCCTGCCCTGCAGCCCGAGTCGGCTCTGCCAGCCGATATCCGAGAAGCCCCAGTACTCACAGGGCTGAGGCCAAAGTTCTGATTTCGTGATGCAGCTCACGTGGTGTCGTTTTGGTTACAGGCCGAGGAGTTCGAGGGCGCGCAGGCCGCCGGTGCGGTCCCAGGCGAGCTCGCGCCGGGCGCGGGCGTTGTTGGCGTGCCCGGCGCGGTTGA
>DATKQH010000306.1:0-5150 GCA_035532775.1 Streptosporangiaceae bacterium
CGCGGCCTGGACAAGACCTACTTCCAGGCCCGGCTGCTCGACGAGCTGGCCGGCCTGACCGGGCTCCCGCCGGCTCAGTTCGAAGCGGCCATGCGCCGGAGGCTGCTCGAGTTCACGGCCGGCAATCTCATCGACGACATCACCATGCTGGTGCTGAGGGTCGGCGACAGCCCGAAGCGCAGCCCGCGCAAGAAGTGACCCGGGGCGCGGCACGGGCCAGGAGTGACAGCGGGGCAACTCTTCGCCCGGATGAGTAAATGCTGCAATCTCGGGCAGTGGAGCGCTGGCCATTCACGCAATGACGGTCGTGCCAGGGCGATGGCGAAGGCACGCCGCAGGAAGACTGATCGCGATGACGAAAGCAACTGCCGACTGGCGCGGGCGAGGCGCCTGCCTGAGCGCCGACCCCGAGCTCTTCTTCCCGCTGTCCTCGGCTGGGCCTTCGGTCGACCAGCTGCATCAGGCGAAGTCGGTCTGCGCTGGCTGCCAGGTCCGGAGTGACTGCCTTGAGTTTGCCCTCGCCACGCGGCAGGTTCACGGCGTATGGGGCGGCATGAGCGAAGACGAGAGGAAGCAACTCCTCGCGGGCCGCACAAGCCAGCCCGCACCGGCCATGGCCAGCCAGCTGATCGCGGGCGCGGTCAGTACTGCCGTGCCGTAGCAGGCCGAATGCCACCCGCCGGGAATGGCCTTCGTAGTTAACTTCGGCTACTTCTCGATGTACTCGACGATTGACTCGCGCTCTACCTGACCGTCGACGACGGTCGGCGCGGAATCCGAGGTGGCCAGCGGACCCATCGGCTTGCGCGCATCGGCGTCGACGACCTCGGTGAAGTCTGGTGAGCCTTTCACGAGCACGCTGCGGCGTAGCCAGCCCTTCCCGCGCCTGGGAATGACCAGGCCGGTAATCCCGGTCAGCATGAGCACCCAGCCGAGGACCTGGATGTTGATGAATGACGGATGGGCGGTGACGGCGAACGCGAAGATGGCGCCTACCGCCAGGGTCGTCAGTGCTGTCGCTGACTTCATGGTTCGGTCCCTTCACATGCTAGGCGGGGTGGGGAAAGCGTCTGAGCTGCCTAAGCGGGCTCCAGCAGGCGCTTGCGCAGGTAGCCCAGCGCTTCGGCGAGGAGCCGGGAGACGTGCATCTGGGAGATGCCAAGCTGCTGGCCGATCTCGGCCTGCGTCATGTTCCCGTAAAAGCGCAGGAGAAGTAGCTGCTGCTCGCGGCCGGGCAGCCCGCTCCAGTGCTTCCAGACCGCCGCCATGTCCAGCACCTGCTCGAGCTGAGGGTCCTCGGTGCCGATGAAGTCAGCCAGGCTTGCCCGGCCGTCCTCGTCCGCCAGCGGCGCGTCGAGCGAGGATGACTGGAAGGCCAGCTCGGCCTGCTTGACCTCGCGCAGCTCGCCGTCGGTGATGTTCAGCCGGTCAGCCAGCTCGGCATCGGACGGTGTGTGACCGAGTGTCTGAGTGAGCTCGGAGGTGGCGCTGCGCGCGGCGAGCCGCAGTTCCTGCAGCGACCGCTTGACGTGCACCTGCCAGCGCTTGTCGCGGAAGTATCGCTTGATCTCGCCGCTGACGCACGGCAGTGCGTAGCCGGCGAGACCGGTGCCCGCCACCGGATCGTAGTTATTGATGGCCTTGATCAGCCCGACGTAACCGACCTGGAGCAAGTCCTCATAGGGCTCCGGGCTGTTCTGGAACCGCCGTACGCAGGACCGCACCAGCGGGCGGTACCTGTTAACGAGCACCTCACAAGCCGTTTCCCTGAGCGGGCTCTCACGCGGGAGGCAGCGGATCATCTCAAGAAGCGTGGCGTCGTCGCGTTGCTCAAGCTCCCGGGAGGGAAGCTCGCCGATCGGACTCGGCTCGATAGTCGTCGCTGGTCGAGTCATTTCCCGGTCACCTCCGGCGAACCAGATTTCTGCACGGGCCATTGGTGCCCCGTGGGCGAATTTCAAACACCGGCAGGCAAAGAGCAGGAAAGACGAGCCGGAAAGGCGGCCAGCACTCCGCCGCTTCAGGTCTCTGCAGGCCCGTCGAGGCGCTCGGCGCCCGCCGGATCCGGCCGGGCGAGGAGCTGATCGAGACCGATCCGGCCACCCTGATCCCGGGCCAGCCGGGCAGCTAGCCACTCGATGGTCTCTGACCCGCGCGTCCGGACGACCCTGGCCGTCTGCGCTGCCTCAGTGCAGACGTGCGACAGCCGGGCGAGCCGACGGTCTCGTCCCTCGGAAAGGGTGAAGACGAGGAGTATGGCGACCAAGAACACCACGAAGACGACGGCCATGGATTGCTTCCTTCTGCAGTTCCTTCCCGCGCACTGCCCTGACCGTGTCGTTTAAACATCCCGCCCCGAAGGGCGACCTGATGGACCTGTCCACTCAGGAAAGTCAAGTTATATACCCGTTATGCGACTAATAGCTCAAACATGACAAATATGAAGTTTCGTGAGACACGCCAGTCACGCGGCAATTGATCGCCACGCTTGTGGTATCGGGGTTTATGTAGCGGAACCGATGGTAGTTGCGGGTCGCCAGCGGAGGCCGGTGGCCCACGTCCCCGACCGAGCCCCCGTGGGTACGCCAGGCGCTCACAGCGATCGCCTGGGCTGATCGGAGGTTTCCATGCGGATCCTTGGCATCGTGCTTGTCATCTGGCTGATCATCGGCGCCATCGCCGGAGGTCAGCGGCATTACTACAGCTCAGACCCGGGCTGCGCCCGGACAGGAACGATCATCGTCACCGTCTTGGCCGGACCGCTGAATTACCTTGGTGCCAACCCGAAGGTGGCGTGCCCGCATCCCAGCAAGTGACGCGTCGGGAGCGGTCCGGCAGTGCGTGCCGCTGGGTGTCAGATGCCCATGGGAGCTCCGCCCGGCGGCACGCCTTCGGCGGCTCGCGCTGGTCAGCTACCGGGCTGACGCGCCAGGCTGCCCAGCGCCAAATTCATCGCGCAGCGCATGCAAGAGCGGCAGGGCAGCGAAGTACGATCCTGTCGCCGCGATCCCGCCTACGCCGAGATCGACCGATATGCGGCCCTGCTGGGCCCAGTAGACATCCTTCAGGTCGAGCAGCAGCGCGAACTCGTCGACGATCAGAGCCAGACCGCTGCCGTAACTGACCGCCACTGCCGGGTGCGTCCGCTGCCGGTCGGTGCCCCGGACGGCGATGGCGCCGACTCCGGCCAGCATGCCGATACCCCACAGGTAGTGGTGCAGGTGCTCGCCGCCCGCGCTGAGGTTGCGGAACGGGCCGTGGCCGGCCCTGATGCTCCAGGTGATGCTACGGACGACCCCGAAGGTGCCGGTGAAGGCGATCCACGAGGCCAGGGCGGCCCGCTGCCGCTGATCCAGGTCATCGCGCAGCACCCGCATCAGCCGCGATCCAACTTCGGTCACACGCGCACCCTACGCCTGATAGAGGATGTCGGGTGTGCCGTGACACGGATGGGAGGCAGGAGTGGCAGGAGCCATGGCTACCGCACCCGGCGACGTCGTGCGGTTGCTGCCGTGTTCGCCGGCCGGCGCTACAAGGTCAGGCACGTGATCAGCGAAGGCGATCTCGTCGCCGCTTACCTGAGGTGGACCGCAAACCCGGCGGGCCGACGGGCCCGCGGTGGATGGCCGCGGCGCCTACCAGGCCGGCTGGCCGGCGGCCTGGTCACCGAGGACCGGGACGCGTTCGTCCCCGCTAGCTGACGACTGTGATGCGCCCCCAGTCCAGCTGGGTGACGACGCTCATCTCGAGGATGCCGTCCACCGCGTAGGGCCGGACGAGTTCTTCGACCTCGTGATCGAACGCGGCGGACTCCTCGGCTGGCATCAGCTCGCGGGCCAGGCTGGCGGTCGAGTGAAAATGCTCGACGTAACTCCCGACGGACTGCCTGAAGTGATCCGGGATCACGGCGGCCTGCCCGGCGGTCTCGAAGAGCCCGCTGGCGCAGAGCGCCCCGACCAGGGAGAAGCCCGGATCGTAGCCGGAATGACGGGAATGGCGGCCGGTGATCTTGGCCAGCTCGGTGCGCCAGGGCAGGTCACGGTAGCCGTGCTCGGCGATCGCCAGGTAGGCGTGCCCGGTCATCGCCGCCGCCAGCCTGGGCAGGGTCCGCGGCCACGACATCCAGTGCAGGCTCGCACCTGCGGTGACCAGAGCGTACGGGCCGCCGAGGGCGGCCGTCTCGGCCGAGCCGACGATCCACCGCAGACTCGGGTGGCTTCCGCCTGGGCGCCGCCGGCCAGCGTCGACCATCGCGGCGGAGATGTCCAGTGCGTCGACGTGATCGACCAGTCCGACCAGCGGCCTGGCCAGCGCTCCCTCGCCGGCGCCGAGATCCAGTACGGTACGGGGGCGATCGGTGATGAGCCGCTCCAGAACGCCGAAGACCTCGGGCGGGTACGGCGGACGGTGCTGATAAGCGTCCGCCACACCAGGGTGGGTGAAGGTCGCGGCCAGCCTCTCGCGTTCGCTCGGGCAGTTCACTGCCCACGATCATCGCACGCGACTGGCGAGCGCATCGTCGGTCCGGTCCGCGTTCGGGCTCGACGGCCCTGCCGAGCCGGGCCGTTTAAGCAGGCTCCGCCGACACGAGAAGGTCGGTGATCGCGTTGATCCCGGCCAGTTTGCCGGCCAGGTCCTGACTGAGGTGATGCCGCGTCGCGAGCGCGCTTGGCGAGTAATAGGAAACCTTGGTCTGGTCTCCGTCGGCCCAGATCAGCACCTTGAGCGGCAGATCGAGCGCCGCCAGCGGCGCCGCCTCCATGACCGGGGTCCCGGCGGCCGGACTGCCGAACAGCACCAGGACTGTCTCGCGCAGTTCCAGGCCGACCCGGCGGGCCTCCTCGCGCTGATCGACGGCCGCGAACAGCCGCATTCCCCTGCTGTCGATCAGGCCGGCCAGGCGCGAGACGGTGGCTGTCACCGAGTGCGGGCTGAACTTGGTGATGACCTCGTCCTCTGGTCCTGCCTGGGTCACGCTGACCTCCTCTGGCCGGGCACCTGCGAGTCCCCTCAGGTGCCGAGAGTAACTGCCCGCGAGGCTGGCCGCTCAACCCATCGCGCCGGTCTCAGCCGTGCGCGACACTGAGTCCATGAGGGCAGTCGTTCACGACCGGTACGGGCCGCCTGACGTCCTGGAAGTGGCGGAGGTC
>DATKQH010000307.1:0-5526 GCA_035532775.1 Streptosporangiaceae bacterium
CTGGGTGGTGCTACCCGCGTCGCAGGCACCCGATTTCCTGGTGCTGCGACCGCTCGGCGGTGGTGACGACGAGGTGACCGGTGTGTTCCCGGCTCTGGAGCAGGTCAGCTCGGCGGCCTTCCAGCCGCCCGACCCCACCGATGCGGGAACAGCGGTCAGCGCCGGCCTGCTGCGGGCCGCGTTGCGGATTGGCTTTCGCGCCAGCGCAGGCCCCTTCCGGTCGCTGGCCCGCCTGGCCGTCGAGCCCCGCCCCTACCAGCTGGTGCCACTGCTGATGGCGCTCCGCCATGACACAGTGCGGCTCCTTATCGGCGACGACGTGGGCATTGGCAAAACGATAGAAGCGGCGCTGGTCGCCGCCGAACTGCTGGAGCAAGGCGACGCCAATGGGCTCGCCGTGCTGTGCAGCCCCGCCCTCGCCGAGCAGTGGCAGCAGGAACTGGCGTCCAAATTCGGCATCCACGCCGAACTGGTCCTGCCCGGCACCATCCGCAGGCTAGAGCGCGATCTGCTGCAAGGCGAGACCCTGTTCGACCGGCACAAGCACATCATCGTCTCCACCGACTTCATCAAACGGCCCGGCCTGCGCGAGCAGTTCTGGCACGGCTGCCCCGACCTGCTGATCATCGACGAAGCCCACACCTGCGTGAATGACGGCACCGGCGGGCGGTCAAGGATGCTGCGCCACGAACTGGTCCGCCGCCTTGCCAGCGAGACCACACGGCACCTGATCCTGGTCACCGCCACCCCCCACAGCGGCAAGGACGAGGCGTTCCGCAACCTGCTGGCGCTGCTCGGTGACCCCCTCGCCTACGTCGACCTCGAATCGACAGCGGGCCGTGAACGGCTGGCTGCGCATTTCGTGCAGCGGCGCCGCGCCGACATCCGCTCCTTCCTCGCCGATACGCCGTTCCCGCAGGACCGGCTCAGCCAGGAACGCCCCTACACGCTGACCCCCGAGTACAAGGAACTCTTCCAAGACGTGCTCGCCTATGCGCGCGAGACCGTCCAGGATCCCGGCGGCGGCCCGGTACGCCAGCGGGTGCGGTACTGGTCAGCGCTCGCGTTGCTGCGCGCACTCGCGTCCTCGCCCCGGGCCGCAGCTGTCACGCTGCTCACCCGGGCCAGGAACCTCGACGCCGGGGACGTCCACGAAGCAGACCAGCTCGGCCGCTCTGCCGTCCTCGATCTGCCCGACGAGGAGACCTACGAGTCGGCCGACGCCGCCGCCGGGGCCGACGATGACGCTGCCGAGGGTGACACCCCGCAGCGGCAGCGGCTGCGGCGCTTCGCCCGGCGAGCCCAGCAACTGGAGGGCGGCAAAGACCGGAAGCTCGCCGAGGCAGCCAAGATCGTCACCGAACTGCTGCTGGACGGGTTCAACCCGATCGTGTTCTGCCGCTTCATCGACACCGCCGAATACGTCGCCGACCACCTGGCCGCCGCGCTGGGACCGGCCTACGCGGTGGCGGCCGTGACCGGGACGCTGCCCCCTGACGAGCGCGTTGCCCGCATCGACGAGCTGACCAGCCATGACGGCCGCCGGCCCGTCCTGGTGGCGACCGACTGCCTGTCGGAAGGGGTGAACCTGCAGCAGCATTTCCAGGCGGTGGTCCACTACGACCTGGCGTGGAACCCCACCCGGCACGAGCAGCGGGAAGGCCGCGTTGACCGGTTCGGCCAGATCGCCACCACCGTGCGGGCGGTCACGGTGTACGGGGTCGACAACATCATCGACGGCATCGTCTTGAACGTCCTGCTCCGCAAGCACGAGCAGATCCGCAAAGCCCTCGGCATCTCGGTACCGGTGCCCGATCGCAGCGACGACGTGGTCCAGGCCATCCTGGAAGGCCTGCTGCTCGCCAAAGACACCGGCGAGCAACTCTCCCTCGACTTCGGCACCGAGCGGCGCGACGACCTGCACCGCGAATGGGACAGCGCCGCCGCCCAGGAGAAGCAGTCCCGCACCAAGTTCGCCCAGTACGGCATCCAGCCCGGCGAGGTCGCCTGCGAACTGGCCGAAATCCGCGCCAGCCTAGGGTCCGGCGACGAGGTCGCCGTGTTCACCGCCGAAGCGCTGCGTGCCCTGGACGCCGAGGTGACAGACGCTACTTCCGGGTTCACCGCGACCACCACCCCGCTGCCGATCGGCTTGCGCGACGCGCTCACCCCAGCACATCGCGAGCCTCTGCCGTTCCACAACGGACTTCCGGTCCCGCCCCGCGAAGCCCGCCTCGACCGCACCGACCCGGACGTCGCCGCGATCGCCCGCTACGTCCTGGAAAGCGCCCTCGACCCGACCCTCCCCGCAGGTCTGCGGCCAGCCCGGCGGTGCGGTGTGATGCGAACAGCAGTGGTACAGAGGCGAACCACTTTGCTGCTGGTCCGCCTGCGCATGCACGTCGGGCTACCAGGCCGCGGAGAGGCCAGGCAGGTGGTGGCCGAGGATGCCCAGGTACTCGCGTTCCGCGGCCACCCCGGCGAACCCGAATGGCTGCCCGACGATGAAGTGCAGGCACTGCTCGCGGCAACACCAAGTGGCAATGTGCCCCCCGACCAGGCAGCCGACTTCGCCGAACGCGCCATAGCGGACCTGCCGCACCTGCATGCCCATCTCGATCAGATCGCCGACGACCAAGCTGAACGGCTGCGTGAAGCCCACCTGCGCGTCCGGGAAGCCGCCGGCCAGCGGGTGCGCCGCCAGGTCGCCGTCCGCGCCCAGAAACCGGCCGACATCCTGGGTGTCTACGTCTACCTGCCCGCGGCGCAGGGAGGCTCGCGATGACCGAGACCTTCGCATCGCTGAAAATCGTCGGCAGCCTGCTGCCAGCCGACGTCATCGGCCGCATCTACGCCGGCGACGCCAACGTCCCCGGCATCGGTCCGCAGACCTATGGGCTGGAACAGGGCGAGTCCGTCCGCCGGCAGGCATCGCGCGTTTGGCAGTACCTGCTGGAAAAGTGGCAGGAGTTCAAGGCCCGCGTCGACGCCTCACCCGATGCCGCGTCCGCACGCGTGACCAGGGAACGCTGGCTGCACATCCTGCTACGCGAACTGGGCTTCGCCCACCTCGCCGCCGACGCCAGCGTCGAACTGGGCGGGAAGAGCTACCCCGTCAGCCACCGGTTCGGCCCGGTTCCCGTGCACCTGCTCGGATGGCGCACCGACCTGGACCACAAGACACCGCAGGTAACCGCCCGGCCCCCGCAGGCCATGCTCCAGGAACTGCTCAACCGCTCCGACGACTTCCTGTGGGCGCTGCTGTCCAACGGCTCGGTCCTGCGACTGCTGCGCGACTCCACCGTCCTGACCGGCCAGGCCTACGCCGAGTTCGACCTGGAAGCCATCTTCGACGGCGAGATCTTCAGCGACTTCGTGTGCATGTATCTCCTGTGCCATGCGACACGGTTCGCCCCCATCGGCGACGGCGGCCCGGCCTCCTGCTACCTGGAGCAATGGCGCGCCTTCGCCGCCGACCAGGGCCAGCGGGCACTGGCCCAGCTACGGCGCGGCGTCGAGCAGGCCATCTCCCACCTCGGGACCGGATTCCTGTCCCACCCCGACAACCAGCACCTGCGTGCCCGGCTCGACCCACGCTCAGGTGAACTGCGGATCGAGGACTTCAACCGGTCCCTGCTGCGCCTCATCTACCGGCTGCTGTTCTGGTTCGTCGCCGAAGACCGCGACGTGCTGCTAGACCCAGGACCCGAAGACGTCGGCGGCGAGATAGCACAGCGGCTCCGCCTTGCGCGGCAGCGATACGACACCTACTTTTCTTCAGCCCGGCTGCGCAAGCTCGCCCGCACCCGCCGCGGCGACCGGCACGGAGACCTGCACGAAGCCGTCCAGGTCGTGTTCGATGCCCTGGGCACCGAAGGCGGCGTCCCTCAGCTCGCCCTCCCCGGCATCGGCGGGATCTTCGAAACCGAACTCCCGCAAGGCCGCCCACTCCCCCTCGACGAACCGCTCGCCGGCGCCCGGCTCAGCAACCAAGCCCTGCTCAACGCGGTCCGCGCCCTGGCGATCGTCACCCCACGCGAGGGGGGCGCGCGCCGCCCCGTCGACTTCGGCAACCTCGGCGCCGAAGAACTCGGCAGCGTCTACGAAGGCCTCCTGGAACAGATCCCCCGCTACAACGACGAGACCCGCATCTACACTCTGGAAACGCTACCGGGTCACGAACGCAAAGAAACCGGCTCTTACTACACGCCCACCCCGCTGGTGGACTGCCTACTCGACTCGACCCTAGATCCACTCCTGGACGAGGCGTGCGGCAAGCCAACCTCGGCCGAACGCATCGCGGCGCTGTTTGACATCACCGTCTGCGACCCTGCCTGCGGCTCGGGCCACTTCCTCGTCGTCGCCGCCCGCCGCATCGCCAAGCGGATCGCCGCCGAGGAAACCGGGGAATCCGAACCGCCGGCCGCAGTGGTACGTGCTGCGCTGAGGCGGGTCGTGGGCCGTTGCATCTATGGCGTCGACATCAACCCCATGGCCGCCGAACTCGCCAAGGTGTCGCTGTGGATGGAAGCAATGGAACCCGGCAAGCCGCTCTCCTTCCTCGACCAGAACATCCGCGTCGGCAACTCCCTGCTCGGCGTCACACCCGCCCTACTGGAGCAGGGCCTGCCCGAGGAGGCGTTCAAGCCCCTTGAGGGTGACGACCGGAAGGTTGTCGCCGCCCTGAAGAAGCAGAACGCCCAGGAGCACTCGGGCCAGCGAGACCTCTTTAGCCCAGGCGGCATCCCGGTCACCAACGCGGTCCTGGCCAGGCGAGCCGCGGAGATTACCCGCACAGTGCCCGACAGCCTCGAAGACCTGCACATCCACCAGCAGCGACTAGCGCAGCAACTCGCGGAATCCCCGGAACTGCGCCGCGCCAAGCTCCTCGCCGACGCCTGGTGCGCCGCGTTCGTCCAGCCCAAGAACGAAGAGACGCGGACTACCGCCATCACCCAGGCGATCCTGGAGCACTTCGCCGAGGAGCACGGCACCCTCGACCTAGCCGCCTCCGCGGACCTGGTCGAGCGCCTCACCCGCCAGTACCGGTTCTTCCACTGGCACATCGAATTCCCCCATATCTTCCGCGTCGGCGACGGCGCGCGGAATGCCGATCCAAATACGGGCTGGGAAGGCGGCTTTACCTGCGTCATCGGCAATCCGCCCTGGGAACGGGTCAAGCTTCAGGAGCAGGAGTTCTTCGCGGCCCGCGACCCGAATATCGCCAACGCACCGAACGCCGCCGTCCGCAAGAAGCTCATCGAGAAACTCGCCGCGAGCGAAGAGGACGCCGACCGCACCCTGTACCAGGAGTTCCAGGACGAACTACGCAAGGCAGACGGCTGGAGCCACCTGCTCCGCGACTCCGCTCGCTATCCCCTTACCGGCCGTGGAGACGTCAACACCTATGCGGTCTTCGCCGAGACCGCCCGTACAGTTATCGGCAAGAATGGACGGAGCGGGCTCGTCCTGCCCACCGGCATCGCGACCGACGCAACCACGGCCCCGTACTTCGGTGACCTGGTC
>DATKQH010000308.1:0-6494 GCA_035532775.1 Streptosporangiaceae bacterium
GACCTCGCCGACGAGGTACGGACGCGAGTCGTCCAGGTCATGCAGCCGGAACCGGTCGGTGCCGACCGTGACGATGTCATACTGGCCGTCCTCGGCCTCCGCTATCTCGCGCACCGTCGCGGTACAGCCGACCTCGTGCAACGCCGAGACGCCGCCGATCCCTGTCTCGCGCCCCTCCCGGATGGCGATGACGCCGAACCGCCTCGGTTCCTGCCCGTCGAGCAGGTCGCGGACAAGCTGCCGGTACCGGTCCTCGAAGATGTGCAGCGGCAGCACGAGGCCCGGATACAGCACCGTGCCGAGCGGGAACAGGGGCAGCGTCTCCCTCATGCAGGTGACTCTATGCCCACCTGACCCAGTACCCGCCTGACCCAGTACCCGCCTGACCCGATGCCGCCGGGCCAGCGGACCTCGGCCGGCCCGGATCTGCCGCGAAGCGGCCATCAGATGCGATCTGGTCAGGTCCCGCCGGTCACCAGCCGGCCATCCCGCCAGACCGCGGCGATCAGCGGGACGCCCGGCCGGTAGGCAAGGTAGGCGTGCGACGGCGCGCTGAGCATGATCAGGTCGGCCCGCGAGCCGACGCCCAGCTGGCCGACGTCGTCCCTGCGCAGCGCGCGGGCGCCGCCCGAGGTCGCCGCCCAGACCGCCTCCTGCGTCGTCATGCGCATGTCCCTCACCGCCAGCGCGATGCAGAACGGCATGCTGGACGTGAAGCACGAGCCCGGGTTGCAGTCCGTGGCGATCGCCACGGTCACCCCGGCGTCCAGCAGCCGCCTGGCATCCGGGTACGGCTGCCTCGTGGAGAACTCGACGCCGGGCAGCAGCGTCGCCACGGTTCCCGACGAGGCGAGGGCGTCCACATCGCTGCCGGACAGGTAAGTGCAGTGGTCGGCCGAGGCAGCGCCGGCCTCCACCGCGACCTGGACGCCGGGACCCTCACCGAGCTGGTTCGCGTGCACGCGGGGCTGGAGCCCGGCCGACCGGCCGGCCGCCAGAATGGCGCTGGCCTGGTCCGCATCGAAGGCGCCCCGCTCGCAGAACACGTCGACCCACCTGGCGTGCGGCGCGCACGCATCGAGCATCGGGCCGGTGACCAGATCGACGTAGCCGGCCGGGTCAGACTCGAATTCGGGCGGCACCACGTGCGCGCCGAGATAGGTGACCTCGGGCGTGACCTGTGCGGCCAGCGCGAGACTGCGGGCCTCGTCGGCGACGGTCAGCCCGTAGCCCGATTTGCACTCGAAGGTCGTGATGCCCTGCGCGAGCATCTCGGCGGCCAGCCTGCGCAGGTTGCCGCCGAGCTCGGCGTCGCTCGCCGCGCGGGTCGCCGCCACGGTACTGCGGATGCCGCCCGCGCTGTAGGGAACGCCGGCCATCCTGGCGGCGAACTCTCCGCCCCGCTCCCCGGCGAAGACCAGGTGCGCGTGCGAGTCGACGAAGCCAGGCAGCACCGCGCGGCCGGCCGCGTCGACCCGCTCGTCGGCGGCGGGCGCCCGGGCCGCCTGGCCCGTCCACGCGATCCTGTCGTCCTCGATCACCAGCGCGGCGGCGCTCAGAGCCGCGAATCCGCCAGCGGCCGGGAAACCGCCAGCGCCGTGAGTAGCCCCAGTCCCGCGACCCCCAACCCCGCGAGGACCGCCAGCCCCGTCGCCGTCCGGCGCGTTGGTCACCAGCTCACCGATGTTGGTTATCAGGGTGCTCACGAGCGCATCCTGTCACGCCGATCGCGCGGCACAAGCGGCCAGCCTCTCGACACGCAAACCAGATGTGCTGCGGCGGCAGCCGGGCGAAGATGCCAGGCATGGACCCCGAAGCCGATGCCCGAGCGCTCGTCCGTGACCGCTTCCCGGCAGCCCGTGCCGCGTTCCTCGGTGGCGGCGTCCTGTCCGCGCGCAGGACGCCGCCCTCGGATCTGGACATCGTCGCCCTGATTGACGGCCCGCCGGCGCCCTATCGCGAGTCGCTGCTCTGGCGGGGCTGGCCGTTCGTCCCCGCTAGGCCGCTGCCGCCGCCTTGGCGTAGAGGTCGAGGATGCTGGGCCAGCCGCCCTGAGAAGCCACCGACCTGGCTAGCTCGTCCGCGCCGGCCCCGAGCCGCTCGATGTGACGGTGCTCGAAGTCGACCCTGGTCTGGCCGTTGTCCTCGGTGAACAGGACCTCGACCTCGCTGGCGTAGGCGAGATCGGGGTCGTACTTGAACTCGGAGTTGAGCTGCCAGGTCAGGACCAGGCGTCCCGGCGGGTCGAAGACCAGGACCTTGCCCCAGTCACACTCCGTGCCGTCGACGCCGCGCTCGTACCACCTGCCGTCGGCCTTAGGCTCGATCACGGCCTCGGCCAGCTCGGCCTCGCCGATGCGGTGGCCGATCCACCACGTGTTGAAGCCCTCGGTAAACAGCGTGAACGCGCGCTGGGCCGAGATCGGCACCGTCACCGACTGCCGGACCGGGGCGATGGTGGTCTGGTTCATGCTTCCTCCTGTGACTCGGTATCTGCTATCTGCTGCGCGGCTAGCTGGAATCCGGCCAGCGCCTGGCTCCACATCTGATCCAGGTACACGTGGATGGCCTGCACCCCGCCGGAGTTGATCCGGTAGATCCGCCTGGTGCCGTCGGCCTGGTCGGTGACCAGCCCGGCCTGCTTGAGGACCTTCAGGTGCTGGGACACCGCGGGCCTGGTCACCGGCAGCTCATCGGAGAGCTGGCCGACTGCCATCGGCCGACGTGCGAGGCACTCGAAGATGGCACGCCTGGTCGGGTCTCCCAGCGCGCCAATCGCGTCTACTCCGTTAGTCTTCACTAACCGTTAGTCTTCACTAACGGAGTCTGGCGGTCAAGTCCCGCCCGGCCGGGCCCGGCCCGGCCCGGCCCGGCCCGGCCTCCGCATCGGGCCCGGGGGCGACCACATCGCGGATGGATGTCACTTTGATCCGCAGAAACAAGGATGGATGTGCCATTCATCCAGCGAGATCCGCGCTGGGGCGGACCAGGAAACTCGCATAGAAGACAAAACGGCTGGCAGACCGCGCAGAGCGGCCAGCAGCCGCGTGGAGTACGGCCGCGGCCCAGCCCTTCAGCCGAGCACGGCGTGGATAGCGGCCGAGAGCGCGGCCGGAACGTCGTCCACCAGCACATGACGGCCGTCGACGACGACGTCGCGCCCGCCGATCACGACGTTGCGCACGTCGGCCGGGCTCGCGGCGAAGATGACGGCCTCGAGCACGGCCAGATCCGGGCCGCTGCCGTCTGCCGGAGCCAGCCCCGTCGCCCGGGCGTGCCCCTCGCTCCCGGCGTGCCCCTCAGTCCCGGCGAGCCCCGTCGCTCCGGCCAGTCCCGTAGACGCGGCCAGCCCTGCCGCTCCGCCCAGCGCCGCCGCTCCGGCCAGCCCCGTGGCCCCGGCGAGCCGCGGCGAGTCCAGCCCGACGGTCACCAGGTCGGCGAGCGAGCCCGGCGCGATCTCCCCGGCGTCCGGCCAGCCAAGGCTGGCGTGCCCGTCCCACGTCACGGCGGTTCCGAGCTCGTCGGCGGTGAAGTGACCACGCTCCTGGCTGGCCAGGCGCTCGTACATCTCGATCCGCCGCGCCTCCTCGAACAGGTCGATCACGGCCTGGCTGTCGCTGCCCACGGTCAGCCGGCAGCCGGCCGCCGCGAGAGCGCCGAACGGGCCGATCCCGTCGGCCAGGTCAGCCTCGGTCGTCGGGCAGACGCAGGCGAACACCTCGCTCCCGCCGAGCAGCCTGATGTCGGCGCCGGTCAGGTGGGTCGCGTGCACCACGCTGGTGCGCGGGCCGAGAGCTCCCGCGTCGTACAGAACCGCCGCCGGCGTGCGGCGGTAGGCGGCAAGGCAGGCGTCGTTCTCCGTGATCTGCTCGGACAAGTGCACGTGCAGCGGCGCGCCGCAGGAGTGGGTCCATGCGGCGACCGTCGGCATCTGGTCGGGCGGGACAGCGCGAACCGAGTGGATCGCGGCACCGGCCCGCGCCGCCGGGCCGAGCATGCCGCGGGCGTCGGCGCCGAGCGAGGAGACCCGGTTCGCCCACGCCTGCGCGGTCCCGTCGCCGAACCTGAGCTGCTGGCCGGCCAGCGGCACCGACCCGCCGGCCGGGTCGAGCCCGCCCGACAGGTAGCAGGTGTCGAGCAGCGTGATGCGCAGGCCAGCCTGGGCCGCCGCCTCGATCAGCGCCCGGCCCATGGCGTTCGGGTCGGCGTAGCCGACGCCGTCCGGCCCGTGATGCAGGTAGTGGAATTCGCCCACGCAGCCGATTCCCGCCAGCGTCATCTCGGCGTAGACGGCGCGCGCGAGCGCCAGGTAACTGTCCGGGTCCAGTCGCTCGGCGACCTGGTACATCCGCTCCCGCCAGGTCCAGAACGTGCCCCTGCCCGCCTGCGTGATCCCGCGCAGCGCGCGGTGGAACGCGTGCGAGTGCGCGTTCGCGAGCGCGGGCATGGTCAGGCCTGCGAGCCTGATCGTGCCGAGCGGCAGCTCGGCAGTTCGGGTCCGCGGGGCAATCACGGTAAACCGGTCGCCGGCGGCCTCGATCAGCACATCAGACAGCACGCCGACGCCCGGCAGCCAGGCCAGCTCGGCATGCCACGCACGGGCCGCACCCGGACCGTCAGGCGTCATCGGCAGGCGAGCTCCTCGAGAACGGCGGCCAGCGCGACGACGCCGGCCTCGCAGTCCTCGGGCTCCGCATGCTCGGCCGGCGAATGCGACACGCCGCTCGGATTCCGCACGAACAGCATCGCCGTCGGCAGCCCGGCCGCGAGCACCCCGGCATCATGACCTGCTCCGGTCGGCAGCACGGGCGCCTCGATCCCCATTCCGGCCAGCGCCGCCACGACGCGGTCACGAAGATCAAGATCAAATTCAACGACCGGGGTCAACGACTCGCACCGGCTGGTGACCATGACGCCATGGCCGGCGCCGCTCAGCTCGGCCACCGCCGTCACCTGGCTGACCAGCTCCTTCAGCGTCTCCTCGTCAGGAGCCCGTGCGTCGAGCCAGGCGTGCACGGATGAGCAGATCGCGTTGGCCGCGCCCGGCTCGGCCACGACCTTGCCGAACGTGGCCAGCGCGCCAAGCTCGGTCGCCACGGTCCGCGCGGCGAGCACGGTCGCCGCGTACGGCATCATCGGGTCACGGCGGTCGGCCAGCTTCGTGGTTCCCGCGTGGTCGGCCCGGCCGGTGAAGTCGATCTTCCACCGGCCGTGCGGCCAGATCGAGCCGGCCACGCCGACAGAAGCGTTCATCCCGTCCAGCGCGCTGCCCTGCTCGATGTGCAGCTCGACGAGGGCCATGATCCGCGAGACCAGCCCGGGGTCCGGCCCGATCGACGCGGGGTCCAGGCCAGCCCCGGCCATCGCGTCGGCCAGGGTCACGCCGTCGGCGTCGGTCAGGGCGCGCGCGGCGTCGGGACTGACGGCGCCGGTCAGCAGCCTGCTGCCCAGGCAGGCCAGCCCGAACCTGGCTCCCTCCTCCTCGGTGAACGCGGCGATCCCGACCGGCCGGACCGGAGCCGCCCCGCTCGCGACCAGCAGGTCGATCGCCGCGAACGCGGAGACGACGCCTAGCGGGCCGTCGAATGCGCCGCCGTCTGGGACCGAATCCAAGTGAGAACCGGTGACGATAACGCCAGTGTTATCGCCGGGACCCGAGGAAGAAGCCCCGCCTGGGCCAGCGGGCAGCAGGCCGGCGGAGCTGCCTGGCTGCGCAACGGCTTGCTCCGCCGGCCTGCCGTCCGCAGGCTGATCGGCCGGGTCCCACCACGCCCAGAGGTTGCCGTTGCGGTCGGTCTCGGTGCCCAAGCCGCGGTCGGCCGCGGCCGCCAGGAACCAGTCGCGGCAGGCTTGCTCGGCTGGGGTGAAAGCGAAGCGGCGGTAGCCGCCGGTCTGGTCGCTCCTGCCTAGCGGCAGGAGCGACTGCCAGAGGGGAGATTGCCAGATGCGCGCATGATCGGGATTGCCCGCGACCGCTTGCTCGGCGGGATCGGGGGACGCGGCCGTGGTCATGCGTGGTCCTCGTGCATGGGGATGCGGACACCGCGTTCGGTGGCGACGTCGCGGGCGCGGTCGTAGCCGGCATCGACGTGGCGGATGACGCCCATGCCAGGGTCGTTGGTGAGGACGCGTTCTAGTTTCTGGGCGGCCAGGGGGGTACCGTCGGCGACGCAGACCTGGCCGGCGTGGATCGAGCGGCCGATGCCGACGCCGCCGCCGTGGTGGATCGACACCCAGGACGCGCCGGAGGCCGTGTTCACCAGGGCGTTGAGCAGCGGCCAGTCGGCGATCGCGTCCGAGCCGTCGGCCATTCCCTCGGTCTCCCGGTACGGCGAGGCGACCGAGCCGCAGTCGAGATGGTCTCTGCCCAGCACGATCGGCGCGCTGACCTCGCCCTTGGCCACCAGGTCGTTGAAGCG
Source organism: Streptosporangiaceae bacterium (assembly GCA_035532775.1). GTDB lineage: Bacteria > Actinomycetota > Actinomycetes > Streptosporangiales > Streptosporangiaceae > Chersky-822. The sequence goes on from DATKQH010000308.1 coordinate 6,420, forward strand.
CAGGCCGGCCTTGTCCCGCTCGCCGTAGCCGAGCCAGCAGATCCTGGCGGGCAGGCCCTGGAAGTGGACCTTCTT
>DATKQH010000309.1:0-3462 GCA_035532775.1 Streptosporangiaceae bacterium
GACGAGGCCGACACGCTGCAGGCGCTCCTGGAGGACCAGGGTCAGACGGTCTACCGGCTGCGCGCCGGCGACGACGACATGGTCGACGCCTGGAGCCGGGTGCGCGTCGGCCACCTGGTCACCGCCGGCCGCTATGACGGGCTTGACCTGCCAGGTGACATTTGCAGGCTCGTGATCATCACGACCGTGCCGCAGGCCAGCAGTGAGTTCGAGAGGTTCGTCGTTGCCTACCTCGGCGATGCCTCCTACATGCGGCACCGCGTCGGGCAGCGCGTCACCCAGGCTCTCGGCCGCGCTAACCGCGCGACCTCGGACCGCTCGATGTACCTCGGGCTCGACCCGACCTTCGCCCAGGTACTCGCCGATCCCGCTGTCCGAGCATCCATCCCCGAAGGCACACAGCCGACGATCCGTGCCGCCCTGGAGTTGTACGACGAAGGGTGGGCGGCAACCGCCGGAGCATGCCGGGAGTTCTGGCGGCCGCCGAGTCCGGCGGCTCCTCCTTTGCCTTCTGCTGCGGCGCCGCCTCGTCGTCGGCCACGTCCCGGGCGAGCCGCCGGCGGCAGCGGCGAGGTGGCGAGCGCCAGTAACGAGGTGTCCGCGGCGACCGACCTGTGGGTTGGCGATCACGCCGGCGCCGCGAGGAACGCGCGTCAGGCGGCCGATCTGCTTGCCTCCGCCGGGGAGACCGAGCATGCCGCGTTCTGGCGCTACGTCGAGGCCCACGCCCACTACGATCGCGGCCGGGCACAAGACCTGGATGCCGCGCGGTCGGCACTCGAACAGGCCACGGCCAACGGGCCGCGCACTACATGGTTCCGCCGGCTGGCCCGCACGATCGCCGACCTGGCTGGTGCCGAAAAGCGGGCCGACGACACCGACCGGCTCTTCCTTGCCTGGGATGAGTGGCGGCGCGAGGCCGGCGGCCGGCTCGACGCCGCGCTGTCGCTCGGCCGGGGCCAGCTGATGGGCAGCCATGACGAGCGCTGTGAAGGGCTCAAGGTACTTGCCCGCCTGTGCGGCGCAAGCGGGGAGCGGCCCCCCAAGGGCGAGCAGAGCGCTACGGACTGCCGGTGGACATGGTCAACGGTACGCCGAGGCGAACGAAGGATCTGGGAGGTCAAGACCGGCGGGGGCGACGAGGTCGCGCGCGGCGATGTCAACCAGCTGCTCGGACAGCTCGAGGTCGAGACCAAACGAGCAGCGAAGACGAGGGTGTACGGCTGCCTGCTCGCCCCAGCGACAAGCTCGAAGACCGACGCGGCCGAAGCAGCCGGCGACAGGATCGCCCTGATCAATCACGAGGCAGCGGTCCGGCTTTACGACATCCTGGCCGACCGCATCCGGCAGTACGCTGCGTCGTGCGGGGACGGAAGCGCCGAGGCACGTGGTGACGCGCGCACGAAGACCGAGACGCTGCTGCCGCCGGACGGATGGCTGGAGAAGCTGCTCTCACCGACCCGGGGACGGGTGATCTCGGCTAGCGAGATCGCTGCCCTGTTCCCGCCGCGATGACTGGAACACCTACCGGGAATCGGGCGCGCGGGGAGCTGCTCGCCCGGCAGAGTGCATTAGCGGAACGCGACGTTCAGCCCGGGTCCGCCTGGAAGCCGCGAAGCCGCCATGACCGTGCCGTCGGACCGGGCAGGCAAGCGAGCATGCGCGCCGCGGCTTTCAAATCGCTGGTAAGCACCGGCAGGACCTCCTTACGGTGTCGTGCATGGACGATGAGGACGGGCGGTACTTCGCGGAGCTCCTGCGCGCGCTGGGCGAATCAGACGGATGGGCTACCCGGATCAACCCTGCGGCGACCGTCCGCGGCCAGCGCCCGGGAGCCCGCTGCGCGCCGACGACGACCGCGCGCACCCGTACGAGCTCAGCCATGCCACCTGGCATTCGCTGAGCCATGCGGTGGACCACCTCAGCTGTCTGCGTGCCCTGCTGCGGGACGCGCAGGTAGTCCACATGTATGCGCCCTACTCGCTGGTCCGGTCGGCGCTGGAGAACGCCTGCGCGGCCGTGTGGATGCTCCAGCCGCCCGGCAGTGCGGACCGCCTGGCCCGCCGGCTCCGATTCGCGGCAACCGACATCCGCAACGGCGAGCAGGTCAAGCAACTGACGGGTCAGCCCGGGCCGCGTTCTGAGCAAGAGCGCATGACCAGGTGCGCGCCATTGCCAGGCGGGCGGGCATGGATGAAGCGGCAGTCAGGCGCAGCGCCACTTACACGGAGATCGTCAAGGCCGTCGGCGACGCGTGCGGCCCAGCAGCCAGCATGATCTATCTCAGCTGGAAGCTGTGCAGCGGCATAGCTCACGGCGACTTCTGGACGACCCGGAGCGCCGCGCAGCGAGCCGGGCTACCAGGTGCGCACGCCACGGGCACGACCGATAGGCGGCAATCCCGAACATGTCGGGCTTCCGAGGTACCGTGCCGTCGTGATCACAAAAGTGCTGGGTGCCCCGGGGTCGGGCAAGAGCACAGTGGCTCAGCCGCTGGCTGCTCTGCTCCCGGCTCATGTCGTGCTCGACTGGGATGCCTTCATGGATCCCGCGGCCGCGCTGGCCGGACGGGAGATCAGGCAGAGCCCGGATACGTGGCCGGCCTACCGCCAGCTCGTCCGCACGGTCCTGGACACGATGAAGCACCTGTCCGTGGTACTGCTCGGGGTCTGCACGCCAGCAGAGCTGAGCGGCTGGCCGATCGATGCCTGGATCGTGCTCGACTGCACCGACCAGGAACGACGGCGGCGCCTTGGCCAGCGCTCGGAGGCGGATGACGTTCAGGACGCCATCCTTGACGCACGCGAGTACCGTGCACTGGGCCTTCCGGTGATCGACACAACGGGGCAGACACCCCAGAGGACCGCTGCGGATCTGGCCGAGTTCATAGATCGACTGGAAGTAGCTGAACGTGAACGTTGACCCAGGCGGCGCCGCCACTTTACCCCTCCCTATCAGGGTGTCGAAATGGCCGTCCAGGTAACAATTTTTGCGGCCTGTGACTTGCGTTAGGTCTGGCTCGGTCTAGTGAATGCCCCACTTTCCCCGCATTGTCACAGGCACGCCACTAGTACGGGCCCCAGACAGGGCAAGCAGCGCTTAGGCTCGTCCCGAGCATATCCCCTGTCCACGCGCCGCTATCGAAACCGCACATGCGGTCATCAGCTCAAGCTCAGGTAACTGGTCAGGTCCGGGAGGTTGCTCTGGCATGGTTATGCCGGGGAGGGCATCCATGGCCGGCCTTCGGCGAGCATGACAAGGGCGTCGAAGAACGTCACGTCGTGCTTGGCCGCGGTGGACAGGTAACTCCGGATGGCGCAGAACTGTTTCGCGCCGGTCAGGGTCCGCAGGCATCCCGACACTTTCTGCCGGAGCTTGACCATGCGGATATCGCGCTCAGATCCGTTGTTATCGGCGGGTACCCGGAAGTCCAGAGTGAATCTCAGGTAGTCGTCCTGGCGG
>DATKQH010000310.1:0-12496 GCA_035532775.1 Streptosporangiaceae bacterium
CAGACACTGGGCTACGAGATAGCGAGCAGATCCCGCTGACGGAGCCGGGCGGGGTCGATGCTTTCATAGCCCGCGAGGTTCTGCCGTACGTTCCTGACGCCTGGTACGACCCGTCGAGCATCAAGATCGGCTATGAGATCAGCTTTACGCGGTACTTCTACAAACCTCAGCCGCTGCGGACACTTGAGGAGATCCGCGCCGACATCGTCGCCGTAGAGAAGGAGACGGAGGGGCTGCTCAACGAGATCCTGGGGGAGACAGCGTGACAGCCCGCTTTCGTCCCTATCCGAGATACAAGGCCTCGGGATTGTCATGGATCGATGACGTGCCATCGCACTGGCAGATCAAACGCGCTAAGTACCTGTACCGGGAAGTCGATGACCGCAGCACCACTGGTCAGGAAGAACTGCTATCGGTCTCCCATCTGACCGGCGTTACTCCTCGCCGGGAGAAGAACGTGACGATGTTCTTGGCAGAGTCGAATGTTGGGCACAAACTCTGTCGTCCTGGGGACCTCGTCATCAATACCATGTGGGCGTGGATGGCCGCTCTAGGAGTCTCCAGTCATGAGGGACTAGTGAGTCCTTCCTACGGCGTCTATCGTTTGCTATCCAACGACCTCTTGCCAGGATACGCGGATCGGCTGCTCCGCACGTCCACCTACGCCGCCGAGTATACGCGTCGTTCCACTGGAGTTAATTCTTCTCGTCTCCGTCTTTACCCTGAAGAATTTCTTCGAATCCCCATCATCATTCCACCGAAAAACGAACAGGGGTCTATCTCTCGCTTCATCGAGCATATAGATCGATTGGCAGCTAACTATATGCGAGCGAAGCAGAATCTGCTGAAGCTACTGAGCGAGCAGAGGCAGGCTATTGTCCACAGAGCGGTCGCTCAGGGCCTGGAAACAAACGTACGCTCGAAGGATTCGGGCGTGCAGTGGCTTGGCCAGATACCGGAGCCCTGGGAGCCCCTTCGGCTCAAGTACCTAATTACGCGCATTGAGCAGGGATGGTCGCCCCAATGCGATGCGCAGCCTGCCGGCGAGAATGAGTGGGGCGTCCTAAAAGTTGGCTGTGTAAATCGCGACTACTTTGACCCCTCGCAGAACAAGAGACTACCCCCGACGCTCCGTGCGGTGTCTGAGCTAGAAATAGGGCCACGCGACATCCTCATGAGTCGAGCTAACACTCGTGAGCTACTCGGCCTTGCCGCGATCGTGACAGAAACTCGGTCGCAGCTGCTCTTGTGTGACAAATTGTTTCGGTTCCGGCCGCTTGAACAGCGGGCTTACGGACCCTTCATCGTCGCGGTGATTCGCGACAAGAACAGCCGAGTTCAGATTGAGGCAAGCACAAACGGTGCCAGCGACTCGATGCAGAATATCGGCCAGGGAGTAGTCAAGAACCTCTGGCTTGCAGTTCCTCCTGTCGACGAGCAGCGACGCATCGTTGACCGATGTGCCGCTGGCACCGCTCATATCGACGTGGCAGTCGAGCGGGAGAGGAGACTGCTGGCGCTGCTCAGGGAGTACCGCACTCGATTGATATCAGATGTAGTCACAGGCCAGATCGATGTGCGCGAACCAGCAGCCAGCCTGTCGGACAAGCGTTGCGAGCCGGACGATCTGTCACTGGCAGATGAGATCCTCGGGGAGGCTACCGAGGCGGACCTAGATATGGACGACCTGGTGGAGGAAGTGGCTGAGTGAGTACAGACCTCAGCGAGAAAGCGCTGGAAACCCTGATCGTCGAAAACCTGACGTCCGAGGCAGGCGGCTGGCTAGCCGGTGATCGGAAGGAGTACGACCGCGAGTACGCCGTCGATCTGACGCAGCTGTCGGCCTTCCTTAAGGTTACGCAGCCGGCGAAGGCTGAGGCCCTAGGTCTCGACCACAACAGCCCGATCAGGCAGAAGTTCCTGGCTCGACTGCAAGGCGAGATCACCAAGCGAGGCATCGTCGATGTCCTGCGCAAGGGCGTCCGGCATGGCCCACACGATCTAGACCTCTTCTATGGCACCCCGAGTTCCGGCAACGCCTCGGCGCAACAACGCTACGCATTGAACCGCTTCAGTGTCACCCGACAGCTTCGCTACAGCCGCGACGAGGCTCAACTGGCGCTCGATCTGGGGCTGTTCATCAACGGGCTGCCGGTGGCCACCTGCGAGCTGAAGAACAACATCACCAAGCAGACCGCCGAGGACGCAGTCGACCAGTACAAGAGGGACCGCGATCCGCGCGAACTGCTTTTCCAATCCAGCCGATGCATGGTCCATTTCGCTATCGACGACCAAGTGGTGCGCTTCTGCGCAGAACTGAAGGGCAAGGCCTCCTGGTTCCTGCCCTTCGATCAGGGCTACGACGATGGCGCCGGCAACCCGCCTAACCCCGAGGGCCTCAAGACCGATTATCTCTGGAAGCGCATCCTCGCTCCGGCCAGTCTGACCAACATCATCGAGAACTACGCCCAGATCGTCACCGAGAAGCACCCCAAGACTGGCAAGAAGAGGTCCCGGCCGATCTTCCCGCGCTACCACCAGCTCGACGTGGTCCGGAAGCTGCTGGCCGACGGCGCAGCCTATGGCGCCGGACGGCGCTACCTCATCCAGCACTCGGCCGGCAGCGGCAAGTCCAACTCGATCGCCTGGCTGGCCCACCAGTTGATCGGTCTAGAACATGAGGGCAAGCGCGTCTTCGACTCGATCATCGTGGTGACCGACCGGGTGATCCTCGACGGGCAGATCCGGGACGCGATTAAGCAGTTCGCTCAGGTCGGCTCAACGGTCACCCATGCTGATCATTCAGGCGACCTGCGGACGGCCATCGAGGCGGGCAAGAAGATCATCATCACCACGGTCCAGAAGTTCCCGTTCGTCTACAAGGAGATCGGCGACGCCCACCGCGGCAATGCCTTCGCCATCATCATCGACGAGGCCCACTCCAGCCAAGGCGGCCAGGCGACGGGACGGATGAGCGAGGCACTCGCCGAGGCCGGGGCTCGCGAGGATGGCGAGACGGCCGAGGACGCCATCAACCGGGTGATGGACTCGCACAAGATGCTGACCAACGCCAGCTACTACGCCTTCACAGCCACCCCGAAGAACAAGACGCTGGAGACCTTCGGCGATCCCTACCAAGTCGAGGGTAAGACCAAGCATCGGCCGTTCCACAGCTACACCATGAAGCAGGCCATCCAGGAGCGCTTCATCCTTGATGTGCTGGCCAACTACACCCCGATCAACAGCTACTACCGGCTGGTCAAGACCGTCGAAGGCGATCCCGAGTTCGACGCCCGCAAGGCCAACAAGAAGCTGCGGCGCTTTGTCGAGAATCACGACTACGCCATCCGGCTCAAGGCCGAGATCATGGTTGACCACTTCCATGACCACGTTCTGGCGCTCAACAAGATCGGCGGTCAGGCTCGGGCGATGGTCGTCACCAGCACTATCGAGCGGGCACTCAAGTACCACCTCGCCATCCAGTCCTACCTGACGGAACGCAAGAGCCCGTACCGGGACATCGTCGCCTTCTCCGGGGAGCCAGAGTTTGGCGGCGAGCTGGTCAGCGAAGCCAAGCTCAACGGGTTCCCCAGCCGGGAGATCGCCGACCGATTCCGCGACGACCCGTCGTACCGGTTCCTGGTCTGCGCCGATAAATTCCAGACCGGCTACGACGAGCCGCTGCTGCACACTATGTACGTCGATAAGCCGCTCTCAGGAATCAAGGCGGTTCAGACGCTCTCGCGGCTCAACCGGGCGCATCCCCAGAAGTACGACGTGATGGTGCTCGACTTCGTCAACGAACCCGATGGCATCCAGAGCGCGATGGAAGACTATTACCGGACGACGCTACTGAGCGAGGAGACCGACCCCAACAAGCTGCACGATCTCAAGGCCGATCTTGATCATTACGAGGTCTACGAGGTCCAGCAGGTCGAAGACTTCGTCGCTCTCTACCTGAGTGACGCCAGCCGCGAGCAGCTCGACCCGATTCTCGACGCCTGCGCCGGGACCTACACCAGGGAACTTGACGAAGACGGCCAGGTTGACTTCAAGGGCAAGGCCAAGGCGTTCGTGCGGACCTACGGCTTCCTAGCCGCCATCCTGCCGTACACCAATGCCGAGTGGGAGAAGCTGTCGATCTTCCTCAACTTCCTCATCCCGAAGTTGCCGGCTCCGATCGAAGAGGACCTGACCCGCGGCCTTCTCGAGACCATCGACATGGACAGCTACAGGGTCGAGAAGCAGGCAACCATGAAGATCGTTCTGGCCGATCAGGACGCGGAGATCGATCCAGTACCTGCGACTGGTGGCGGTCATATGCTTGAGGCTGAGCGCGACCTGCTCTCCAACATCGTCAAGGCCTTCAACGAGCAATGGGGCAACATCCCCTGGACCGATGCCGATCGGGTCCAACGCCTGATCTCCGAGGACATCCCGGGCCGCGTAGCCGCCGACGGCGCCTACCAGAACGCCATGAGGAACAACGATATTCAGAACGCCCGCATCGAGCACGACAGGGCTCTGGCAAGGGTGATGAGCGCCGTCCTGAAGGATGACACCGAGCTGTTCAAGCAGTTCAGCGACAACGAATCCTTCAGCAAATGGCTGTCCGACTCGATCTTCGCAGCGACCTACAAGCGGCCAGCCTGATCGGCCACCGGCTGTTGACCGGTCGTTGCACTCGGCAGGAGGGTCGCGATCTCCGGGATGTCTGAGCTTCGGGAGATGTCCAGAACCGCTGCGCTCCATCTACGATCCTAGGGCAGCACTCATGTCGTCTGGCCTCGCCGAATACCTCGCCGCATTGGCTCATTGACCTCCGACGCGGAGTGTGGCTATCTCCTGGAGGTAGGCCGCATCAGGCCGTTGCTGGCATCGCTGGGCGCCGAGGGTGGTGCCGTTGGTGATGGCCATCTCCCGGGCCTTTCATCCGAGCGCTCGACCAAACGTGACTTGGCGTGGCCTTCCCCTCTGGCGGTCGGGGCGGGCCTCCCGGGGGTGGTCAGGCTGCGCCACGGCGTTGGTTGCCGCAACCGGCCTTTCGCGCTGCTCACCCCAGGCGGGCAGAGATCTTTCCCTTAGGTCGCGGGCTGGCGCCCGCTGGGAAACATCTTGCCCGTCCGGGGCCGGCCGGTGATGCGGCCCCCGGTTCCGCCGTGGCGCGTGCTGTCTGACCACCCGGGAGGCACCCGCGCCCGGACAGACGGCTTTCCCGGAAGGACGGCATCCGATGACTTCAAGCACCACCGACAACCCCGCCCCGGCGGGCGTCCGTAACGCGACGCTCGCAGACCTGGCCGCGCTATTGCGGGACCAGCAGGCGCGCAAGGTCGATATCGTCGCGCCCGCTGGCGCGATCCGCGCGGCGGGCGGCCAGCTCGTGACTGACGGCACCGATCCGGTCCTCGGCACCGACGGCGTCACCATGACGACCGGCAGCTACACGCCTAGCGACGTGTGCGATCAGGGCCTGGCAGACAAACTTGGCATCCCAGTGACCTACCTGCGGCGGATGCGCGAGCAGCGCCCGGCCCTGTACGACGCGAACGTCAACGGCTGGCTGGCCGGTGACTCCCGCAAGTTCCTGGTCCGCTGCCTGCGCGCGTCCTCCGGCAGTGGCCCCGGCGCCGCCCGGGCGTTCTTGTCGGACGGCTACAAGCGGATCGACAACCTCGACGTCCTCATGGCCGCCCTCGATGGCGTCCGCGCCGCCGGGGTCCCGGTGGAGGTCGACGGGTGCGACCTGACGGAGCGGCGGATGTACGTCCGCGTCGTCTGCGAGCAGGTCCGCACCCTGGCCCCCGCGCTGCTGGCGGACTACCGCAGCCCGTTCACCGGCGCGTCCGGCGCGGACAACCCGGTAGTGTTCGCCGGGTTTGTCATCAGCAACAGCGAGACCGGATGCGGCGCGTTCACTCTCACCCCGCGCCTCGTCGTCCAGGTCTGCCGAAACGGGCTCACCATGACCAGGGACGCGATCCGCGCCGTGCACCTGGGGGAGCGACTGGACGAGGGCGTGGTCACCTGGTCCGGGAACACGCTGGACAAGACCCTGGCGCTGATCACCGCTCGCACGACCGACGCCGTCGCCACGTTCCTTGAGCCCGGCTATGCGGACCGGGTGGTCCGGGCGGTTACCGCGCAGGCCGGGCACCCTCTGGCGGACCCGCAGGAGGCGGTGGCGGTGGTCAGCCAGCGGCTGCGGTTCACCGATTCCCAGCAGGCCGACATCATGGCGGCATTCATACGCGGTGGTGACCTGAGCGCAGGCGGGATCTTGCACGCCGTGACCAGCGCCGCCCAGTCGCAGACCGACGCGGACGCCGCGCACGAGATGGAATCGGCGGGCCTGCGCGCCCTGGAGATCGCCACCGCCCTCTGACTCACCCCTCGAATCCCAGCAGGCCCGGCACCCCGGCGACAGGCCGGGGCCGGGCCTTTCGCACTCCTGAAAGGAGGCAACCATCATGCCGAAGTCCAACGTCACCTGGCTGCGGCCGCCCGACCCGGCTATCTACACCGACGCGGCGGCGCTGAACGACATCCACGCCCTGCTCACCGCTACTACCAGCGGCGGCTCTGCGGAGGTGCTGGCCGATGTCGGGCTGATCCTGGCCCGGTCCGGGCGGCCGGCGGTCCGTGCCCGGCACATCGGGGTCCGTGTCACCGAGACGGCGGCCGGGTGGCCGGCCGCGCACGTCGATGCCGAGGACACCACGGTGATCGTGGCGCAGGACCCGGCCAGCGCGAGCCTGCTGATCGAGATCACCACCACCGCGCCCGGCGAGAGCGACGGCCTGACCGTCACGCTGGACGGCCGCTGCCTGCAGCACCCCCGCCCGCCAGACGGCCACGCCGCCTGACCACACCCCACTACCACCGGCCGCCCGCACCCCGCGGGTGGCCGTCTCCATTTCTGAGGAAGGAATCCTTGCCATGAACGCACCCACCGAACACTCAGCAGCCGCTGACGTCCAGCCCGCCGAGGCCGTCTCCCCGGAAATGGCCGCCGACCCGCAGCCCGAGACGCGGTCCCGGCTGATGATTCCCGTCGGCGACCTGATCGCACATCACGGGAACGTCCGCGAGGACCTGAACCTGACCGAGGAGTTCCTCGCGTCGGTCGCGGTCGAGGGCGTCCGTATCCCGCTGCTGATCACCACCGCGCCCGGCGGCGGGTGGCGGGTCATCGAAGGCCACCGACGGCTCGCCGCCGCCCTCCAGACGAACCTGGCCGCGGTCCCCTGCGACATCGACCCCAGCCGCGCCAATGACGAGGCCGGGCAGTACGTCGACATGCTGCTGGCCAACAGCGACAGCTACCGCGCCAACTACACGATCCTGGAAGAGACGGCCGCCCTGTTCGCCGCCCACGAGGCCGGAGCCAGCCGGACCCGGCTCCGCAAGGCCACCGGCCGCACCCCGGCCCAGGTCAAGGCCGCCCTCGCCGTCGGCGGTCTCTCCGCAGGCACCAGGGCCAGAGCCGCGGAACTGGGCCAGGAAATGACACTTGAGGATTTGGCGCTGCTGGCCGAATTCGACGGCAACCAGGACGCGACCGATCGGCTGCTGTCCTGTATCGATTACGGCTATCCCCTGGAACACGCCGCCCAGCGAATCCGCCAGGACCGCGTCGAAGCCGCCGAGCACGCCAGAATCCGCGCCGACCTGGAAGCAGCCGGGATCACGATCACCGACCAGCTGCCCGACGGCGCCGCCTGGCTGGACAGCCTCACCCACGACGGCGCCGACCTCACCCCCGACACTCATGCCGCCTGCCGTGGCCACAGTGCGACGTTCCGGTCGTGGAACCTGCTCCATCCCGCCTGGTACTGCACCAGCCCCGCCGACCACGGCCACGCCAGCCGCTGGCAACTCGGCAGCCCCACCGCCGGCACCGGCAGCGACACCGCCAGCACGCCCGGAACCACCGGCAGCCAGCCCGACCCAGCGCAGGACCCAGGCCGGCGGCTGGTCATCACAGGGAACAAAGCCTGGCAAGCCGCCGCCGACGTCCGCCACCGCTGGATTACTACGAACCTGTTCCCCCGCAAGTCCGCGCCCCGCGAAGCGAGCGTCTTCCTCGCCCGCCAGCTCCTGGCCATGCCCAGCGCGCTCACCAGCGGACTGTCCGCCGCCACCACCAGGGCCCTGTTCACCCAGCTCACCGGACACGACCAAGCGCGCTGGCTCGACAGTACCGACACCGCTCAGCCCGGCAGGCTGGTGATCATCATGCTGGCCCCGGTGATTACCGCCTACGAGGAAGCCTTGAGCGTCGGCGAAGGCCGCAATACCTGGCGCACCGACCGGTATAGCCCTTGCCCCCGCGCCGACGCGGGCACCTACCTCGCCTTCCTCGCCAGCCTCGGCTACCAGCTGTCCGCCATCGAGCAGGCCGTCGTTGACGGCATCTCCTGGCGCGGAGACACCACTTTGGCCAGCCTGCTCGCGCCTGAGCCGCCAGAGGACGACGCCGAGCCCGGCCGTGACGTCGGCAAGGCCGACCCTGCCAGTGACGAGGACGCCGACTCCCCGGCCCAAGCCTCCTGACCCACCACCTGAGTGCAGGGCCGTCGGCTGCCGCCCGCCGGCGGCCCTGCACCGCTTCCAGCCGGATCTCCGGTCACCGCAGCTCCGCTAGCCACGCTCAGACGGGGCCGGCCAGCGTGAGCGGCCTTCGCTGTGCCGCGTTAGAACGTATATTCGAACGAGAGGTGCCAACGTGATGCACACCGCAGCGGACTCCACGCCCCGCCGCGCGCTCGAGTACGCCTCGCGCGGCTGGCCCGTTTTCCCGTGCCGGCCTGGCGGCAAGGAACCCGCCACCCGGCATGGATTCCGCGATGCGAGCACCGATCCTGGTCAGATCCGTAGCTGGTGGAACCGCCGCCCGGAGCCAAACCTGGCGATAGCCACCGGCTCGCCCGGACCCGATGTGCTCGACGTCGACCAGCACGGTGAAGCCGGGAACGGGTTCGCCGCCTGGCGCCGTCTCAGTGCCGCCGGCCTGCTCGACGCCACCGTCGCGATCATCGCCACCCCGGGCGGTGGTCTGCACGCCTACTTCACCGGGACCGCGCAGCAATCAAGGCGGCTACCTAGCCACCACCTAGACTTCAAGGCCGTTGGCGGCTACGTGCTCGCCCCGCCATCGCGGATCGGCCAGAAGCCGTACCGACTGCTGACCCGGTCCGATGTCGCAGGCGGCATCCTGGACTGGGTCGCGGTGACCAGCTTGCTCGAACCCGGTCGCGGCCAGCTGGCGCGCGATCGGGGCGCCCCGCCTCCGGATGGGATTCGGCTGGCCTCGTGGGTGGAGCGACTGGAGGAGGGCAACCGCAATAACGGCCTGTACTGGGCCGCCTGCCGGATCATCGAAGCCGGCCAGGAACACCTCCTCGACGACCTGGCCGCAGCCGCAGCGACGACCGGCCTGGCCAACCGGGAGATCACACGAACGATTGTGTCTGCTCGCCAGTCAACTCAGCCGCGCGCGACGCCAAGCCACTCGGTGAGACAAGACGTCAGCTGACATCGTGCGGACCAGTGCGCAAGTCTCGGCAGCCACGGTTGCGTTGCCCGGCTGAATGTTATTACGCCGAAGCTATGATCTAAAACATCTAAATGCTCATACCGCTGATTCTGGCGCAAAGTCTTGACTGCGGTTCGAGGTGCTCGACCGGTTCAGAACGACCAGTTCGTTCTCCGCGCCGGATTGTCCATTCATCGTGCGGCGGCTGCCGTGTCTGAGCGGCCATTCGATCGCCTTGACGATGCGGCATAGTTCGTGGTAAATAGCACTGCCAAATACGGCATGGAGGGGAAAAGCCAGATGAAGCGAGCAATCATCGCCGTCGCTCTGGTCGCGCTGGCGCTGGCCGGCTGCGGCGGGCACAATACCGCCTGGCACAACGGCTACACCTACGCCACCGACAACGCGGGCAACGCACAGGATGTGGGCGTGGCGGGGTTTACGAAGGCCGACTGGTGTGCCATCGGGCGCAGGTATGCCACCGCCGGACCGACTGGACTCGGCTTTATCGCAGGCTGCGTGCAGGGGCTGACCGACTCGGGCATCTACGGCCAGTGAGTCGAACGTTCCCTGAGACATGCGAAGACCGCCGGGCCAATGCCCGGCGGTCTCCGGCTCAGCCTTCGGCTAATTCAGGGACACGCCCCATGAGGTGCCCGTTCCAGCGCTAGACCAGCGGATACGCGGCTGGAGCACCGTTGCCGGCGACTCCGACCGCCCAAACGCTTAGAACCAGATGACGCTGACGGCAGACAGGTCTCCTCCAGTGCTCCATGACCGCCGTGCCGTCGTTGTCGCACTCCTTCCTGACGGCCCAGATGTTGGTAGCCGACACCGCGTCTGTCTCGCTGATCCGGGTGACTTGAACGGGCGCGCTCATACTGCCAGCCTGGCGTCATGAGCACCTGGGCACCATACACAGCGCTTGTCCTGGCGCGCGTCAAGGCCACGATCGGCGAACGCGACGGATGGGCCAGGTGGCCAGGCGGCTGGCCCGGAGATATCGAAGCGGCACTGGTGGACGCCGTGTTCTAACCCGGTCTTGTAGGACCCACTACCCGAGACGGCGTCGTTGGTCCACAGGCACGGAAGCTGTGAGGCAGAACGTGGGCGAGCCGCGATGCTGGAGCGTCCCAGAGTTTCGTGCGCACCTTGGTTTGTGTAACACGTCTCCGTCGCGTGAGAGAATCGTTTGGTGACACGCATGGTCGAGCACGGGGCGAAGACCTTGCTCGGGTATCTCGCCGAATGCCAGGGCCAGTCCCTCGATCTAGCTTCCCAGGAATGCGGCAGCGGCCCCAGGCGGACATCCTCGCCGTTCGGTTCCCCGTCGGCTGGACACCAGCCGTCACGCGACACTGGCTGCCCGCCCAACGACCCCCATCCGCCGACTCCTCCGCCTCCTCCGCCTCCGCCTTGGCCGGACCCGATAACCAAGCAGCGAACCGACGAATGGCGCGCGGCGCACCGCGGCCCGGGTCACGCACGCTGACCAAGATCACCAAACCGGAAGTCTCTACGGTTCGAGGGGATTGCCACGACGTCCTCGATACTTGGCTGACCGACCCCGTTCCTCCGCCACTGCCGGACCCACAACCACAAGATCCGCCAGCTCCTCCATGGCCGACGCCTCTGACTCGCACGAGGGTCGATGACCCCGAATGGCCTGGATCGAGTGCATTGCACGAGACCCCGCCTGCGACGCAGCCCCTGGACCCAGCTACATGGCCGGTGTTTTACACCGAGATCCGATCCGACGATGTAGTAGAGCCGCCAACCGCGACACGCTCAGTGCCGCTGCAGTGACTGCCGCGCCGCAGTCGGTCGTTGTGGTTGCACGCCCCGGCGACACCCACGCGGACATCGTCGGCCGCGAACTCGACCGTCGACAGGTCCGGTGGACGCGTATCAGCCTCAATACGCTCGCTAGTAGTCGTCTCGCCTGGAGGCCTGGCGGCTCGTGTCGAGTAGTCACTAGAGGCGGCACCGTCACCATCGGAACGGAGACGACGGTTTGGTGGCGACGACCCGGTTGGCTGGAATCGCCGACTTTGGCCGGCTATGAGCTCGCCCTGGCGCGCGATGAATCGAACGTGTTGGTCCCCGGCGTGTTGGTGTCCGTAGGGCCTCGATGGGTAGACCATCCTGTTTCCATAGCTGGGGCTACCAAGCCTGTCCAGTTGTCTCTGGCGAGCCAGATCGGGGTCCCGGCACCGGAAACTCTGATCACAAACGATCCGAAGCAAGCCCGAGCTTTTATCAGCGAAGGCCCTACCGTCGCGAAGTGCGTATCGACCGGCCCAGGCCTCGCGCCTTTCGTCGCACAGGTCCCAGCTAGCGCCAGTGAACTCGTGGCGGCGGCGCCTGTGCTGCTTCAACGCTTGGTGGATGCCGAGGCTGACTTGCGTATAGTCACCATCGGCCGCAGTGTCATGGCGTGGCGCCGGGAACGTTCCGCGTCAGAGCCGGTGGACTGGCGGCAGGCTGATCCTGCCGGAAAGGGATTCCGATCGGTAGAAACCCCCGATGGCCTCGCCGATGCCGCCCTGTCGCTAGCGTCTGGCCTGGATTTGTCTATGTCCGTGCAGGACTGGCTCGCGACACCTTGCGGTGCGGTTTTTCTCGAGGCAAATCCTCAGGGCCAGTGGCTGTTTCTAGACCGAGCCGCGAAGCTGGTGCCTCCTGTGCTCGCTCTGCATCTGATCGGGTATCTGCGGTGAACGGCGATCCAGTAGTACGAGATGATTCCGCCCCCGCGCCCAAGAGGACAACAAGCGCAACCGAAGGGCAGTGGCCCTCGCCGTGGCGACAGTTCTGGTATGACCTGCTGCCGAAGAATTCGAGCCGTGTGCCCAATCAGAGCGGGCTTGTAGCTCCGGCCATCGACACTTCGTGGATCACGACCGGGCGAGCGGAGCATCCCGAAGCACTAGAGCAAGCCAGACGCGCCCATGATAT
>DATKQH010000311.1:0-3976 GCA_035532775.1 Streptosporangiaceae bacterium
GGTCGCGCCGGTGCCTGGGACGCTTTCGGCTCGCACGTGGCCACCCAGTCGCTCGACAATCTGCTTCACGCTGGCCAAGCCGATGCCGTGGCCAGGGAAGTCATGAGCAGCGTGCAGCCGCTGGAACGGCCGGAACAGCTGGCCGGCATAGGCGGGGTCGAATCCCGCGCCGTTGTCACGTATGTAGCAGCAGATCCGGCCCGGGGTCGCTGGGATGGTCCCGAACTCGATCAGCGCACCGTCCCGGCCGGAAGTGAACTTCCACGCGTTATCCAGCAGATTGCGCGCTACGGTGCGAATCAGCGAGCGATCCGTCCGCAGCCGCACGCCGTCCTGGATGGTGACCTTGACCCTCCGGCCGGGATCGCGGGCCTGTAGTTCCTCGGCCAAAGCCGCGATCTCCGCACTGAGATCAACCGCCTCGAGTTGCAGCTCGGCCTCAGTGACTCGAGATATGCGCAGCAGATCGTCGATCAGCGCTGTCATCTCGTCGCTGACTGCCTTAATACGCTCCGCGTAGCAGCGGCCGGCATCGCCGAGGTCCTCCCAGCAGTCGTCAAGCAGTGCTTCGCTATAGCCCGCCACCGCACCGAGCGGAGCGCGCAGGTCGTGGGAGACCGTGTAGCTGAACGCCTCGAGATTCTGGTTTGTCCGCTCAAGCTCATCCGCCCGCCGGCGGAGTTCAGACTCGGAGCGCCGCTGGTCGGTGATATCCCGGGCGATCGATGAAATCCCGATCAGTTTCCCGCCGTTCTCGCGAACCGGCGAGACTGTCACCGACACGGGGATGGCGGAGCCGTCCTTTCGCCGCCGCATCGTCTGGTAGTGCGCGACGTGCTCGCCCCGCGCTATCGCGCCGAGCACCGAGGTAAATTCGGCCATCCGGTCATCAGGGCACAAGATAGTTCCTGACTGGCCGGTGATCTCATGCGCCGAGTATCCGAACATTCCCTCGGCCGCCGGATTCCAGCTCGTGATCATGCCGTCAAGATTTATGCCCACGATGGCGTCATCCGATGAACTCACGATCGCCACAAGCAATTCGGGGCACGGCGAACCCGCTGTGTCCTCAGGACTACCAAGCTGCGACTGGCCCACGTCCCTCCCATGCTGGCCCGAACGCGAAACCCGGAAGCTATGCTGCCGAGTACGGATCAAAATAGCGTTATCACTTCGTGATCGCGCGTTATGAATCACCCGGCGCTTATCTAAGACAACTATAACGCGCCGCCACGTCGTCGGCTTGCGACACGGCTTGTTAACTTGCAGAAGAAGAACGCAGGGCCCCCTGGTAGCACGATGCGGGCCGTCTTCTGATCCGCTTCAAGCATATTGTCCAATTAGCTTAGTCAGCTGACAATACGGGAATCCCGGATCACGGGTGGAGCTTAATCCCATCACACCATTACCCCTGTCGCGATCGGGTACGTAACTTGCTGACTTGCGTTCCGCCGGACGAAGGACGGCCGCCTGGCACGCCCAATTCGGGGAGGTGCGCGCATGGACGGTGCGATGGCCGGGCTGCCGCAGGAGCTACAGGCAGTCTTCGATCACGCCATGACCGGAATCTGCGAGATGACGCCGAGTGGCGAATTCGTTCGGGTCAACTCTTACTTCTGCCAGCTCACTGGCTACACCAACGAAGAACTGCGCTCGATGCCGGTGCAGGAGATTGTCTATCCGGACGACCGTGAAGCCGATCTGGCCGGCCTGCAGCGCCTACGGTCCGGCGAGATCGGCAGTTACTCGACCGAAAAGCGGTATCTGCGCAAGGACGGTGGCGTGCTGTGGGCCGAGGTGAACAGATCCCTGGTCCGCGATGAGACTGGCCGGGCGTTCATCGTAGGGACCGTGCGCGACATGACCGCCCAGCGCAAGGCCGAGGCGGAGGCCAAGGCTGCGGCGGCCTACAACCGGAGCCTGATCGAGGCCAGCCTGGACCCGCTGGTCACGATCGGCGAAGACGGGCAGATCACTGACGTCAACATCGCCGCCGAACAGGCAACCGGATTCGGGCGGGCCGAGCTCATCGGCACCAAGTTCAGCAGCTACTTCACCGAACCGGATCAGGCCCGCGCTAGTTACGAGCGGGTCTTCCGCCGAGGGTCCGTCCGCCACTATCCCCTGGAGTTGCGGCACCGCGACGGCCACACGACGCCGGTCCTGTACAACGCGTCGGTCTACCACGACGCGTCCGGACACACGCTGGGAGTCTTCGCGGCCGCTCGAGATGTCACGGAGATCAGGCTTGCGGAGGCGGCCCTGCGCGAGTCGCAGGAGCGGCTCAGCGCACTGTTCGACAGCGCACCGGTCGGCATCTACGACATGGCGCCCAGCGGCCGGCTCACGCGGGTCAACCCCCGCTTCTGTCAGATCACCGGCTACACAGCCGACGAACTCCTGTCGACGCCCATTCTTGACATCGTGCATCCCGACGATCTCGAAGCTGATCGCACCAGCCTGCGGCGCCTCCTCGCCGCAGACATGGACAGCTACCGAATGGAGAAGCGGTACCTGCGCAAAGGCGGTGGCAGCGTGTGGGCCGAGGTGAACCACGCCCTGGTCCGCGGCGACAACGGCGAGTCATTGCTCATCGTCGCAGCCGTGCGCGACATCACCGCCCAGCGCGAGGCCGAGGCCGAAGTCCGCGCGCTCAACGCCGAACTCGGCATCCGCGTCGAGCAGCGCACGGCCGACCTGGAGCGGGCGAACAAGAACCTGGAGGCGTTCACCTACTCGGTCTCCCATGACCTGCGCTCGCCGCTGCGGGCACTGAGCGGCTTCAGCGAGGCGCTGGTCGAGGAGTACGGCGAGCGCCTGGACGAGACCGGACGCGGCTACGCGGGGCGGATCGAGGCGGCTAGCGCGCGGATGGCCGCGCTGATCGATGATCTGCTGCTGCTGTCACGGGTTTCCCGCACCGACATGAACGCGCGGCCAGTCGATCTCAGCGCGGAGGTCGGCGATGTCGTCGAGGAGTTGCGGCTCCGCGAGCCCGACCGCCGGCTTCGCGTCACGATCGAGAATGGCGTCTGGGTGCTGGCCGACCGCACCCTGATCCGCAGCGTGGTGCAGAACCTGGTCGAGAACGCGTGGAAGTTCACCGCCCGGCGCGATGACGCCTGCATCGAGTTCGGAACCGCGGCCAGCGACGACGAGGGAGTCTGCTGCTTCGTGCGCGACAACGGCGCAGGCTTCGACCCCGCCTACGCCGGCCAGCTGTTCCAGCCGTTCCAGCGGCTGCATTCGGCCGCCGAATTCCCGGGTACCGGCATCGGCCTGGCGAGCGTGCAGCGCATCATCGAGCGGCATGGCGGACGGGTCTGGGCAGAAGGCACCGTCAACCAAGGCGCCACGTTCTACTTCACTGTCGAGGGAGCCACTCCGGCAACTGGAGCGTTAGTGGCCGGCACCTGCGAAGAGCACCAGAATGACGAGCTGGACGATGACCAGGACCAGCGTAATGGCTAGATAACGGCCGATGAGGCGCAGCGCCCGCTTCGCCTGAAAACTGGCCGCCGTGGCTTCCTGGGCGGCGCGGATCGCTTCCGCAGCAGCCTTGCCTGCGCCAGCTTGCAACTCAGCCTGCTCCTTCCGGGCCGCGGCGATGTCCGCCTCCAGCTTCGCCGCCGCCGACTCGATCCGGTCCAGGGTGGCGAGGCTGATCGCGGCGGCCCGCACGGCCACGTCCTGCGCCGTTGCCGGGGTTTTCGCTGAGGTCATGGTCCCGGCGGACATCGTCAGGTCAGACCCGGATTCGCTGGCCAGCGCGGCGTCATTCTCGGCGGTCCTGGCCGTGGCCTCGCTTAGGTACCTGACTACCGCCTCCCTCGCGATGGCAGCCAGGTCAGGCTGACCCGGCTGACGGCGCGATGAGCCGGAGGAACGCGAGGGGCTGCGACGGTTGCGCTGCCGGGGAACCTGAGGCCCGCCATGCTGGCTGTCCGCGGACTCGTGCTGGCCATGCAGAGAAGAA
>DATKQH010000312.1:0-6226 GCA_035532775.1 Streptosporangiaceae bacterium
CGGCTCGCAGAGGCCCCCGCCGCGCACGCGGCGGGGGCCTCTGCCGTCCGATGCCTTTGCTGTGCCCGGACGTGCCGGCGCGCTATTATCGGCGGCATGAACTCCGACCCCATTTCCGCCCCGCTCGTGCCCGCCAGGCCAACACTCGACGGCATCGAGGACAAGTGGTCGCGTGCATGGGAAATGGGGCGGGTAGTACAAGTTTGACCGGAGCAAGAGCCGCGGCGAGGTCTACTCGATTGACACCCCGCCGCTGACGGCGAGCGGCTCGCTTCACCTGGGTCACGCGTTCTCCTACACCCACACCGATACCGTCGCGCGCTTCCAGCGCATGCGCGGCAAGGAAGTCTTCTACCCGATCGGCTGGGACGACAACGGCCTGGCCACCGAGCGGCGGGTCCAGAACTACTACGGCATCAGCTGTGACCCGGCGCTCCCCTACCAGCCCGATCCGGAGCTGCCGGGCCCGGACCGGCCGGCCTCCAGCCGGTCAGCCAGGATTCCGGTCTCCCGCCGGAACTTCATCGAGCTGTGCCGGGAACTGACCGAGCGCGACGAGCGCGCCTACGAGGAGGCGTGGCGCCGGCTCGGGCTGTCGGTGGACTGGTCGACCAGCTACCGCACGATCGAGGATGCCCCGGCGGCTGTCTCCCAGCGCGCGTTCCTGCGGGCGCTGGCCGACGGTGACGCCCACCAGGCGCAGGCGCCGGTGCTGTGGGACGTGACCTTCGGCACCGCGGTTGCCCAGGCCGAGATCGAGGACCGCGAGCTGCCCGGCAGCTACTGGCGGCTCGCCTTCGGCCTCGCCGGCACCGCCGCCGGCCCGAGATCCGAGATCCTGGTCGCGACGACCAGGCCGGAACTGCTGCCGGCCTGCGTGGCGCTGGTCGCGCACCCGCAGGACCAGCGGTACCGCGACCTGGTCGGCACCGCGGCCACGACGCCCCTGTTCGGGGTCAGCGTGCCGATCCTGGCGCACCACCTGGCCGACCCGGCCAAGGGCACCGGCATCGCCATGGTCTGCACGTTCGGCGACACGACCGACGTGACCTGGTGGCGGGATCTCGGGCTGGCGACCAGGCCGGTGCTCGGCCCGGACGGCCGCCTGCTGGCCGAGCCGCCCGAGGCGATCACGTCGCCCGCCGGGCGGGCGGCCTATGCGGAGCTGGCCGGGCTGACCGCGCGAGCTGCCAGGAAGCGGGCCGCCGAGCTGCTCGACGCCGCCGGCGCGCTGCGCGGAGCCGCCGAGCCAGTGACCCACCCGGTGAAGTTCTACGAGAAAGGTGACGCGCCGCTCGAGATCATCAGCGCCCGGCAGTGGTACGTGACCAACGGCAGCAGCGATCCTCGGCTCCGCCAGCAGCTGCTCGACCGGGGCCGCGAGCTGACCTGGCATCCGCCGCACATGCGCGTCCGGTACGAGAACTGGGTCAACGGCCTGACCGGAGACTGGCTGATCAGCCGCCAGCGGTACTTCGGCGTCCCGATCCCGGTCTGGTACCCGCTCGGTGCGGACGGGACGCCCGACTACGGCTCGCCCATCACGCCGGCCGACGACGCGCTGCCAGTCGATCCGATGGCCGACACTCCGCCCGGATACTCGGCCGGCCGGCGGGATGTGCCCGACGGGTTCACCGGCGACCGGGACGTGATGGACACCTGGGCGACGTCGTCGCTGACCCCGCAGATCGCCGGCGGCTGGCCGGCCGACGATGACCTGTTCGCCAGGGTCTACCCGATGGACCTGCGGCCGCAGGCCCACGAGATCATCAGGACCTGGCTGTTCTACACCGTGCTCCGGTCGCAGGTGCTCGAGGATGTGCTGCCGTGGCAGCACGCGGCCATCTCCGGGTGGATCCTCGACCCGGACCGCAAGAAGATGTCGAAGTCGGCGGGCAACGTGGTCACGCCGACCGACCTGCTGCACGAGTACGGCACCGACGCGGTCAGGTACTGGGCCGCCAGCGCGCGCCTCGGCGTCGATACGGCGTTCGACGTGGCACAGCTGAAGATCGGACGGCGGCTCGGGGTCAAGATCCTCAACGCGACCAGGTTCGTGCTCGGGTTCACCCCGCCGGCCGAGCCAGCAGGACCCGCCGGACCGGCCCGGGCGGACGCGCCGGTGACCGAGCCGCTCGACCTGGCCATGCTGGAACGGCTGGCCGACGTGATCCGCCGGTGCACAGCCGCGTTCGGGGATTATGACCAGGCCAGCGCGCTCGAGTTCGCCGAGCAGTTCTTCTGGCAATTCTGCGATGACTACCTGGAGCTCGTGAAGCCCCGGGCGTACGCGGCCGGGCACGACGAGGCCGCCGCCGGATCGGCCGTGACGGCGCTGCGATGCGCGCTGTCGATGCTGCTGCGACTGTTCGCGCCGCTGCTGCCGTTCGTGACGGAGGAAGCGTGGTCGTGGTGGCAGGAAGGGTCCATCCACCGCGCTCCCTGGCCACGGCCCGAAGAATTGCCCTTTGACCCCGCCTCGGCGGCAGCGCCCTTGAGCGCCGCCGCGTCCAGCCCCGGCGCCATCGCCCTGGAGGGGCAACGGGCTGATGGCGCGGGACTGGACGCTGCGTCAGCCGCTATCGGAGCTATCAGGAAGGCGAAGTCCCAGGCGAGGCTGCCACTGAGGTCGGAGGTCGCGCGGGTGATTGTCAGGGGGCGGCAGGAGGAGCTTGATGTGCTGGCTTCGGTGATCGGTGATGTGGTGGCTGCCGGGCATGTGGCGCAGATCGAGATGATCCCGGCCGATAGTGAGATCGCGTACGAGGTGAAGTTCTAAGCCGCCTGCGCCGGCTCGCCGCGCCCCCATACCGCCGAGCCAGCCGGCGCCGCGGCGGTCTCGGCGGGCGGAGGTATTCTCGGCGGCATGGGAAGTGCGCAGCTTTCAGAGGACGAATGGCGCAAGCGGCTGACGCCGGAGGAGTATCACGTCCTGCGCCAGGCGGGTACCGAAGCTCCCTTCACCGGCGAGTACGCCGACACCAAGACTCGCGGCGTCTACCGCTGCCGGGCGTGCGGGGCCGAGCTGTTCACCTCGGACGCCAAGTTCGAGTCGCACTGCGGCTGGCCGAGCTTCTACCAGCCGAAGGAAGGCGACGCGGTGGTGCTGATCGAGGACCGCTCGTTCGGCCGGGTCAGGACCGAGGTCCGGTGCGCGAACTGCAACTCGCATCTCGGGCATGTCTTCGAGGGCGAGGGCTACGACGTGCCGACCGATCAGCGGTGGTGCATCAACTCGGTCTCGCTGACGCTCGAACCGGCCGAGAATGCGTGATCCGGTGGCGGCCAGCCTCGCACTGATCCGCGACGCGGACCTGTCCGGCGCGACAGCGCAGACAGCGGGCATGGTTCGCGCGGCGGCGATCTCCGGTGACCTGGTCGGCGCGCAGTCGCTCTGGATGGGCCGCACGATCCTGCCGGCCGGGGTGTCGTCAGGCGATCACCACCACGGCGACTCGGAGACCGGCATCTACGTGGTCAGCGGCAACCCGGTCTTCGTCTGCCGGGACCCTGGCTCCGGTGAGCTGGTCCGGCTGGAGACCGAGCCAGGTGACTACGTCTGGGTGCCGCCGCACGTTCACCACCGGGAGGAGAACCCCTCACCGGACACTGACGCCGTCGTCGTGATCGCCCGCTCCACCCAGGAAGCGGTCGTCGTCAACGTCCCCGAACTCTGAGGGATGGATCCCCGGATTCATCTCGGCTGCGGCCTGCCCGGGTCGGTCAGGGGGTCTGGATCAGGGAATCTGGGCTCAAATCGGACAGGCTGGCGTGGCCGGCCAGCCGCATGGTCAGCTCGAAGTCGTTGCGCAGTGCCCGCAGCACGTGCCGGACCCCGTCCTCGCCCGCCAGGCCGAGGGCGTAGGCATACGGGCGCGCGATCAGCACCGCCCTGGCGCCGAGCGCCAGCGCCTTGACGACGTCGGAACCGCCGCGGATGCCGCTGTCGAACAGCACGGTCAGCTGCGAGCCGACGGCCGCCGCGATCGGCGGCAGGGCGTCGAGCGCGGCGATGCCGCCGTCCACCTGGCGCCCGCCATGGTTGGAGACCACGATCCCGTCCATCCCCGCGTCCGCCGCCCGCTGGGCGTCCTGGACCGACTGGATTCCCTTCAGCACGATCGGCCCGTCCCAGTTGTCGCGCAGGAACGGCAGGTCAGCCCAGGTCAGCGACGGATCGCCGAAGATCTGCACCCAGCGCAGGATGGCGGCGTCCTGGTGCTCGGCCGCCGGGCCCGGCAGCCCGGCGGAGAAGGCCGGGTCGCTGAAGTAGTTCTGGTTGCCGATCCCGCGCAGGAACGGCAGGAACGCCCTCTCCAGATCCCGCGGCCGGTAGCCGAGCAGCCGGGTGTCGAGAGTCAGCACGAGCACGCTGAAGCCGCCTGCCTTGGCCCGGCTCAGGAAGCTCGCCGCCACGTCCCGGTCCTTGGGCCAGTAGAGCTGGAACCAGCGCTGGCCGTCGCCGTTGGCCTCGGCGACCTCCTCGATCGTGCAGGACGCCGCCGTCGACAGCACCATCGGCACGCCTGCGGCGGCCGCCGCCCGCGCCACCGCGACCTCGCCGTCCGGATGAGCAAGCTTGAGCACGCCGACGGGACCGAGCATGATCGGCGCGGCGAGGTCCGTGCCGAGCACCGTGCTCGCGTAGGACGGAGCGCTGACGTCGGTCAGCATCCGCGGGACGATCCGCCACCGGCGGAAAGCCGCCGCGTTCTCCCTGACGGTGTCCTCGCTGCCGGCGCCGCCGCAGATGTAGTCGAACGACTCGGGAGCCATCCGCTCCCTGGCCAGGTCCTCGAGCGCCGGCAGGCTGGCGGGCAGGATGGGCCTGCCGCCGCCGAGCCCGCTGAGGTAGATCTCGTCCTGGTAAGACTCGAGCGGCTGGTCCATGCGGTGCCTATCAGTCGAAGAGGTCCGACGTTACCACTCCTTGCTGGCCAGGCGATCCCGCTCCTGGTATGGGGCTGAAATCGAACACCGGTAGAGTGAGTCTGACCGCGTACTAGGCCGCAGGTGTGACCACAGGCCGGACGCAGGAGGGGACGAACGTGGCGATCACAAAGCGGAAGACTAGCAGCGGTGCTCACCGCTGGCGAGTGACCTACCGTGACGCCGGGGGCGTGCAGCGCTCAGGCGGCACGTACACGACCGAGTCCGAGGCGAATGACGTCTACCGGACCTGTGTCGGTGACGTCGCCCGTGAGAAGCGCTCCGGGTCGCGCAGAGTGCCCTGGCTGCAAGAAGTCAGAGGGGGCGTCACCGTGGCCGGGTTCTGCTGGGCCTGGCTGGAGAGCGCCGCAGCGAACCACCAGCTTGGGCTGCGGACTGTCGAGAACTACAGCTTTGCCCTGCGGACCTACGTCCTCCCGCGCTGGGGCGGGACGGCGCTGAGTGCGATCACCAGAGCTGGCGTCCGGACCTGGCTGACAGAACTAGAGCAGGCCGGGAGGGGCCATGCCACGCTCGCCCTCATCAGGACGTGCATGTCATCGGTGCTCACCTCGGCCCTGGATGAGGGGCTGATCAAGTCTCATCCCGTGCGGGGGATCAGGCTGCCGAAAAAGTCCGGCGCCAGGCCGGTCCCACCGACCGCCAGTGAGTATCGGAAGCTGCTGACGGAGCTGCCGAAACGCTACAAGCTCCTGGCCGAGCTAATGTGGGTTAGCGGGGTACGAACCGGCGAGGGACTGGCACTGACTGCCGGGGATATCGACGGCCCGACGCTCCACATCACCAAGACGATGGTCGAGCTGCGCGGTCCGGCACGGTTCGAGATCAAGCCATTCACCAAGAATGGCGATCACCGTAGCGTCAGGATCCCCGCTGACCTGGCCGACCGGCTGCGGGCTGCGGGTGATGGTGGCGGGCTGATCTTCACCAATACCGCCGGGAAGACTCCTTCACGCTCGGGGCTATCCGAGGCGTGGAAGAAGGCAGCCCAGCGGGCAGGCATCCCGGCCAGTCGGCGTCATGACCTTAGGCACGCCCACGCCTCATTCATCGCCAACAACCCGGACATCCCGCTCTGGGTGGCAATGGAGCGACTGGGGCATCGTTCCATTCTGACGACTCAGGCATATGTTCACGTTATGCCCGACGATGCCCAGGACGTGGTCGTGGAGATGCTACTTGAAGCAGGAGGCTGAAGGCCCGGTCATCCCGCCCTTGGGCGCACCCAAATGCTGCGGGCAATCGCCAGGTAGGGATGTTCGATCTTCAGACGACA
>DATKQH010000313.1:0-10457 GCA_035532775.1 Streptosporangiaceae bacterium
CGGTTCGCGCGCAAGATGAAGATCGGCTTCGACCTGCTGTTCATGGCCTACGCCAAGGGCGAGAACATGCACCCGAACGCCGACTCACACTACGGGGAACTCAGGATGTTCTGGGGCCAAGCCGCGGCCTCCTACATCACCGAGGTGGCCGCACAGATATGAGGTGGCCGCACAGATATAAGGACGATGTCCCGAGGGTCTCCCTGGTTGCGCGGCGAGACAATGACGGACTGCACCCGTACAATCATTCGCGCCGTGATCTCGCGATCACAGGCCGCCAAGTGCACCTCCTCCTTGCAAGGGACAGCACACGCGTGGCCGCCATCGAAGCTCAGGGAGGAGGTGCAGGTGCCGAGCACACCTCTCATCGAGGCCGTGAGCAAGGCCGAGCCCCTCTACCAGATCCCCGAAGATGACCTAGTCGGCGAGGTCCTCATCCCGGCGATGGCGGCCGCTGACGAAGCCCGCATCGGGGCCGGGTTCTTCAGCTCGCGCTGCCTTGCCCAGATCGCTCCTGGCCTAGCCGAGTTCCTGGCAAATCCGGACCGCCATCTAAGCCTCCTCATCAGCCCCGAGATTAGTGAGGAGGATCGTGATGCCCTGGAACGCGGGACAAGGTCGCCTGAGCAGGTAATTCGCGAGGCCGAGCAGCTTTTGTTCACCGATGCCTCGCTGTCCGCGTCTGCTCTTGTGCAGCACACCCTCGACTGTCTCGCCTACCTGATCGCGGCTGGCCGACTCACGGTTCGCTTTGCCTTGATGGCGCGCGGCCAGTACCACAAGAAGAAGTGGCTCCTGCGCGGCGGAAGTGACTGGCTCGCCGTTCATGGCTCAGGCAACGCGACGGCGCGCGGCCTGCTCGTCAACGGCGAGCAGATGACGGTCGACCGGCCATGGGCGGATGGTTCCGCCGCCGCCGCACGTGTCGCGAAACTCGTCCGCGGCTGGGAACGTGACTGGAACAACGAGAACCCGCACGTGCTCGCGATTGACGTTACCGATGGCCTGCGCGTCATCAGGAAACGCGGCACCAAGCAGCCCGTTCCGACCATTGATGACTTCTGGCGGGCGTGGCAGGCCGATCACATGCGCGGGCTTGAGCCGGCCCTTCCGCCTGGCGTGACGACACAGCCGTCGCGTCTGCTGCGCGTGCCTGAAGGTGTCGAATGGGAGACCGGCCTCTACGCGCACCAGGGCGTCGCCGTCAGGACGTTCCTCGAAGCGGGCTCACGCGGGATCCTGGCCATCGCCACCGGCGGTGGCAAGACCCAGACATCCCTGATCGCCGCAGTGAGTGAACAGGACCGCCACCCCGGCCCGATGCTCTTGATGATCATCGTGCCGACCGCGCCGCTGATGCGCCAGTGGATCGAGGTCATCCGCCGTTTCGGAATCGAGCCGGCGGTTCCGAGCAACCTCACCATTCCGAGGCGCCGCGTCTGGATCGAGGAACTCAAGGCAAGCCTCGCCACCAAGTCGAACTACACAGCCGTTGTCCTATGTACCCAGCAGCTGTTCGCCGGCGACGAGAATCTGCGGGAGGCCCTCGACCGCCTGCCGCCGCAGGTGCTGACCATGCTCATCGGCGACGAGGTACACAACCTGGGCGCGCCGACGTTCCTCCGGCTGGCACCCCAGCGCTTCGACGTGCGGCTCGGGCTGTCGGCGACACCTTCACGCCAGTACGACGACACCGGAAGCGCTGAGCTGTTCGACTTCTTCGGCCCGCCGATCTACGACTTCACCCTCGCTGACGCGATCAGCATTGGATGCCTCATGCCATATCGGTACTACCTGCATGAGGTACCGCTGAGTACGGACGAGTTCGCCGCGTATGTTGACCTGAGCAAGCAGTTGCGGCGTAAGGGCTATGACCGGCAGGACGACGGCTCGGCTGACGGCCTCGACGACCAGATCGAACATTTGCTGCGCAAGCGGCGCGCCGTCCTGGAGCAGGCCTCCGGCAAGCTACCCGCGCTTGAGGCCCTTCTCGTCGAGACCGGCGTTCGCCACGTCGCCCGGACCTTGATCTACGCCTCGGCGAAACCGCCTGTACTGGGCGGGGCGAGGCAGCTTGACCAGGCCAACGCCCTCCTGCGGAGGCTTGGCATCCGCTTCCATGAGTTCACCAACACCGAGACGGGACGACGCGGGTCGGAGCGTTACCTTGAGGCGTTCGGCCACGGCGAGTATCAGGCGCTGACCGCCATGAAGGTGCTCGACGAAGGTATCGACCTTCCCGAAACTGACACGGCATACGTCCTGGCGTCGAGCACCGTGCGCCGGGAATGGGTCCAGCGCCGCGGGCGTATCCTCCGCAGGGCCGAAGGCAAGCGCCGTGCCGCGCTTCACGACTTCATCGTCCTGCCGCCAGTTGACGAGGCCGGTGAGGGCCGCGGGATCCTGCTCGGCGAGCTCGCGCGCGCCCGCGAGTTCGCTGGCGCCGCCGAGAACGAGTACGACCCGGACGGCCCGCGGACGGCCATCAGCAGGCTGGAGCGCACGATCTAAGGACAGAGGTAGGAATGGCAGTCACCCCTCGGATCCATGGCGTTGCCGAGCAGGAAGTTCTCGCCATCAAGGAGCGGTATCCGGGATACCGGGCCGCTCTTGTGAAGGCGCTCGACGACGTGGTTGCGCTGCAGTCCCAGGCGCACACCAGCAGACGCCGAGACGACGTCACGAAGGTCGTCGATGCACTCGGCCGGTCGGCCGTTGCCGCGATAGGCGGAGGAAGCTGATGCTCATCAGGTCGGTGCATATCGTCAACTTCAAGATGATGCGCGACGTCACGATCAACTTCTCCGTCGATCCGGCCCGGCCGCTGACTGTCATCCGCGGGGAAAACGGGTCCGGCAAGACGACATTGCTGTACGCCATGCTGTGGGGCCTCTATGGCATGAACGGCCTGCCCAAGGTCGCTAACGCTGATGCGCTGCGGCTCACCTGCACCTTCTGCCCCGCCGGTTCCCCGGTCGCGGTCGAGGTCGAGATCGTTTTCGATCACACCGACGACACGGGCATGACAAGCCAGTACCGCCTCCGGCGCATGGTCCTCGAAACACCAGGCTCGGATAGTGGCTACCCGCGCGGCCAGGACGACGTCAAACTGTTCCGCCTCGCTCCCGAGGGGGATAAGCCCGTGATGCCGGCCGACGCGTGGATCGAGCACCTCATCCCGCATCGACTGTCTGACCTATTCTTCACCAACGGTGACGACATCCAGAAGTTCATCTCGGGACGGGTGCACTCCCATGAACGGCAGAGCAAGGTGCACCAGGCGATCCGCGAGCTGCTCGGGATCGAGCAGCTGACGACCGGCGTCGCGGACCTCAAGCATGTCTTCGGCAGCCTCAAGCGCCGCGTGTCAGCTGAAAGCGGCAGCGATGCGCAAAAACTCGAAGAGGCTTGCGAAGCCCTCCGGCGGCAGATCGCGGAACAGGAGGAGAGCCGGTCGGTCATCGAAGACCGCCAGAAAGTCATGGAAACCCACCAGCATGAGTGGGAGCGCGAGCTGAACCAGCTCCGCGGGATCGGAGACCTTGAAGAACTCAACGCGCAGATCGCGACGCTGAAGTCGCGCATGCGCGCATGCCAGGAACGTGAGCAGGCGGCACTCGCCGACATGCGCACCGCGTTCAGGGGGCAGCCGCTGTCGTGGGCGCTCGCTGGAACGCAGGTGGACGAGGGCCGGGCAAAGCTCGAGGAACTCGCCGACCGGCGCGTTATCCCCAACACGTCACTGAAGGTTCTTGAAGACCGGCTCGAAGACGGCGAGTGCATCTGCGGGTCGGACCTTCATCCTGGGTCCGGGCTGCGAGAGCACGTCCAGCAACTGCTAGAGGAGCAGCGCGAGAACTCCGAGATAGCTCAGCGGCTGACCGAGCTGCGTTATGACGCACGAGGTCTCGCCGCCGCCGGCGCGGACACCGAGGAGTTCGCCCGGAGACGTCTCGCGACACTCGCTGAGTACACCGCGGCCCACGATGAACTCGTCCGCACCGATGTTGAACTCAAGCAGGCCGAGACCAAGCGAAGACTCATCGATGACGCCCGCGTGCGGACGCTCACCGATGACCTCGCCGGCGTGAGCAAGAAGATCGGTGACGGGGTCCTGGAGCTTGGCCGCATCGCCGAACGTATCGCCGCCTTCGAGGGACAGGTCGCAGACCGCGAGCAGGAACTCGCTGCGGTCCTGAAGAAGCGCCGGGCCAACCATGATCTGGTTATCAAGCGTGACGTGGCCGATGACCTGCGGATCCTCGCAGAACAGGTCCAGGGCCGGCTCGAAGGAGAGTACGTGGATAAGGTCTCCGCCCGGCTGCAGGAAATCTTCCTGTCCATCATCGGCGCGGAACCGGACGCTCGCCTTGGCGTGTTCCGCGGCGTCTCCATCACTGAGAACTTCGACATCGTGGTCGAGAGCCAGAACGGCACTACCCTCGACACCGACTACGAACTCAACGGGGCATCCCAGCGCGCGCTGACCCTGGCCTTCATCTGGTCCTTGATGGAGGTCGCCGGCATCACCGCGCCGCGCCTCATCGACACTCCTCTGGGCATGGTGTCCGGCGGCGTGAAGCAGCGGATGGTCAGCACCATCACTCACCCGCCAACCGGCGACGAGCCTCCGTACCAGGTGATTCTCCTGCTGACCCGATCCGAAATCATGGAGGTCGGCGAGCTGCTCGCGCAGCACGCGGGCGTTTTCGTCACGATCTCGTGCAGCAAGGACTACCCTGCCGACCTCGTGTACGACTGGCTCGGCGACGAGCCAGTGATCCAGGCGTGCTCATGCACCCACGAGCAGTCGTGCCGGATATGTGCTCGTCGCATCGACAATGCACACGGTCTCGCGTTCCGCGATATGGCTGCGGCAATCTAATGGCAGAGGTAATTAACCGGTACGCCTCTGCCGACCTGTTCATGCCAGATGATCTGCACCGGGTCATCCGCGAGCACGTCGGAATAAATCAGCCATTCGCGCGCCAGATCGACGCATGGTGGATCGGATTCTGTCTCGGCGTCCGGCACGGCCAGACACGGCCGCTGCCAGCCCCAGACAGGCGCGTCAAGTTCATGGACGGGGCCGTGCTGAGCAGCGACCCCTGGCGGATCATCCACCTTGAGCTGGTCGCAGTAGGTCTTCGAGGTGAGGAGATTCTGACAAGGCCCCGCGAAGTCATGCAGCTAGCGACTGAGCACGCCAATTACGGACTTGAGATGCTGGTCAACGCCCTCACCGGGCAGAACGAGCCCACACTGGCGTTGATGAACTTCCTCGATCCAGCTCAGTTGTAGGTCCGCGGAGCTATATGGACTGCGTGGGGCGATCAGCCCCGAAGGATCTTCAACGCCGTCCTCAACGGTAATGACCAGGCAAAGGCCCCCATCGCATGGGCGCGTCTGCTGCTCCCCGATGCCGGCGTGTCCCGCTCCATGCATGACGCGCGAAGCGCTGAACTCGTCCTGCACGTCTACTTGCGAACCCCCGAGGGCGACCCCGCGCCAGCAGCTGACCTTGCCACCTGGCACGACCGGCTGACCCGGGCACTCGCCCTGCCGTAGGCCGATTTGATCTCCTGGGCGAGGATGAGGAGGATGGTGCGTTCCAGGGCCATCAGTTCCTTGGGTCGCCAGGGGCCGTAGCTGGCCCGCCAAGGCTGGGGCTGAGCCCGAGGGCGCAGCAGCGGTTAGCCTGTGCATGACGATTGCACAGGCCAATGACAGCCTGATCGGCGTCTCTGCTACACGGGATCACCTTGCTGGGCAGCGGGAACGCCGCTGACCGGTGACATTGGGGTGGGCTAGGGACGGTCGAACTCGCCGCCTCGTGCCCCGTCGAGGAAGCACGCCCATTCGTGCGGCGTGTAGCAGTGCACCGGGCCGTCCGGGTTCTTCGAGTCACGGATGACTGTCCAAGAGGCCAGGTGCGCGACCTCGACGCAGCCCGTACCTCCGTTGCTCGCACTGGCCTTAGACCAGGCCGCGTGGTCAAGCTCCTCCGGCGACGGGTAGGGCGGAAGCCCGTGGGGGTGTGTCATGGTTTCATCTCCTTGGCCACCTGCCGGATGAGCGCAAGGGATCGCTCGGGGCCGGGCCCGGCGGCGCGGATGTGGTTCATGGTCTGCTGGCAGCGACGGAGATCGTCGTCTTTCTCCAGGTAGAGATTACCTGCCTGGCCTTCGACGTAGACAACGGGACGGGCACTGGCCTCGAACTGGAAGATGGCGAGCGGCCCGGTGAGGCCAGCGTGGGCGCCCAGGTCATCGGGCATCACCAGCAGGGTGACGTTGGGCAGCGCGCTGCGCTCGATGAGCCGCTGGAGCTGGGCGTGCATGGTTTCCTGGCCGCCGATCTGCCGGCGCAGCACGGCCTCGTCCATGACCGACCACAGGGTCGGCGGCGGCGGGTCGGTGCGGTTCAGGATCTGCTGGCGGCGCATCCGCAGCTCGACAAGCCGGTCGATCTCGTGCGGCAGCAGTTCGGGGCGTACTGCCCGGAGCAGCGCTCGGGCATAGTCGGGGGTTTGCAGCAGCCCGTGCACGAGGTGAGTGTCGTACGCCTGCAAGGCAGTGGCCACTGACTCCAGTCCCAGGTAGCTGCCGAATTTGGGCGGCAGGGCACGGTGGCCTTCCCACCATTCCTTGGTAGCGCCGACCCTCACCATGGCCAGCAGCAGGGCCTGCTGCTGCGGGTCAGTCTCCTCGTACACATCGAGCATTTTGAGCACGTCGTCACGGGTGGCCACCGCCTGGGCCAGCTCAATTTTGGTGAGCTTGGACTGGGAGAACCCGACGCGCTCAGCCGCCTCGGCCACGGTCATGTCCTTGGCCGTGCGCAGGCCGCGCAGCCGCTGGCCGAGTTCCCGCCGCACTGCGGTGGGGTTGCGTGCCGCTTCGGTCACGGCCGCCTCCTTCCTGGTCGCAGTCAGTGTGCCGGAAGCCCGGCTTGGTGCGGGCCTGTCAGCTGTACCACCCGCTAAATAACCCTCTGAAATGTTCGTGCGAATGACTGGAAGAATATTCCTAGTATGGTTACGCTACCGACGTTGGATCTACATTATCGGCAGCCGGCAGCGGCCATCGCCTGATTCCGGGCGGTCTGCTGCCCTTATCCCCTGGCGGCAGCGATGGGCACCAGGATCACCAGCACACCTACACCAACCACTGCGGGCATCAGGATGACCGCGCTCTCCTGGGACGGTCTCTGTAGGGCGAGCTCCCTACCAGCCTTGGTCTGTCGGTCCGGGCGTGCCAGCGTTCGGCTATTGGCTGCCCCGGGCGATGGGCAAGGGCCACCTGACGCGTGCCAGCCTGACCTGGCGGGTTACCTGCGGGTCCTGGTCGCCGAGTCCGCCACCCATGGGCCGGCTGGCGACGGGCGCTGCTGCCGGTGCGTGCGCGGCCATCCATGTCCAAAAGAGCAGCAGGTCGCAAGGCTGCTCGAACTGGCTGGGGATGCCTGCCGATGACGACGGGGTTAGGGGCAGCCGCCATCGGCAACCCGGCGGACCACGCCAGGTATGCGATCGTCCGCTGCCTCCACGGGCCCCGGCCTGAACATCGGGCGCGGCGCCTCGTCGTTAGCATCTTGACCGGTGCTGGGGTCATAACCGGGCTGCCCGATGTCGAGCTGGCGGTCGACGAGCTGGTCGCCAACGCCCGCTTGCACGCGCCGGGGCCGTATGAACTCCGCATTCTCCTCGGCCGGGCCTTCGTGAAGGTCGCGGTCATGGATGGCGGGGGCGACCACGCCGAGCTGGGGCGCAGGCTTCTGCGGGCGGCCGGTGGGGGACTGGCCGACGGGGAGTCAGGCCGCGGTCTTCAGATCGTGACCGGTCTTTTCCCCGGTTCATGCGGCGCTGAGCCAACATCGACCTGCACTGGGCTGACCCCGGCAAAGCAGGTCTGGATCGTGGTCGAGCGCCAGGCCCAGGATGGGCCGTGATCACTGCGGTCGGAGATCCCGCTCGCGGGACCGCACCACTCGTCGGCTGGGCAGGGGACGGTGGTGCGGGAATCTGATGCCGTGGCCGCGATGCGCCGCGGGCTGGGACGCCAGCTGGCCACCCGGCGTAAGGCGGCCGGATACCTGCAGCGGGAACTCGGCGTGCTCCTGGGGTACTCGCGGACCGCGGTGGCCAACGCTGAGACCGGCGCGAGGACCGGCCGCCAGATGTGGGAACGCGCCGATCACGTGCTGGGAACCGGCGAGTTGTTCGCCCGGGGATACGACCGTATCCAGGCGTGGGTGGCTGCCGAGTCCCGCGCGGACCCTGGAGATCTGCCGCCGGGCGCAGGGCATGGTGCGCCAGGCCATGAGCCCGACGGCCTGGAATCGCTGACGCCCGGGGAGGCGTGGCAGGCGTGCGAGCGACGCGGCTGGCCCGCTGAGGAAGAACCGGACGGCCGGTTGTGGCTGGTGACCGGAACGGTCCTCGACGTCCTGGAGGTACCGCGTCAGGCTGGGATGCTCGCCATGGGTTGGTGGCTGTACACGAGGGGTGTGCCCGATGAGATCCGGGGCCTGCCTGCCCTGCCTGACCCCGCCGACGCCCTCGCCGTGATCACGGCGGGCTCTCGATGCTATTTCCTGACCCGATCCGGTGCCTGCCCGTGGACCCGCCAGGACATCACCGCTGCCAGCCCCCCAGCAACCACGAGCGAACTCCTGGTCCGCTGGCACGCCCATGGCGGGCGGGTGCCCGTGCCACCGTCGCGGCTCGGCGGTGGCGAACGAGCCACGTGGGCGCACATTCCTGGTGTCGGCGGGCAGCTTGTCTCCCCGATGGCCCTGCTGCATGTGCTGGCCCAGGCGACCGCCGCAACCCAGGAGGGCACCGGGCTGATCCTGCCTGGCGGGATCCGCGCAGTGCCCGCCAGAGGTTCTGATTCTCCGTGAGCGCGGTGTGGCCAAACGCTGCACCGAATTCACTAAGCGCCTGAGCTGCCAATGTCCACAAACTGGCTGTCTGATGTCCAGCGATTCCGGACACCAATCAGACATGCCACCGTGTCGCTGTGCCTCACCCTTCAAGCGACTGCATGAGTGCCGCGTGCTGAGCAGCAGGAGAGCCGGCGTGGCGGTGTGGCCTGGGTCCCCGGGACCGCCTCCGCACGCCGGCGGCGGGCGCCGGTCCCTCTCTTCATGGTCTGCAGGGGCCGGCGCCCTCCGCCGTTCGCGTCCTATCTGGTCACGCCTGGAAAGGAGCTGGCAATGATCGACTCAGAGCCTGGCAGGGCGCCCTCCGGGCTATACATAATCGCGCTGCTCGGCGAGTTGACCAGCCGCGGCGTGAGCTGTGATGTGCAGGGCGGAGCCGAGAAACCGCATCTCCGCATCTATTTCCCCGCTGAGATCACTGCCGCGAAGGAGCCAATCGACGGCGTATCTGTGGGCCGTATCGGCGGCGAATGGTGGTCCTGCTCGCCGCAGGTTATGCCGGTCTGCCCTGTCACCCCGGTCGCCCGGGCCGCGGAGACAGTCGTTAACGACCTGGGTCTCGGCGAGGTCGACAGTGGAGCGAGCGGGGATGTCGCGGATCTGGCCGTCTGGCGGATGTTGCGGGAGGCGAGGCTGGACATCTCCCGGCCGTCCAGGCACGGCGGTGATCCTGCACCGTATGGCTGGCCACCAGGCACCATATCGAGCCTTTCCGCACGACGGCGCCTCAGATTATCCGGACGGGCTGGCTGCTGGCCTCGGCTAGTTCGTCCAGGCACTTTCCCCGATCCCGTCCGGCGCGAATGGACTGAGCTTCCGCTGGATTGTTCCTCGCGTCCCGCCAACTTGCGGCCCACAGAGCCGATGACGGCTGGGCCAGGTACTGCATGACGGCGCGCATGTAGCGGCTCCGAATCGGAGGAACGGCATGACCATCACGGGAGGACTCGTGGCCCGGCTGAGCGGCACCGGCCGGCTTGCTGATGATCTCTGCCTGATGGCACACCACGAGATAGCCGGTAAGCCTCATCTGCAGCCGCGCGTCATCGGCCTTGGGCTGGCTAGCGCATTGCTGGCCGATCTGATGCGGTCCGGCAAGATCTGCGTCCGGCCTGACGGGGCCATGGTGGCCGATGTGCCGCCTGGCCCGCAGTGAACCGCGAGTGGGTGTGTTCAGTAGTCGTGAAGGGGATGCGGTGAAGGAGTTCGACTACATCGTAGTCGGTGCTGGCACTGCCGGCTGTGTGGTGGCGGCCAGGCTGACGCAGGATGCGGGTGCCCAGGTGCTGCTCCTGGAAGCGGGGGGTTCGGAGCGTACCCGTGCCATGACGGTGCCGAACGCGTGGCCGGGCAACCTCGGCTCGGCAGCGGACTGGGGCAATGTCACGGCAGGGCAGGCTGATGCGGGGGCGGTGGCCTACCCGAGGGGCCGGGTTCTGGGCGGGTCTGGCGCGATCAACGCCATGGCGCATGTCCGTGGGCACTGGTCGGTGTATGACGGCTGGGCTGCG
>DATKQH010000314.1:0-23780 GCA_035532775.1 Streptosporangiaceae bacterium
CTGCGCTGGTACCAGGGCACCGGCCTGCGGCCGGTGATCGCGGCGCTCGACGCCGGCCAGGCCGCGGAGTTCATGGCCGAGTACGGAGCGATGCTGCGGCAGGAGTACCCGCAGGCGCCGTACGGGACCGTGCTGCCGTTCCGGCGCGTCTTCGTGGTGGCCCGCCGCGCCTCCTGATCGGAACTGCCGGGATCAGGAGTCCTCGCTGAGCCGCTTCTGCGCCCCGGGCGAGATCTTCGGCTTCGGGTCCAGCTGAGACAGGCCGTTCCAGGCCAGGTTCACCAGGTGAGCCGCCATCTCCTCCAGCTTGGGCTTGCGGACGTCCAGCCACCACTGGCCGGCGAACGCCACCATCCCGACCAGCATCTGGGAGTACACGGGCGCGAACTTCGGGTCGTAGCCGCGGACCTTGAGCACGTCGGCCAGGATGTACTCGACCTGGCTGGCGATGTCACTGATCAGGCTGGCGAAAGTGCCAGAGCCGGACGCCGGGTTCGAGTCCCGGACCAGGATGCGGAAGCCGTCGCTGTTGTCCTCGATGTAGCGGAGCAGGCCGACCGCGGCGGCCTCGAACTTCTCCATATTGTCCTCGCCGCGGAGAAGCTCGGTAGCCATCGCCAGGAACCTGCTGACCTCCCGGTCGACCACCACGGCGTACAGGCCTTCCTTGCCGCCGAAATGCTCGTAGACGACCGGCTTGGACACGCCGGCCTGGGCGGCGATCTCCTCGATGGAGGTGCCGTCCAGGCCGCGCTCAGCGAACAGGCGCCGCCCGATGTCAAGAAGCTGCTCGCGCCGCTCCTTGCCGGTCATTCGCTTGCGGCTGGACGCTGGGGGATTGCTGCTCACTGCCCCATCATGCAGCGAGCAGCCGGGTATCAGTTAATCGGCGCCGCGGCCGGCCGCTTGGTCATCGAGCCGAGCTCGCGGGTGGCGCCGACCTTCTTGCCGGTCAGGCGCACCTCGTCCGGCCACCGGACGTTCGATACCCAGCCCAGCTTCTCAGCCAGCCAGATCCCGCGCGCGGCGATATCGATCTGGCCCTTGAACACGCCATGGCGCGCGCAGGTCGGGTCCGCGTGGTGCAGGTTGTGCCAGGACTCGCCGAAGGACAGGACGGCCAGCCAGGCCACGTTCATGGACCTGTCGCGGGCCTCGAACTCGCGCTTGCCGAACGTGTGGCAGATCGAGTTGATCGACCAGGTGACGTGGTGCAGGAACGAGACCCGCACGAGACTCGCCCAGAAGAAGGCGATCACTGCGCCCTGCCACGACATCGTCCACAGGCCGCCGATCAGCGCCGGGGCGATCAGGGTGACTGCGACCAGGCCGGGGAACCACTTGTGCAGCGCGACGATGTCGTCGTCGGCCAGCCAGTCGGGGGAGAACTTCTGGTGTGACGTCACGTCGCGGTCGAACAGCCAGCCCATGTGAGCCCAGGCCATGCCCTTGGTGAGGGCCTTCCAGTCGTCGCCGAAGCGCCAGGGCGAATGCGGGTCGCCCTCCTTGTCGCTGTACTTGTGGTGCCTGCGGTGATCGGAGACCCAGTCCAGGATCGGGCCCTCGATCGCCATCGAGCCGGCGACGCCGAGCGCGATCTTGAAGGCCCGGTTCGCCTTGAACGACCCGTGCGTGAAGTAGCGGTGGAACCCCATCGCGATCCCGAGCCCGGAGAACCCGTAGAACGCGATCCCGATCACCACGGTCTGCCAGTTCAGGAAGCCCCAGATCCAGGCCACCGGCACGGCAGCGAGCAGCGCGAGCATCGGCACGCCGGTGAAGATGGCGACCATGACGCGCTCGACGTTGCTCCTGGGCTCGTCCTCGAACTCGGAGATCGGGCCAAGACGGCGGGCGGTTGCCGGCTCGGCTGTTTCGTTGGGCGCGACGGAGGTATCGGCGGTAGCGGTCATCACGGTTCCTTGCTGGCTCGAGAAGGGGCCGGTCGGAAGAGCGCTCCGCATAACCGAGGTCATGGGCCGGGCGAATACGCTTACGTAACCGTAGCTTACGGTACCGTAGGTTCGGGTGAACCCACTAGAGCGATATCCGACAGACTTCAGCCGGTCCGAGTTGTGGCCTTCCGCGCAACTGCCCGGTCGCCGTCGGAACATGCCGGGCCTGCCGAGTCGCCGGGGCGCTGGCCAGGGTGACGCACGGGCCTCGCGATCAAGGACAGTTCCGGCGTCTGGACTCGAACCAGAATAAACGGGACCAAAACCCGTTGGGCTGCCAATTACCCCACGCCGGACTGCCCGCTCTGCCTGCGGCATCTGCGGGCGCGATTCACGATACCGACCAGTGGCTTAGCCGGGCGACTCGGAATCAGACATCATCGCGGCACTCGCCATGACGGCGTCACGCCAGCCCTCGATCTGCTGGTACAGGGAACCGCTGCGGAGGACCTCTACCCGCAGGCAGCCGTGGTAGGTGTCGCCGGTGTTGAGGCGGACGGTGCGGGGGTTGTGCCTCTTCAGGAGCGGCGGACGGAACTGCCCCGGATCCGCCTGGGTGACCCTGCGCCAGAACTCCTGGGCGCCAGCCACATCCGCCGTTTCGTGGATGCTGACCTGGAAGACGAGCTGGTCCTGGCTGACTCCGGCCAGCCGCAGGAAGCTGAGGTAGAACCTGATCAGCCGCGGATCGCTGTTGATGAAGATGACGCAATTTGACCGGCGGTCCTCCGGATCTGCAGGATCTGCTGGATCTCGCGCCGGGACTTGCCGGCCCGTCGCAGAGTAACAGCTTCCTCGCGCAGTTGCGGTAATGTCAGCGTGTTCGTCATATTAGAACACTAGTATGAGGTACTGACAGTTCTTGCGAATCGCGGACGATGACAGCGCTCTGCCGACGACAGCGCTCCCCGGCTGCCTCAGCGCAGGGCCGGGCTGCCAAGGGAGCGCCTGAGTCGTCCGCCCCTCAGGGAAGCTCGCCCACTCGCCGGACGATGGCGGAAGCGAGCAATGCCTCCCAGCCGAGCACCTGGCCTTTCCTGATGTACCTGGTGCCGTCGGTGCCGACATCCTTGTGGGCCGTAATCGCGACAACCTTGTCGCCCATGTAGGTGTAGGTCTGCGGATTGATCACAAGCTCCTGCTTGTACCACCCGTCGATCACCATGTACAGGCCGATGCCACTCCGGCCGGCCAAGTCGGTTCCGCTCTCGAAATGCACGCCAGGTAGCCGCTGGAGTACCCGGTACATGGTGGCCGCCAGCTTCGGGGGAATCCACGCACCTTGGATCTCGCCCTCAAGCAGAGTGGAGATCGCATCGAAGACCGCGACGTGGCCAGGAATCCCGGAGTGGCCGTTCGCGAGGATCACTGATTCCAGCCGCGCTGGGTCGGCGGGCAGCGAGGCGAGGTACGAGTACCTGATGCTCTTCCAGCCGGTGAGAGACCAGCCATCACTCGGGCTTATCGCGATGTTGCCGTGCACCACGTCGCTGGACGAGAGGCCGGCCGCAACCTTTGCGTCGAGGCCCGCGACCTCGCGCCGGTCGACCCTGATCCATCCCAGGCCGATGACCCGCTTGTCCGGTGGTCCGAACAGGAACCCGCCGCTGCCGGCCGAGGAGTCCGCGACCTCGGTCTTCACGAAGACCCACTCATGCGGGGCAGGTGCGCGCCCCGATGCGATCACCGCCGCACGGGTGGCATAGTCGACTAGCTGAGCCTCGGTCCGCGCCAGGCCGAGACTGGGATAGCTCAGGTTGGCCCCGGCGGCGGCTGGCCGGCCCGACCACGGGATCAGCTGCGGTCCGGCTGGTCTCCCCGCCACTGCGAGGCCAATGACCGCGGTCGCGCTGACGCCCACGGCAGCAGCGACGGCCAGTGCTCGCCGCAGCCGCGGGCGGGCGTCCCCGGCGCGCGGCACCGTGACCGGCCTCGCCGAGCGGCGGCCGCCGGTGCGAGGCGAGCTCGCGACTGGGCTAACCGGCTGCGTGATGGTCGCCATAACCGTCGCCTCGACCGCGGGGCTGGCTGTGGTGAGCGGGACCTCGTCCCGCAGGCTGATCAGTAGCTCAAGCTCGTTCATCGCTGGTCTCCTGGTACGGGCGAGCGGGTTGGAAGGACGCGCAGCGGCGCGGGGCTGGGCGGCAGCACGAAGCCGGCGGCCGTGGTCACGGGGCCAGCCGGCTCGTCCTCTCCCCGGCTCGCCGGGTCGAGATCGGCCAGCTGCTGCCGCAGCCGCCTGCGGGCCCGGCTGACCCGCGACTGGACGGTGCCGAGCGGCACCCCGATGGCCAGGGCGGCCTGGTCGTAGCTCAGGCCCGCCCACGCCACCAGCAGCAGCGCGTCCCGCTGGCTGGCAGGCAGCCCGGCCAGGGCGGCGGCCAGCCGTCCCTTCGCGCTGCCGGCCGTGACGGCCGCGTCGACCCGGTCGGTGAACGCCTCAGTCACCGGATCGGCGCCGGTACGGGCGAGCAGCCGGAGCTGCCTGACCTCCGTGCGCCAGTGCCGGCCGACGAGGTTGGTCGCGATCCCGTATAGCCAGGGCAGGCAGTCACGCCCGTCGTCCCGGTAGCCGGCCCGCTGCCGGAACGCGACCAGGAACGTCTCCGCCACCACGTCGTCGGCCTGCCCGGGGCCGATCCGGCGGGTGACGTACCGCTGGATGGCGCCGACATGCCGGCGGAACACGACGGCGAACTTCTCCGGGTCGGACATCGAGAGCCCGATGACGGTGGCGTCATCAGGCTGGACCTGATGACCCGGCGCAGCGTGGCTACGGCGGGCATTGTCGGCTCTCATAGGCGGCCTTCCGCGCAGGGACAGGACACCTGTCTTTGCCAGCGGCTCACCCGATTGTTCCGCGGAACTCATTACGACCCGGCGAACTCGGCGCGAACGCCGAGCAGGCGCACCGGGTCCTGCCTGGTGAAGTCGTCGAGGGCAGCGAGCGCCGCGGCCTCGATCAGTGCGGGGTCGCCGGTGGGCTCGGCGAGCCCCCGGCCGTGCGTCCGGGTGAAGAACGGCGCGTAGCGGACCTTGACCACGATCCGTCCGGCCGGGCGCCCGTCGGCCGCGACGTCGCCGGCGACGATCCGCGCGATCCGGCCGACCTCGGCTCGCACCTGCTCCCAGTCGGTGAGGTTCTGCTGGAAGGTGACCTCCCGGCCGTGACCGCGCGGCACGTACGGCTCGTCGGTCACCGCGGACAGGTCGATGCCGCGAGCCAGCTGCACCAGCCACGGCCCGATGGTCGGGCCGAACTGCCCGGCCAGCTCACGCGGATCGGCGGCCGCGAGCTCGGCCACGGTCGCGATTCCCAGCCCGGCCAGCTTGCGCGCGGTCCTGGCCCCGACGCCCCACAGCGCATCGGTCGGCCGTGGGCCGAGCAGCTCGGGCCAGGTCTGGCTGGTGATCGTGAACACCCCGGCCGGCTTGCCGAATCCGGTGGCGATCTTGGCCTGCAGCTTGTTCTGCCCGATGCCGACCGAGCAGTCAAGGCTGGTCGACTCCCGCACCAGTCGCTGAATTCTTCTGGCCAGAATTTCCGGGTCGTCGGTCTCGGCGGTCAGGAACGCCTCGTCCCAGCCCATCACCTCCACCACGGCGTCGAGGTGCTTGAGCGTCGCCATCACCACGGCCGAGGTGGCCTCGTACGCCTCCCTGTCCACCGGCAGGAACACCGCGTCGGGGCAGCGGCGGGCCGCCGTCCGCAGCGGCTGCCCCGAGTGCACGCCGTAGCGGCGCGCCTCGTATGACGCCGTGCTCACCACGCCCCGCTTGGTTGGGTCCCCGTCACCGCCGACTACCACGGGCCTGCCGCGCAGTTCCGGCCTGCGCAGCACCTCGACAGCCGCGATGAACTGGTCGAGGTCGACGTGCAGCACCCAGCCGGTCACACCTGCAAGTTTCGCCCCTAACCGAATCGTGCCGCGAACCTGCCTGCCTACCGGGAGGTATCCTGCTCGGGTCGGGGGATATAACGGCGCGGATCCAGCGCCCCGTATAGACCACACCGTATCGACCACACCGAATAGACCACCCAGCACGGGTAAAGCCTGTACGGACCATCCGCAGCGATACCGAGGAGCCGAGCCGAGTGAGCGCAGCAGGTCCGGCCGCCGTGATCGTGCTCGCGGCCGGCGAGGGCACGCGGATGAAGTCGCCCATACCGAAAACGCTGCACCGGGTCTGCGGGCAGACGATGCTCGGGCACTGCCTCGCCGCTGCCGCGGAGCTCACGCCTGACCGGCTGATCGTGGTCGTCGGGCACAACGGGGAGCAGGTAGCCGAGCACGCGCGGCAGCAGGTACCAGGCGCGGTCATCGTGGAACAGGACCACCTCGGCGGCACCGGCCACGCGGTCAGGGTCGTGCTCGAGACCGTCGGCACGATCAAGGGCACCGTGGTGGTCACCTATGCCGACACCCCGCTGCTCCAGGGCGCCACGCTGGCCAGGCTGTGTGCCCAGCGGATGTCGGCGGACGCGGCGGCCGCCGTGCTGACCGCGCGGGCACCCGATCCGGCCGGCTACGGCCGGATCGTCAGGGACGAGCACGGCGCGTTCGCCGCGATTGTCGAGCATGCCGACGCGACGCCCGAGCAGCGCGCGATCGACGAGATCAACTCGGGCATGTACGCCTTCGACGGTGACCTGCTCGCCGACGCGGTGAAGCGAGTCAGGACCGACAACGCGCAAGGTGAGGAATATCTCACCGACGCGGTGTCCGTCCTGCGCAGCGACGGCTATCCGGTGGCTACCGTTTCGTGTGATGATTTTGAAGAGGTTCAGGGCGTCAACGACCTCGCGCAGCTCGCTCGCGCCGGCCAGGTGCTGAATGCCAGGCTGCTCGGGTCGATGATGCGCGCGGGGGTGCGGATCGCCGATCCCGCGAGCACCTGGGTCGACGTCGGCGTCGACCTGGCGGCCGGAGCCTGGATCGGGCCCGGCACCCAGCTGGAGGGCAGCACGACGGTCGCGGCCGGGGCGACGGTCGGACCCGGCTGCCTGCTGCGGGACACCGCGGTCGGCCAGGGTGCCACCGTCATCCAGTCCGTCTGCGAGTCCTCGGTCATCGGCGACGGCGCACACGTCGGTCCCTTCGCACACCTAGTGAAAGAGCAGGTCACGTGACGGGCGGTAAAGGGCCAGCCGGAAAGAAGATGATGCTCTTCTCCGGGCGGGCGTTCCCCGAGCTCGGGCTGGAGATCGCCGACTTCCTCGGCATCGAGCCGACCCCGACGACCTTGTTCGACTTCGCCAACGGCGAGATCTTCGTGCGCTTCCTCGAGTCGGTCAGGGGCTGCGACGCGTTCGTGCTGCAGAGCCAC
Organism: Streptosporangiaceae bacterium; assembly: GCA_035532775.1. Classification (GTDB taxonomy): domain Bacteria; phylum Actinomycetota; class Actinomycetes; order Streptosporangiales; family Streptosporangiaceae; genus Chersky-822. The sequence goes on from DATKQH010000314.1 coordinate 7,284, forward strand.
ACCGCGCCGATCAACCAGTGGATCATGGAGCAGCTCATCATGGTCGACACGCTGAAGCGCGCGTCGGCGAACCGGATCACGGTGGTGGCCCCGTTCTTCGGGTACGCGCGGCAGGACAAGAAGAGCCGCGGCCGCGAGCCGATCTCGGCCCGGCTGATGGCTGACCTGTTCGCCGCCGCCGGCGCCCACCGCCTGATGGCCGTCGACCTGCATACCGCCCAGATCCAGGGATTCTTCGACGGTCCGGTGGACCACCTGTTCGCGCTCCCGACCCTGGCCTCCTACATCGAGGGCAAGCTCGATCTGTCGCAGGTCACGGTGGTGGCGCCCGACGCGGGCCGGGTCAGGGTCTGCGAGCGGTGGACCGACCGGCTCGGCTGCCCGCTGGCGATCATCCACAAGCGGCGTGACCCCGACGTCGCCAACAAGGTGAAGGTGCTCGAGGTGGTCGGCCAGGTCGCCGGCCGGACCTGCATCCTGGTGGACGACATGATCGACACCGGGGCCACGATCGCCAATGCCGCGGAAACCCTGTTCGAGCAGGGCGCGGCGCAGGTCATCGTGACCGCGACGCACGGAGTGCTGTCGGGTCCCGCGGTCGACCTGCTGAAGAACTCGGCGGTCAGCGAGGTCATCGTCACCAATACGCTGCCGATCCAGCCGGAGAAGCAGTTCGATAAGCTGACTGTGCTGTCGATCGCGCCGCTGATCGCCAGGGCCATCACCGAGGTCTACTCAGAGGGCTCGGTGACGAGCCTTTTCGACGGGCAGAGCTGAGCTCGCCGATCGTCGGCTAGACTCACTGCGAATTCTTCTGCCCGCCACAGGGCTGTACCCGCATAGGAGTGGCACCGTGCCCGAGGTTCATATCGCTGCAACGCCGCGGACCGAATTCGGCAAGGGTGCCGCCCGGCGCGAGCGCCGGGCCGGGCGCGTTCCCGCTGTCCTGTACGGCCACGGCACGCAGCCGCGGCACGTCAGCCTGCCTGGCCACGACGTCCTGCTGGCCCTGCGCACCGCCAACGTCCTGATCAGGCTCGACGGCCTGTCCAGCGGTGGCGAGCTGGCCCTGCCGAAGGCCGTGCAGCGTGACCCGATCAAGGGCACCGTCGAGCACGTCGACCTCATCCTGGTCCGCCGCGGCGAGAAGGTCACCGTCGACATCCCGGTCACCGTGACCGGCGAGGTCGCCCCGGACGGCCTGCTCGACCAGCAGCTGGTCCAGATCTCGATCGAGGCCGACGCAACCCAGATCCCGCCGGGCATCGAGGTCAGCGTCGAGGGCATGCCGATCGGTGCCTCCGTCCACGCGGGCGACCTGGAACTGCCGCGCGGCGTCACCCTGGCCGTCGAGCCGGACATCCTGGTACTGCACGTCATCTCCGCTCCGACGGCCGCGCAGCTCGAAGCCGAGCTCGGCGTCGTGGCCGAGCCCGAGGAGGCCGGCGAGGTTCCGGAGTCCGTCGGCGAAGGTGCCGGCCAGGCCGAGGGCGGAGCCGAGGCGTCCGCCGAGTCGCAGTCGGCGTCCGAGTAGGCCGTGCCTGGGCGGGCAGCCGCCGCAGCCGGCCGGGACGACCGCCGCATGCCGCCCGGGCAGGCAGGAGTACTCGAGTAAGCCGGGAGGGTCCGGCCCCGCGCCGGTGGTGTCGTGATGGCCGATGAGCGATGGCTGGTGGCCGGGCTCGGAAACCCGGGGCCGCGGTATGCCGGCCACAGGCACAACGTCGGCTTCATGGTGGCCGACCTCCTGGCCGCCAGGATGGGCTCGGGATTCCGCCGGGAGCGGTCACGGACGCAGGCCGCCTCGGGGCGGCTGGCCGGCGTGCCGGTGATCGTCGCCAAGCCGATGTCGTTCATGAATCTGTCCGGCGGGCCGCTGGCGGCGCTCAGCAAGTTCTACAAGATCCCGCCGGACCGGACGGTCGTCCTGCACGACGAGCTTGATCTTGCCTTCGGCACGATCAGGCTGAAGCTCGGCGGCGGAGACAACGGGCATAACGGCCTGCGCTCGGTGACGAGCGCTCTCGGCACCCGCGACTATTACCGGGTGCGGGTGGGCATCGGCCGGCCCGCGGGCAGGCAGGACCCGGCGGACTTCGTGCTGACCGACTTCAGCGCCGCCGAGCGCAAGGAACTGCCGCTGGTGACCGAAATCGCCGCCGACGCGGCCGAGACGCTGCTGCGGTCGGGGCTCGCCGCCGCTCAGAACCAGATCCATCCGCACACCGCAGCGTCTGGCTAGCATTCCGTCCGCTGCGAGCCTGAGCCCGTCGGAGCGCCGACGATACGGCATGATCTCGGTGTGATGCCTCAGCAGGCATATTGTGATCTCAATTGTGTCAACTGCTCCCGATGTTTAGGCGTCCAACTTGTGTAGTAGTTGGTTAACGCCTGGCAAACCCCCCCGGTGCGGGCCTGCCCGGCGCATGAGATCTCACCGGCGAGGGGAGGAGCTTGGTGTCGGGCCACTCCGCGATCAGTGCCGCCCACAGGCACGGGTTCGACGTCAGCACGGCGGTACTCCGGTCGGCATCGTGGACCGCCAGCTATCTTCGCCAGGCGGGCGTCATCGACGGCATCTGCGGCCTCGCCGCTGGCCTGCTCGCCTACCGGGTCCGGTTCGACGGAGCGGCCGGCCACCCGGTCGCTTACCTGCTCGCGAGCCTGGCGCTGCCGTGCGCCTGGCTGGCCACGGTCGCGCTGGCCGGCGGGTACGACTCCAGGTTCATCGGCGTAGGTCCCGATGAGTTCCGCAAGGTACTCCATGCCGGCGTGTTCCTTACGGCGGCCGTCGCGATCTTTTCCTACGCCATCAAGGCCGACCTGGCCAGGGGCTACGTGGTCATCGCGCTGCCGAGCGTGACGCTGTTCGATCTGATCGCCAGGTATGCCCTGCGCAAGCACCTGCATCGTGTCCGCAGGCAAGGCGACTGCATGCGCAAGGTCGTCGTGGTCGGTTACGCGCCGGTGGTGGACGACATCACGACGATGCTGCGCCGGGAGACCTACCACGGTCTGACTGTGGTCGCCGCCTGCGTCGCGGGCGCCACCGAAGCCGGGGTGATCGCCGACGTGCCCGCGGTGGGCGGCCTGGACGAGGTAGCTGACGTCGTCCGTCGCTTCGATGCCGACACGGTAGCGGTGCTCGCCTGCCCCGAGATGGCCGGTGACCGGCTGCGGAAGCTGGCCTGGGACCTGGAGAAGACGGGCACGGATCTGTGCGTCGCCCCGGCACTGCTCGACGTGGCCGGCCCGCGGACGACGATCAGGCCGGTGGCCGGGCTGCCGCTGCTGCACATGGACCACCCGGAGTTCAGCGGCGCGCGCCTGGTCATGAAGTCGGCCTTCGACAAGCTGCTCGCGCTCGCAGGGCTGATCTTCGCCTCGCCGCTCCTCGGCCTGCTGGCCCTCATCATCAGGCTGGACGACGGCGGGCCCGTGCTGTTCAGGCAGACCCGGGTCGGCAAGGACGGCCGTATGTTCTCCGTCTACAAGCTCCGCACGATGGTGACCGACGCCGAGTCCCGCAAGGCCGATCTCGCCGACAGCAACCAGCACCAGGGACCGCTGTTCAAGATCAGGAATGATCCGCGGATCACCCGGGCGGGCAGCTGGCTGCGCCGCTGGTCGCTGGATGAGCTGCCCCAGCTTGTCAATGTCCTGACCGGGGACATGGCCCTGGTCGGTCCACGGCCGGCCCTGCCCGAAGAGGCGGCCATGTATGGTGACCATGTACGGCGCAGGCTGGCGGTCAAGCCAGGCATCACCGGCCTGTGGCAGGTGAACGGCCGGTCGGACCTTTCCTGGGACGAGGCGGTTCGCCTCGATCTGAGGTATGTGGAGAACTGGTCGTTCATGCTTGACCTGCAGATCTTGTGGAAGACTTGCGCAGCAGTCGTCCGAGGTTCAGGCGCATACTGAGCCGGCGGCTTAGCGGCAGCGCCTGGCCCGGCTGGCTCCGCGGCCGTGCCGGGTCGGCTGCCGGTCAGCACTCAACTGGAGCGTACGGTGGCATTTCCCGATGACGACCGCCTTGCCCGTGATCTCGCTGTCGCGGCCGGCGAGCACCTGCTCAAGCTCCGCGTGTCAGGATCGGCGGCCGACGAGCTACGGCGCGCGGGTGACCTCGGCTCGCAGGAATACCTGGACCGCGAGCTGTCCAGGCTCCGTCCCGGCGACGCCGTCCTGTCCGAGGAGGCGATCGACAACCCGGCGAGGCTCGCCGCGGACCGGGTCTGGATCATCGACCCGCTCGACGGCACGAGGGAATTCGGCGAGGAAGGCCGGGTCGACTGGGCCGTGCACGTTGCCCTCTGGGAGCGCGGCGACCTGACGGCTGGCGCGGTAGCCCTGCCCGCCCAGGATGCGGTGCTCTCGACCGCTGAGCCGCCGCCGAGCCCGCCGCCAGCCACGCCAGGGGCACCGCTGCGGCTCGTGGTGAGCAGGTCGCGGCCGCCCGAGTTTGTGCAGCGGCTCGCGGGTGAGATAGGAGCCGAGCTGGTGCCGCTCGGCTCGGCCGGAGCCAAGGCTGCCGCCGTCATCACCGGCGAGGTGGATGCGTACGTGCACAGCGGAGGTCAGTACGAATGGGATTCCGCCGCACCCGTGGCCGTGGCCAGGGCGGCCGGGCTGCATACCTCGAGGATCGACGGCTCAGATCTCAGCTACAACTCCGAGCAGCCGTGGATGCCGGATATCCTGATCTGTCCCGTCCCGCTGGCCGGCCAGCTGCTCGATGCGATCAGCGCCGTTCAGCAGCGTCAGTAGTGCGACCGGGCCCGGCCGCTCTGGCCGGGGCCGAGTTCACCCAACCCGGAGTTCGCCAGATGACAATGTCACGCTCTGACTACCAGCTCTCGCAGCTCGACGTGCTCGAGGCTGAGTCGATCCACGTGATGAGGGAAGTCGCCGCCGAGTTCGAGCGCCCTGTGCTGCTCTTCTCGGGCGGCAAGGACTCGATCGTGATGCTCGCGCTCGCCGAGCGCGCGTTCCGGCCGGCCAGGATCCCCTTCCCGGTCATGCACGTGGATACCGGCCACAACTTCGACGAGGTGCTCGAGTTCAGGGACCGCAGGGCGACCGAGCTTGGCGTCCGCCTGATCGTCGCCTCCGTGCAGGAGTCGATCGACTCGGGCCGGGTGGTCGAGGAGACCGGGAGGTGGGCGAGCAGGAACCGGCTGCAGATTACCACCCTGCTCGACGCGATCGCCGAGCAGCGCTTCGACGCGGTCTTCGGCGGAGCTCGCCGGGACGAGGAGAAGGCTAGGGCCAAGGAGCGGGTGTTCTCCTTCAGGGACGAGTTCGGCCAGTGGGACCCGAAGAACCAGCGGCCCGAGCTGTGGAGCCTGTACAACACCAGGATCCACCGGGGTGAGCACATCAGGGTCTTCCCGCTGTCGAACTGGACCGAGCTCGACATCTGGCACTACATCGCCAGGGAGGAACTGGAGATCCCGTCCATCTACTTCGCGCACCGCCGCGCGGTATTCGAGCGAGACGGCATCCTGCTGGCCGACCATCCGCACGTGAGCCGGTCCGACAGCGAGGCGCCGTACGATGCGATGGTCAGGTACCGCACCGTCGGCGATATCACCTGCACGGGAGCGGTCGAATCGCCGGCCGCCACGCTGGCCGAGGTGATCGCGGAGATCGCCGCGACGCGGATTACCGAGCGCGGGCAGACCCGTGCGGATGACCGGGCGAGCGAGGCCTCGATGGAGGACCGGAAGCGGGAAGGTTACTTCTAATGGCGTCGGACACCGAAGGCATGCAGCACACGCGCGTGGACGGCTCACGGCGGGGCGGCACGGGGGCAGGCGATCCCGACCGGACCATGGACATCCTGCGGCTCGCCACGGCCGGCTCGGTGGACGACGGCAAGTCAACGCTGATCGGCCGGCTCCTCTACGACTCGAAGGCGATCTTCGAGGACCAGCTCGCGTCGGTGGAGCGGACGAGCAAGGAGCGCGGCGAGGAGTACACGAACCTGGCCCTGCTGACCGACGGCCTGCGGGCCGAGCGTGAGCAGGGGATCACGATCGACGTCGCCTACCGCTACTTCGCGACGCCGCGCCGGAAATTCATCATCGCCGACACCCCGGGTCACACGCAGTACACGCGGAACATGGTCACCGGGGCCTCGACCGCGGACCTGGCGATCGTCCTCGTCGACGCGAGGAACGGACTGACGGAGCAGAGCAGGCGGCACGCCTTCCTCACGACCCTGCTGCGCGTGCCGCACCTGGTGCTCGCCGTGAACAAAATGGACCTGGTCGGATACGACTCGGCGGCGTTCGACCAGATCGTCGAGGAGTTCACCGCCTTCGGCAGCAAGCTGGAGATCGCCGACCTGACCTTCATCCCGATCTCGGCGCTGCACGGCGACAACGTCGTTGAGCGGTCGCTGAACATGCCCTGGTACAACGGCCCCTCATTGCTGCACCACCTCGAGCACGTCCACATCGCATCGGACCGCAACCTGATCGACGTCAGGTTCCCGGTCCAGTACGTGATCAGGCCGCACCAGGCCACCGACCCTGACCTGCACGACTACCGCGGCTACGCGGGGCAGGTCGCCGGCGGCATCCTGAAGCCCGGCGACGAGGTCATGCACCTGCCGTCCGGCCTCACGACCACGATCAAGCGGATCGACACGGCCGGCGGCCCGGTCGACGAGGCCTACCCGCCGATGTCGGTGACCTTGCTGCTCGAAGACGACCTCGACATCTCCCGCGGCGATATGATCTGCCGGCCGCACAACCAGCCGCACGTGACTCAGGACGTGCAGGCGATGGTGTGCTGGATGGCCGACGCGCCGGTGCTGACCGAGCGCAGCAGGCTCATCGTCAAGCACACGACCAGGACCGTCAAGGCGATCGTGCGCGATATCGGCTACCGGCTCGACATCAACACCCTGCACCGGGACGAGTCCGCCGACCGGATCGGGCTGAACGAGATCGGCCGGATCGGGCTGCGGCTGACGCAGCCGATCTTCTGTGATCCCTACGCCAGGAACCGGATGACCGGCGGCCTGATCCTGATCGATGAGGCGACGAGCGCGACCGTCGGTGCCGCGATGATCACGGACGTCGGCTAGGCAACTCCGGCCGGATCCCATCAGGGCCGGACCGAGCAGGTCAGCGAATCGCGATGTAATGCTGGCTGCCTACTGACGGTCACTAGACTGTGACTTTTCGTATCACGGGCGATTCGGTAGCGATCTGCCGTATGATCCTGCGGGGAAGACCGCTTCAGTGGCAACCGTCCTGGTAAGTCAGCCGCCACGGTCGACATGCAGCGGGAGCAGCGCGGGGAGTTGATATGACGACGGCGGGCCGGCGGACGGCATGAAGGCGATCCTGGTCTGCTCCTCCGGCGGACACCTGGCGCAGCTCTACCGGCTACGGCCGTGGTGGGACCAGCACGACCGGGTCTGGGTAACGTTCGCCGATGCTCAGGCGGAGTCCCTGCTGACCGGGGAGCGCGTCGTGCCGGCCTTCGCCCCGACGACGCGCAACATCCGCAACGCGTTGCGCAACTTCCGGCTTGCTGTCCGGGTCCTGCGGGCGGAGCGGCCCGACGTGCTGGTCTCCGACGGCGCCGGCGTGGCGCTTCCGTTCTTTCTGGTTGGCCGGATGCTCGGGATTCGCACCGTCTACCTGGAGGTCTACGACCGGATCTCGCGATCAACGCTGACTGGCCGGCTCTGTTATCCGCTGGCTGAGCTTTTCTTGCTGCAGTGGGAGGAGCAACTGGCCAACTATCCGAAGGGCCAGGTGATCGGGTGCCTGATCTGACCGCGCCGGGTGAATCTGGCCGTGGGCTCACCGCGAGCGGCCAGGAAGCACCCGAAACACGCTTCGCGGTGATCGTCGGCACCGACCATCATCCGTTCGACCGCGTGATCCGCTGGGTGAACGACTGGCTCGGCCAGCATCCGGAGCAGGCTGCGGCGTTCTTCGTGCAGGCAGGCACGGCCACGGTGCCACCCGTGTGCGAGTCAGCACCGATGCTGGACGTCGGCAGGCTCGCGACCCTGCTTGACGAATCGGACGTGATGATCTGCCATGGCGGTCCTGGATCGATCGCTGATGCCTGGCAACGGGGCCACCTCCCGATCGTTGTCCCGCGGATGCGCCGGTTCGGCGAGCACGTTGATGATCATCAGGTCGATTTCTGCCGAAAGTTCGCCGACCTCGGGCGTGTCCGGATCGCGGAGGACGCCGCGACCTTCACTGGGCTGCTCGACGAGGCTCGCACCGATCGGACGCGCTTTCGCGCTACCGAGCCTGTGGCCGAAATCGAGTCGGCCGTGGCACGCTTCGATGCGCTCGTCGATGAGCTCATCAACGGCCCGCGCCGCAAGCGGCGGCGGGCCAGCCGGTCCGGACTCTGAGCTGCTGGTCCGCCCGCCGGCCATCAGAACCCCGCCGGCCATCAGAACCCGGCGGCCGTCGGTACTGCCGGGGCCCTCGAGCTGCCGCGCACCTGCAGGCCAGCCGCCGGACCGGCAACTTACACCAAGTGAACGGACGTAACCTAATCTGTCAACCTATCTGGTCATGCAGGCGTCTATCCGATGGCCGAACTACACGTACGCTGGCACCGTATACAAAGGGGGGAAGAGTGCAGACATCTCGAATCGCGCGAGCTTCCCCTGATCACGCTTGGCTGTTCGAGCTTCTCTTCGGAGAAGCACCGACCGTCCGGTGGGCTGCGGCAGGGGCACTGCCTGCCGGGTATGAGCGCACTGATCAATTCGCCGTGCTCTGGCCTGCGCCGGGACGGACCTTCGCGGTTTCGCTCGGCGCCCGGCGCGGCTCTTCGTCCGCGCTGACGTCCTACAACTCCCTGCGCGCGAGCCGCACCCGGCTCGCGCGCAGGGTGCTAGGGCTCGGCCTGCGCACCGGGCTGGCGCAGCCGCTGCTGCGAGACAAGATCGACATCGGCGTCCTGCGGGGCGCGGCATCGGCGGAGCTGGCCGAGGATCTGATCACCGACCACCTGCAGCGCTTGTTCGGCCGCGGCCCGGTTGGCATCGCGGTCAGCGGCGGCAGCGGCCCGTTTCGCAAGCCCGTGCTGCAGGTCTTCGCCGCCGACGGGATGCCGCTCGGTTATATCAAGGTGGGCTGGAATGACTGGACCCGCCAGGCAGTCAGCCGTGAGGCCGCTGCCCTGCAGGCCTGCATGACTAACCAGATGCTTCTCGGAGTACCCCCGCTGCTCGACCGCTCAAGCTGGCGGAACCTGGATCTCCTGGTCACCGGTCCGCTACCCCGCGGCATCCGGAGGACGGGCGCCGGCAGCGGGCCGCCGGACGCCAGGGTGCTTCGCGAGATCAGTGAGCTGGTGCCGGGCTCGGATGGTGAGCTGGCCGCGAGCCCGTGGTGGCTAGGCGTGCGCTCGAGAATTCACGGCGCTGTCGTCGATCCGGAGGCGCGCTCCGCACTCGAGCTGGCGGCTGAGCGCATCGAGCGGGCCTACGGCAGCGTGCCGCTGAAGTTCGGCACCTGGCACGGGGATCTGGTGCCATGGAATCTCGGTCGGTGCGGCACTCGGCTGTACGCATGGGACTGGGAGAGCAGCACGCCCGACGTCCCGCTCGGTTTTGACGCGGTGCACTTCTATTACTCGGTCGCGTTCATCGCCCGGGGACGCCCGCTGGCCGAGGCGGCGGCGAGCGCGGCGGGAAGCGCCGATGCTGCCCTTAAGGCACTGGGAGTCCCGGAACGCTCGCGGCACCTGGTCGCGATCCTGCACCTCGTCGAGCTGGCTCTGCGCCATGAGGAGGCTCGCCAGAGCACAGGTGAGGCGGACGGCCGGTTCTACCCGGCTGTCACGCGGGTGCTCGAGCGGGCAATCGCGTCATCCCCCGGGGTGGCTGGCCCTCAGCCGACGGGGAGAGCGGCATGAAGATCTTGCTGGCGTGCTCGCCGAGTGGCCATCTAGGGCAGCTGTATGTGCTTCGCCCGATGGTGAGCCAGGCGCGAGCGCGTCTGGAGCATGTTCGGCAACCTGCCGGCCGACTGCGGCCGGCACTGATGCCGAGGTGGAGCACGAGCTAGCACACCAGGGGGGGCAGGCATTGTCTGCCTCGACGAACTGATGGATAAGGAGCAGCATGAAACGCATCCTCTTCGGCGCGATCACAGTCGCGCTCGGCGGCGCGGTGGGCGCGGTGGCGGTGCCAGCTGCCACCGCCTCGACGTCGGCACCGCGGACTGTGGCGATCAGCCAGGTGGTCGGCGGGGTTGACGGCAGCGTCGGATCGGCAGCTTTGTCGTCGTGGCAGACCGACGGCATCGTCTTCGCGCTTGCTTATGGCAACGGGGTGGTGTACGCGGGCGGCCAGTTCGGCAATGCCCGGCCGCCGGGCCAGCCGGCCGGCAGCACTACCGGCGAGGTCACGCGGACGTTCCTGGCGGCGTTCAACTCGACGACGGGTGCGCTGATCACCTCGTTCGACCCGACGATTACCGAGACCGGGACGGCCTCGAGGCCCGGTGTCTACGCGCTGGCGCTGTCGCCGGACGGCAAGACGCTGTACGCGGGGGGGACCTTCAACAAGGTCGACGGGACGGCCCGGACCAACCTGGCCGCGTTCGATACCTCGACCGGGGCCCTGACCAGCTGGAGGCCCGCGGCGTACTCCAAGGTGGATGCGATCGCCGTCTCGCCCGACGGCTCCCAGATCTACTTCGGCGGCCAGTTCTCCCACGTCAACGGGGTGGCCCGGACTTACGCCGCCTCGGCGGACGCGTCTGGCAAGCTGCTGCCGTGGGCGCCGGCCCTCAACGCACCGGTGTACTCCCTGGCGGTGCCGTCCGATGACTCCCAGGTCGTGATCGGCGGAGGGTTCCAGAGCATCAACGGGGTGTCGCAGAACTCCGCGGGTGCGGTCGACCCGACGACCGGGACGACCAACGTGCCGTGGACGGCGAACATCGTCCCGTGGAACCCGGGTACGTGCACCTCGTCGGTCAAGAACATCGTGATCAGCGGTGGCACGGCCTACCTCGCAAATGAGGGCAACGGCGGCGGCTGTTTCGACGGTGACTTCGCGGTCAGCCTGGGCAGCACCGACTCGCTGCTGTGGCAGAGCGACTGCCTGGGCGCGACCCAGGCGGTGGAGGTCGTCAACGGCTTCCTTTACAAGGGCTCGCACGCGCATGACTGCGCGTACGCGCCCGGTGGGTTCCCGCAGGTCAGCAAGCCTACTGGCGGATGGGTTACCTGGCACCTGCTCGACCAGTCGCTGACCGACGGCACGCTCGGGCACTGGACACCGAGCACCAACGTGGGCGCCACCGAGCGAGGCGTCGGCACCCTCGGCCCGCACGCGATGGCCACCGACGGCAGCCAGCTGTTCGTCGGCGGGGACTTCACTACCGTCAACAACAAGCCGCAGCAGGGCTTTGCGATCTTCCCGGCGGGACTCGGCTCGGTTCGTCCATCGAACCCGACCACCGCGCCGACGGTTACCAGTACGTCAGCGGGTATCGACTCGATCAGCTTCCCCGCTGTGAGCAGCCAGGCCGCCGGCACGCTCAGCTACAAGATCTACCGGGACGGAGCCTCCACGGCGATCGCTACGCTGACCGCCACGTCCTGGCCCTGGGCCAAGCCGGTACTGCACTACCTGGACACCGGCCTGACGCCTGGCTCCAGCCACACCTACACCTACATGGTGGCCGACGGGGTCCACTCCACCTCCAAGTCACCAGCCTCGGCACCGGTCACCGTCTCGTCCACTAGTCCATCGCTGAATTACCAGCAGACGGTCCTGCAGGACAATCCCTCGTTTCTCTGGCCTCTGAGCGAAACCTCCGGCAGCACCGCGAACGACGCATCGCCCAACGGCTTCAGCGGCAGCTATGAGTCGGGAACGACTCAGGGCGTCTCTGGCCCGTTCAGCGGCCAGACAGCGACGGGCTTCGACGGCAGCGCCGGGCTCGTGACATCGGCGAACCAGGTGTCAGGTCCGCAGACGTTCTCCGTCGAAGGCTGGTTCAAGACCACCACCAACGACGGCGGCAAGCTCATCGGCTTCGGGAACAACCAGACCGGCTCGAGTTCCAACTATGACCGGCACATCTACATGATGAACGACGGCCAGCTGGTATTCGGCATCTGGAACAACCAGACCGTCACCATCGAGACGCCCAACGTCTACAACGACGGCGCATGGCACTATGTCGTGGCCACCTACGGCCCCTCGGGCACGATGACGTTCTACGTCGACGGTCAGCTGATCGGCACCAACTCCACCGGTTCCTCGCAGGGCTACAGCGGCTACTGGCGGGTCGGCGGCGACAACCTGAACGGCTGGAACCTCGACCCGTGGGGCAGCAACAGCCAGGGCACCACTCAGCCGCACAGCTACTACTTCAACGGCAGCATGGCGGACGTAGCGGTTTACCCGACCGCGCTGTCCGCGTCCCAGGTGGCGGCGCACTACGCGGCCGCCTTGCAGCAAGGCGTCGGGCAGTAGCGCAGGCGTGTAGCCTGATCTGCAAGGAAAGGAAGCTTTTGGCGCGAAAAGTACCGGATCTGCGGCTGCCTTGGGCTTGGGCTGCCATGGCGGCGGTCCTTGCAGGCGGCCTAGCGCTTTCTGCTCTGTCCGCCGGGTGTGCAAGTCAAGCCGCCGGGCCTGTTCCCGTGGCCAGCCCGGGTAGTGCACCGCCGAATACATCGCCGCGCTACCCGGCGCAGACGCTGGCACCTGCCAGGGGTGCGCTGTTCGGTGCGTGGGTGCAGCCCCTGGACACGTCGGTTGTCAATGCCGAGGAGGCCGCTGTCGCCTCCTTCGAGCGCACGATTGGCAGGAAGCTCGCTATCGATCATATCTACACCCCCTGGACTGGACCGATGCCGGTTGAGGTGGCGCGGTGGGATCTGCGCCACGGCACGATCCCCATGATCTCGTGGGCGGCCGCACGGAGTGACCTGATCGCTGCGGGGCATTACGACAGCCTGATCCGTGCGACGGCACGCGAGATGAAGGCGCTGCACGGGCCAGTCATGCTGCGCTGGTTCCCGGAGATGGATCTTCGGCCGAACAGGCACGACTCGATCTCGCCAGCGAGCTTCATCGCGGCCTGGCGGCACATGCACGCGATCTTCGCCGCGGCCGGTGCCACGAACGTGCGGTGGGTCTGGTGCCCGAACATCAGCGCCTTCCGCGAGGGCACGGCGCAGTCCTACTATCCGGGTAATTCGTATGTAGACTGGATCGGTGCGGACGGTTACAACTGGGCACCCCAGGTTACCTTTCTCCCCTGGAGATCTTTTGCGGAGATATTTGGTCCGTTCTACAGCTGGGGATTGCCAACCGGCAAGCCGATGCTCATTGGCGAGTTCGGGGCTGTGGAAGGATCGCCCGGAGTCAAGGCGGGGTGGTTCCGGCAGGCTGACCGGCAGATTAAGACAGAGTTTCCTGCCCTTCGGGCAGTTGTCTACTTTAACTCCGACCATCTGAACTTCGGCCAGTACTTCAACTGGAGGGTCACGTCATCCAAATCCGCGCTTGAGGGATTCAAGGCTTTCGCAAATGACCCCTACTTCGAGGCCAAGCCGGCGACCTAGGCCGAGCTTGCCGCTCCCTGCCCGACGAAGGAACTGCAACGATGACCGCACGACAGCCAACGGAACCCGACGATCTCAGCGGTGAGCCGCGCTCGCTCGACCTGCGCGACTACTGGTCGATTATCCGGCGCCGCGCGGTCATGGTCGTGGTGCTGACACTGATCGGAGCCGTCGCCGGAGTCGGGTATGCCCTGCTGTCCGGCCACACTTACTCGGCGACGTCTGACGTGCTCACTCAGGCCAACATGAGCACCGAGCAGGCAGTCGCGCAGTCGCCCCCGGTCGTGCGGATGGCGGCCAGGCTGCTGCACGTGCAGCCCGCCGCCCTCGAGGTTGCGGTGCCAAAGCGCCTGACCATCAACGTGCCGGCCACTACGTTGACGGTATCCAACGTGCTGCAGATCACCTGGCAGGCCGACAGCCCGGCTGCGGCGCAGGCCGGGGCCAATGCCTTCGCCAACGCCTACCTGACTTACCGGCGCCAGCTGCTGTCCTCCGAGATCGGCAACCTGACCCTGAGCCTCAGCCGGCGACTTGCCACGGTCCAGGCGCAGATGACCAAGCTCCATACCGCGCTCAGCCACACGCCCGTTTCGGATCCGAAGCACCAGAGCCTGGCGCTCAAACTCAGGGAGCTGGAGAGCGTCCAGTCCTCCTACAACGGCAAGCTCGCCTCGCTATCGGTATACAACGACAGCAGCGGGAACTTGATCGCTGCCGCGCGGCCGCAGGTTCCGTCCGGTCTGAGCCATTCGGTGATCGCCGTGCTTGGCGCGCTGCTCGGCCTGCTGCTTGGCCTGGCGCTGGCGTTCGTGAGGGACACCTTCGATGGCCGGATCCTGGACGTCGCCCAGTTCGAGCAGAAACTCGGCACGCCGACGCTCGCGGTGCTGCCGCTCGACGCGATCCTTCCCGATGACGCCAGGGAAGGCAGGAGGGGGCATCAGCCACCGGTGATCGTTACCGCGGCACGGCCAGACGGCCAGGCGGCGGAGGCAGTGCGCACGCTGCGTACCATGGTGGCCGCGATGGCGGTTCGCGGCAAGCTGCGGACCCTGCTCGTGGTTTCCGCCGACGCAAGCGTCTCCGCGGGCCAGCTGACTGCCGAGCTGGGGGTGGCGCTGGCCGAATCCGGCCGGCGGGTGCTGCTGATTGCCGCGGACCTGCGCGGGTCAACCTTGCCGCAGATCTTCGATGTGCCCGACAACGCGGGCCTGAGTGACCTGCTCGTCGGCGGTGGCGACCCGGACGTCCTGATGCGAAGGCCGCATCAGGCCGCCTTGCGCGGTCAGGTCGCCTCGCAGCTCACGGTCCTTCCCCGGGGGCCTCAGCTCCCGGGCGCGCTGGCGGCCCTGGATTCGAGCGCCATGCATCGGCTGCTGCAGGGTGCCCGCGAGGCTTATGACTTCGTGCTGCTCGACTCGCCGCCAGCCGCGGAAGCCGCCGATGTCTATGCGCTGGCTGCGAACGTGGACGGCGTGATCGTGGTCGCCAGGGAGCGGCGCACTCAGGGGCGGGCCGTCGAGGAGCTGAGCCGGCGGCTCGGCCGGATCGGGGCTGTCCTGGTCGGCGGCGTCTTCATCGGCAAGAGCCGGGACGAGCGGTACCGGCAGCCATCCCGCGCAGCCGGGCAGCAGCGTGGCGTTCAGTCGCCCCGCGGCATGCCCGTTGCCGGTGCGGAGAGCAAGCGGCCACAGCAGCCGTCCGGGCCGGGCGGCTCGGAGCCTCCGCCGGTCACCCGCCCGCTGCCAGCGGCGCGAGACCGAGCGCCGCACTGGCCGGCTGACAGCCTCTCCAAGCGGTCTCATGGTTCATAGACCCGATCCTCCACGTAGGCTGTGCCGCCATGTCCGGTGCGGGCGGCGGGGGCGCGCTCGCGGGAGCGGGACGTGAGCAGCCTGGTCTCAGACCACGAGACGACCGGCGGCCCGTCGGCTCGCGGCCCCCTGCCCCGGCCGGACCTGGCCACGGCCGCCCGTCGGCGACTGCCGATCACCTGGCCGCTGACGGCGCTGTTCGTCTGGTACCCAGTATGGTGGGCGCTCGGGGTGAGCGCGTTCACCTGGATCTTCGTGGCGATCCCGGTGCTGGCTTCGCTGATCTGGCGGCGGCAGGGTCGCGTGCCGGTCGCCTTCACCCTCTGGCTCGCATTCACCAGCTGGGTTCTGCTATCCGGCATACAGCTGGAAAGCGGCACGAAAATCGCTACCTTTTCCTACCGGTTTGCCCTGTACGCCGTCGCCGGCGTCCTGTTTGTCTACACCTACAACCTGCCGCGCTCCAGCTCGCTGGATATCAAGATCCTGCGCATCCTCACGGTCTTCTGGATGATCGTGGTGGTCGGAGGTTACGCCGGAATCCTGGTCGGATCGCATACGTTTACGCCTCCCTTCGAGAGAGTGCTGCCGCACGGGCTGCGCAGCCAGCCATTTGTACTGGAGCTCGTCCAGCCGGTCTTCGCCGAGGTGCGGACATTTCTCGGCTTCCCTATCGCGCGACCAGCGGCGCCATTTGCCTACAGCAACTACTGGGGCGGCAACGTAGCCGTGCTGACCCCGGTGGCCATTGCCTCGGCCATTACCGCCGGGCGGGGCGCCTGGCGCAAGCTCATCGTCGTCATGCTCATCGCCTCGATCGTGCCTATGGTCTTCTCGCTGAACCGCGGCATGTTCTTGTCCCTGGGCTTCGGGATCTTCTACATTGCCGTGCGGCTCGCCATGCGGGGCCGCGTCGCCGCGCTGGTGTCGCTGCTCGGCGTCGTCGCGCTGGTTGCCGTGGTCCTGGTCACGACCCCGCTCGGGCATCTCATCGCGGAGAGTTTCTCCAGCACTCACGGTCACAGCGATACGACGCGCGTCTCCGCGTCCCAGCTAGCGCTGGCAGGGGCCAGGCAGTCTCCGCTCATCGGCTACG
>DATKQH010000315.1:0-3974 GCA_035532775.1 Streptosporangiaceae bacterium
GCATGAGCTTGCGCGACACCCGCGCCGGTTACGCCGAAGCGTTCGCCCGCCGGGTGCTCGGCGTCTACGTCCGCCAGCAGGACCACAGCATCGGCCGCGAGGACCAGCCCGCCCGCTGCGGCCAGGCGCGGAGATGAGCCGCATGCGCAATCGCCTGGTCAGGCTCAATGGCCGCCGCTGCGAGTGCGGCGCCTTGGCCGAGGACAGCGCTGCAACGTGCCGCAAGTGCCGCAACCGGGCGCGGTGGCTGCGCCGCAAGAAGCGGCGACTCCCGCGCCCGGTCATGCGGACCTGGCACCCGGCCCAGGAGAGGAGGTGATGACCCCTTGGCTATTTCGGTCCCGCTCGTGGTGGTGATCGGCGCGCTCGTGTGGGTGGCATGGCGGTTCATGGGACTGCGCACCTGGCAGGCGGTCCTGTGCTTCCTGCTCGGCTTTCTGCTCGCCGCGACCAGTGCCGCACCTGCGATCCACCGCATGGTAACCGGGATTGTCCGGTCCCTCTCCGGTCACTGAATCCATCCACCGAAAAGGAGGTGATGCCTCAGTGCCAGACACACCCAGCACCAGCAGGATTGCCCTTCAGGAGGTCAATGTCCGCGCCGAAACCGCACACCACATCATCACCGGATTCTCACTCGCAATCCCAACCCTCACCGATCTGTGGCAGCAGATAGACAATTCCCTGTCCGACATCCCCGTCCTGGTAGCGGAAGTCACGCGCCTTCATAGCGATCTGACCAGGAACCGCCTGGACCGTGCGAACCTCGCAGCGGCCGGCCGCGCCACCCTCGCCGCATACCGCGTCAGCGAACCCGACCCGCTGTCCTACCTGCGGGACGAACTCGACGCCCAGGGCTACAGCATTCAGCGGGGGTCGGCATGACCCGGGGCTACCAGATGCGCCGCCACGCACGCAGGATGCGCCGCTACGGCCTTCAGCCCATGATCTTCATGACACCCAACGACCGCTTCCCCGAGACAGCCGCCGTGGTGATCGCTCGTCTCGCCTGGCGGTACCGCTCCGAACTCGCACCCCTCGTCCTGGCCGCAGTCGCGGTGCTCAGTGCATGGGTGCTCCATGAGACACGCCCGCACATGTGGCCGTTCATCGTCCTGACTGCCGCTGTCGTAGCCGCTGGGCTGGGAGTCGCAGGCCGCCGGGTCGGTCTGGCAACCCGGGCCGAGCGGCTCTACGCGGCGACTGTCACAGCCAGCACCGGGGGATGGCTGGTCACGGCCACGGCAGTCGGCCCGCGGCGTTACCCATTGCCGCACGCCTTGCTGATCGGCGTACTCGTGCTCGCAGTGCCCTGGTGGGCACACCGTCGGCGCCGCGCCAAGGTTCACGTCGAGCGCACGCTCGCCGCGTGGCCCGAGATCGCCCAGGCGGTCGGCCTGGCCGGGTCACGGGTCATGTCTGCCGTGGTAGACGTGTGGGGCTGGCGGGCACGGTTCGCCCTGGCGCGCGGCCAGACCATCCACGACGTGATCACCAAGCTGCCCGCGATCGAGTCCGGGCTCGGCACCTTCCGGGGAGCCGTCCGCGTCTACCCGACACCTGACGACCGTGCGAACCGGTTCGAGCTGCGGGTCCTGGACACCGACCCGCACGCGGATGCGATCACCTGGCCTGGCCCGTCTGTGACCTCGATCACCGAACCGATCGACCTGGGCCCGTTTGAGGACGCGATGCCTGCGCGGGTGCTGTTCCTGCGTCGGCACGGCCTGTTCGGTGGCGTGTCCGGTTCAGGCAAGAGCGGCGGCCTCAACGTTCTCATGGGCAACCTGACCGCGTGCGCCGACGTGGTCATCTGGGCCGTCGACCTCAAGCGCGGCATGGAACTGGGGCCGTGGGCTTCCTGCATCGACCGTCTGGCCACCACATCAGCCGAGGCCCGTGCCCTGCTGGCCGATGCGGTGGCGATCCTGGAAGCCCGCGCCGCGTTCCTCGCCGCGACTGGCCAGCGGGTCTGGGAACCCACCCCAGATATGCCCGCGCTCGTGATCATCGTTGACGAGTACGCCGAACTCGCCGAGACCGCCCCCGAGGCGACCAGCGATGCCGACTCGATCGCCCGCCGAGGCCGGGCCGTCGCGGTGACACTCATCGCGGCCACCCAGCGCCCTACCCAGAAGGCCATGGGCCAGGGGGCGCTTCGCTCGCAGATGGACGTGCGGATCTGCTTCCGTGTCCGCGAACGCAAGGATGTCGACCTCATCCTCGGCCAGGGCATGCTCACCGCCGGCTGGCATGCCCACACGCTTAACGCCCCCGGCAAGTTCCTCATCTCCGCACCCGAACACGACACACCCCGCCGCGCCCGCGCCTACCTCCTCACCGATCAGGCCGTGAGCATCACCGCGAGTCGGCATGCGGAGCTGCGTCCGGCCTTGGACGAGGTGTCCGTGCGGGCTGTCGACGAACGCGCCAACAGCCACTCAGACGGACAAGTGGCCGGATCTGATGGCAACCAGGCAGAAGACTCCGCGGCCGACCCAGAGGCGATCCTGTGGGCCGCGCTGTCCTTGGCGCCCGACCAAGGCATCTCGGTATCCGACCTCATGAGTGCAACCGGCATGAGCCGCCGATGGGTCTACTACCGGCTCCGCGAACTCGCGGACGCCGGACGGGCCGTCCAGACCGAGCGCGGCAACTGGCGCGCCACCGACGACGCTCAGTGATCGCGGCCGATCTTGTGCACGTGCACGTCTCGCGCGCGTCTGCACGCATGGCGGCCATATGTACCGTGCACGTGCACAAGCACCCACTACTCACAGTCACAACGAGGGGAGCTGCCCACGACCGACTACCAGGGAAGGAAGGTGATCACGACGCACGACGAACAGAGCATGCCGCGTCACACCGGAGGCATGTCCAGGGCCGAACTACTGGCTCTGCCGGTCACGGTGGACATTGGAACCGCCACCCGCGCGCTCGGCCTCGGACGGTCTACCGGCTACGACCTCGCGCGCCGTGGCGAGTTCCCCTGCCGGGTCCTGCGGCTCGGGAGTTCCTACCGCGTCCCGACCGCCGACCTGCTCCGTGTCCTGGGCATGGTCCCGGAGGATCAGGATTCAGCGCCCCCAGCAGCGTGAGAGCGGCAGCTAGCGGATCGCTATGGGGCCGGCTCGGCGCCGAACTCAACCCGCCCGGCCCACTCGCGCAGTGGGATCAGATGTGCCAGCAGGTCGCTCCCCAAGGGGGTCAGCCGGTACCCGGTTCCGCGCTCGTGCTCGACCAGGCGGGCCGCGCGCAAGTCGCGCAACCGCTGGGTCAGCACGCTGGTCGACATGTCCGGCGCTGCCGCCGCGAGTTCGCGGTAGGTCATCGCACCCGCTCCAAGCTCCCACACGATGCGCAGCGCCCAGCGTCGCCCCAGCACATCGAACAGCGCGAGCAGGGCAGCCTGATCACCGGCGGCCTTCTCGCCTGCTCTGTCCCGTACTTGCGGCAACGTCCCGTCCTTACTGGCTCGAACCTGACTCCGACCAGCACCGTAGTGGCAGTCATACCCTCACAGGAAGTCAAATGCCTTGATTTCCGATGCGAGGGCGTGCACACTGGGCTGTGCATCGGAATTCGATGCAAAAGGGAGTCCGGGCGGCATGAACCAGCCCGGACCGGCGAAGGGAGATCAGCCACATGAAAGAACCCATCCGCAAGATCACGTTGGCCGACGGATCGGTCAGATACCGGCTCGTGGTGGATATCGGTCACGATGAGGCCGGCAGGCGCAAGCAGTTAACCCGCACCTACGACCGGCTGAAGGACGCGCGGGCCGAACTGTCCCGCATCCGCCATCAGACGACCGACGGGACCTACGTCCAGCCATGTCGCGGTAGGGACCGCCCTTGCGGGCGGCCCCCCGCACAGATCCCAGCGTGCGGGATTACCGCACTGGGCTCCTACCTCGGGTGCATGGCGGCGAAGCGCGCCTCCGGGAAGGGATGCGTGATGCGGGCGGGCGGTAG
>DATKQH010000316.1:0-6134 GCA_035532775.1 Streptosporangiaceae bacterium
CGGTACCCAGGGCCAGCTGTGGATGGTGCTGTACTCGAACGGAATTCCCGCAGCGATCTTCTTTATCGGCTTCTTTGCCGCGGTGCTGTGGCAGACGCGCCGGGCACGCGGCATGGCGGGGCTCTGGCTGCACACCGTCCCGCTCGTGGCCCTGCCGCAGATCGTCGTCTACGGCTGGCTGCCGGTCGAGTTGCAGGTCGTGATGGTCGCTTCCGCGCTGGCCTACCGCTACTGCGGGCGGCCGGCTGAACGGCCGGACCTGGGCGCGCCTGGATTGGACGGAGTAGCTGTTCGGCAGCGAACTGGCGGTGGGCTAGGACATGCTGTCCGCGCCGGGCTCCCGTGATCAGCCGGAACAAGCCGTCAGCGGTCTCGGCAGAGACCGTCCTGGCGGCGCGCGGCTCGCTGGTCAATCTGGCCGCCATGGTCAGCGGGGCAGCGCTGACCTTCGGGCTGACCGTGCTCGTGAGCCGCTGGCTGCAGCCGTCGGGCGCTGGCGCGTTCTTCGAGCTCATCGCGCTGTTCACGATCGCGTCGAATACGCTGGAACTCGGGGCCGATACGGGTCTCATGCGCTGGATATCGCGGGCCCGCGCTGTCGGCGGCCTGGCCCAGGTGCGCAGGCTCATGCCCATCGCGCTGCTGCCGGTGGCGGGCGTGGGCGCGGCGGCGGCCGCAGTGATCTGGGTGACAGCGCCCGACCTAGCGCATGCCTTCCTCCATGGCCTGCCTCATGGCGGGGGCACGGTCGATATCAGGATAATCGCGCCGCTGGTCCCGCTTGGAGCGCTGTCAGCCTGCTTCATTGACGCTGTGCGGGGCTTCGGCAGGACCTGGCCGTACCTGGCGGTCGAGGGCCTGGGCAAGCCAGCGGCGCGCATCGCCCTCGTCCTCGGCGTGCTCATCGCAGGGCTGGGCCTGCACGGGGCCATCATCGCGTGGGGGGCACCGGTCGCGGGCGGGCTCATCGCCAGCGGGATCATCTTCGCCGCCATGCTCAGGTCAGAGGTCCCAGTGACGGTCGGCACCCAGCGCGCGAGGAGGCGCCGCAGCGCGCAGCATGCGTGGTTGCTGCGCAGTGCGCCGCGCGGCGCCCATGGTCGCAAGGGCAGGCACCGCGGGCCGCCTGCTCCGGTGAATGAAAGGCGCCAGAGGCTCGGAGCGGAGTTCTGGCGCTTCACCGCCCCCCGAGCATTCCAGGGCATTTTTCAGGTGATCATCCTGTGGCTCGACATCCTGCTGGTCGGCGCGATGATATCGCGACACGCGGCAGGTGTTTACGGTGCGGTGAGCAAGCTCGCGATGGTCGGCACGTTCGCGCTTGAGGGGACTCGGCTCGCGATCAGCCCGCAGGTCAGCGCCCTGCTGGCTCGCCGTAAGCACCAGCGTGCCGCAGCGCTGTACCAGGACGCGACCCGCTGGCTGATGCTGGCTTCGTGGCCCCTGTACCTGATCTTCGCCATCTTCCCTGCCGTTGTGCTCGGAATCTTCGGGTCCCGCTACACGGCGGGCGCGGCGGCGCTCGCCGTGCTTTCTCTCGCCATGCTCGTCAACCTGGGCACCGGCAACGTGACCGTGATGCTGCTGATGGGCGGAAAGAGTTCCTGGGGCGCGATCAACACAGGAGCCGCGCTCTTTGTCAACATCAGCCTGAACCTGCTCCTGCTGCCCCATCTTGGCATCCTTGGTGCGGCGATCGCTTGGAGCGCCAGCATCGTGGTGGACAACGTCGCCGCCATGATTGAGCTGAGGTGGGTGCTCGGGCTGGCGCCCTTCGGCTCCGGATACGGGCTCGCCGTGGCCGTAAGCGTGGGCTGCTTCGGCGTTCCGGGTATTGTGGCGCGCGTCCTGCTGGGCGAGACCTTGCCGGCGCTCGCCGTGACACTGGCGATCGGAATTGCGGCCTACGCGATGACTTTGTACACCGCGCGGATGCCGCTGCAGCTCTCTGGCATGGCCGCGGTTCTGCGGGCACCGGCCCTGCCTGCTGCTGCGAGTCAGCCTCGCGAAGCGGCCTGAGCGGAGCCGAAGACATGGGGAGTGGAATGACGATGAGCCAGCACGGCAGAAGTCCTGTGAACCGCGCGGTTCGCAAGGCCGCCAAGCAGGTGCTGCGCCAATACGGTGAGGCCACCGCCGGGCTGCGGCCCGGACCGGACTTCGTCGTCATCGGCGCGAAACGCGGCGGCACGACGTCCCTTTACAACTACCTGCTTGAGCATCCGTCCATCCGGGCGCTCTTCCCCGGCCGCCAGCACATCAAGGGCATTCACTACTACGACTCGAACTACCCGCGGGGGCTGCGCTGGTATCGCTCGCATTTCCCGGTGCAAGCGGGCGGGCATCACCTCACGCGTCCCGATCTCAGCCCGGCCATCGCCGGGGAAGCGAGCCCGTATTACCTGTTCCATCCGCTCGCCGCCGAGCGGCTCGCCAGCGATTACCCCGATGTCCGGATCATCGTGTCCCTGCGTGACCCGATAGACCGGGCCTACTCCCATTACAAGGAGGCGCTTTACCACGACCGCGAGACGCTGAGCTTCGAGGCGGTCCTCGAGGCCGAGGGCGAGCGGCTGCGCGGGGAAGCCGAGCGCATCGCAGCAGAGCCCGGTTACCTCAGCGTCGCCCACGAGCATCTTTCCTACCTGGCTCAGAGCCGGTACCTGGACACGCTACCCCGCTGGTTCTCGCTGTTCCCCCGCGAGCAATTCCACATCATGGTGAGCGAAGAGTTCTACGCGGACCCCAACCGAGAGGTCAACGAGATCTGGCAGTTCCTCGGCCTGCCGCCACGGAATCTGGTCAGCCGGACCAGGCATAACCACCAGCCCGCTCGAGACATCCGGCCGGAGACCCGCCAGCACCTTCAGGACCTGCTGGCCGATCACAACCGCGGCCTTGAAGAGCTGCTTGGGCGTTCGCTGCCGTGGCCAGCGACCAGGGAGTCAGTTCGTTGACCAGGTCCGCAGGGCGAGCCGCCCAGGCACATGCGGTGACCGGGCTGCCGCGCGAGGCTGGCTCATGGCCACCGGTGACCGCGATAGTGCCGACCCGCGACCGGCCAGCCATGCTCGCCAGGGCTGTCCGGAGCGTCATCGGCCAGTCCTACCCCGGCGAGATCGAATGCGTGATCGTATTCGATCGGTGCAGCCCGGTGCCGGTCGATATCGACCTGCCCCCCGGCAGGCAGGTGCGCATTCTGACGAACACCAGGACACCTGGAGCTGCGGGCGCCCGCAATACCGGCGTCGCCGCCAGTGACGGCGCGGTCGTCGCGTTCTGTGATGACGACGATACCTGGGACGCTGACAAGCTCCGGCTCCAGGTAGAACGGCTCGATGAGTCCGCGGCCGGCTTCGTCTCCTGCGGCACGCGCTTCCACTACGCCGACCGTGTCATCGCCAGGCCAGCGCCCAGCTCGGTTGACCTGCAGCAGCTTGTCCGCAGCCGCCATGCCGAGCTCGGTCTCCCGACCTTCGTCCTGTACCGGGAGGCGCTGACCGAGATCGGGCTGCTGGATGAGCAGATTCCCGGCAGCTACGGAGAGGACTATGATCTCCTGCTTCGAGCCGCGCGCCGCGCGCCGATCGCAGCGGTGCCGCAGCCGCTCGTCGACGTGTTGTGGCACCAGCAGTCGTTCTTCGCCCAGCACTGGCAGACGATCGCTGACGGCCTGGCATACCTGCTCAGCAAGCACCCGGAGCTGGCGGCCGACCCGCGAGGCATGGCGCGGATCGAGGGTCAGACGGCGTTCGCGCAGGCCGCGATGCTGCACCGTGCCGCCGCCTGCCGCTCCAGCTTGCGGGCGCTGCGCGGCAACCCCCTCGAGCGACGGCCCTACCTCGCGCTTGCCGTGGCGGCGGGCATCATCCCGGCTTCCTCGATCATCCGCCTGGCGAACCAGCGGGGCAGGGGGATCTAGCACGACCAGCACGACCCGCGGTGCGGCTATCGCGCCGCGCTGATCAGCCGTCGTTTATGCCTCCGCTAGTGGCTCAGCGCATTTGCCGCGTAGTGCGCGGCGACGCGCGCCGCTGACAAGGCTTGCGCATATACGGCGACCTCGTCCACAGTGCCTGCGAAGTAGTAGCTGTTCGGCGAGGTGGCGCCCTGACTGTCGTAGAGCACGGGGGTCAGGCTCCACCGACCCTTCAGGTTGTCACCGCCCACCCGCCAGTACCCGTTGTAGGCCTCGGCTGAGCTCGTGGTGTTGGTCCCCGCCAGGCTGCCATCGATGTACAGCCGCATACCGCTGCTGCCCAGTGTGGCGACGGCATAATGCCACTGCCCGTCGTTGTAGACGTGCGTCGTTTCGATCACCTGGATGCCGTTGTGGTACACGCCGAACACCAGCTGCCCGTCATTCATCATGTAGATCTGCCGGTCATATTCCGAGCTGGTACCGGTCCTGGCGTTTCCGAATCCGATCAGCCTGCCGCCGTGGTCGGTGGTCGTCTTGAACCACAGCTCCATCGAGAAAGTCTGCGGATTGTTCATGATCTTGGCAGAAGTTATATATCCGTCACTCTTGCCATCGAGGCTGACGGCAGTGTTCGTACCGCCGGTGATAGCCCCGCTGGCGCCCAGCGTAGTTCCAGGCTCGTAGATGCCCGAGCGGCCATGTCCCGACCTGTCGGCAGCTGTCGTGCCTGAGGACTCGCCCAGCCGCCAGTAGAAGGACGGACTATCGTGCAGGACGGCGCTCGGGTAGGTCAGCGACGGGCTCGTGGCCGACACCGTGACCGGTGCCGAGGCCGACGAGCGCCCGGTGGTGTGGTGACCATCATTGACGGTATAGGTGTAGGTGTGCCGCGACCCGGGCGCCAGGCCAGCGTCGCGGTAGCGAAGGACGGGAAGTGCCCACGGCCACGATGTCGCGGTCAGCGTGGCGATCTTGGTGCCGTCCCGGTACAGCGCATAACTGAGCGTGCCGACATCGCGGCTGGACACCGCCGGGAAGCTCACCGAGTCCACCCCGGCCGAGGTGCTGGTTACCGTAGGCGCAGCAGACGGAGACTGCGGCGCGCTGGGATCAACGCCGGCCGGGAAGATGGCGAAACCCTGCTGGGCATGGTTGTCGACAACGGTGAAGTCTCCGCCGACGAACAGCTGGCTGCCGTCAGTGGCCATCGCGTGCGGGCCGAGATTGCCGACGCCTTGCTCGGTGGCGCCCACGTTGGTGCTCGGTGTCCAGTGCCCGATCGTGCCGTCGGTCAGCGACTGGTCGAGCAGGTGCCAGGTAACCCATTCACCCGGGGCTTTGGTGACCGGCGGGAAGCCACCCGCTTCGAACGTGCAGTTATGTGCGTGGGAGCCCTTGAACAACCAGCCGTTGACGACTGCCAGGGCCTGGGTTGCGCCCAGGCAGACGTTCTGCCACAGCAGCGAGTCGGTACTGCCGAGGCTGACCGCGAAGTCACCGTCGAAACAGCCGCCGCCGTTGCCCTCCGCTGAGATATAGGCCGTGCCACCGCTGATCACGATGTCCTTGACCGCAGAGGTGCACGTTCCCGGGAGGTAGGGGACGATGTTCGCCGTCCACGGCACGTTGGTCGTCCCGGTCGTCGGGTCGACCGCACCCGCCGCGTTCTGCGACACCCCGTTGATGGTCTGGAAGAAGCCGCCGATCAGCACCTGGGAGTCATCGGGCGTCACCGCCAGGGTATACACGGCGCTGTTGAGGGCCGGCGCCCACGGCAGCAGCTTCCCTGACGCGTCCACCGCCCCGGCGAACGTGCGGGCACCTCCGTCCAGGTGGGCAAGGTCCCCCCCGACGTAGATCTGCGATCCGCTGGGCGAGACCGCGATCGCATCTACCTTCGAATTCGAGGTCGGCGCCCAGCTGGTAAGCGCGCCGGTCGAGGTATCGAACGCGGCCAGGTTGCTCCGGCTCTGCCCGTCGACCTTGTTGAAGGTCCCCCCCGCGTACAGCGTCTTGCCGTCCGGCGACAGCGCCAGCGCGTAGACACCGGGCCTCGAGGCCGTCCCGGTCTCGGTAATCGTCGGGTCGAACGAGGTGATCAGCGCGCCCGTCGTCGAGTTGAACGCCGCCAGGAACGTCCGCGTGACCTCGCCGGTAGTGCTGCCGGCCGGCTGGCCCGGCGGCCGGGCATTGCCGAACTGGCCGCCCGCGT
>DATKQH010000317.1:0-8138 GCA_035532775.1 Streptosporangiaceae bacterium
TCGCGACATCAACGGCCCGCCGATGCTGTTCGGAGCGCGGAGCGCCGGAGCGCGGAGCGCCGGAGCGCGGAGCGCCGGGGTGGGGTGCGTTGGGAGCGCCGGGGTGGGGAGCGCGGGGGTGCGGGGGTGCGGGAGGCGGGGGGCTATTTGTAGCGGCGGCCGTGGAGGAAGGTGACCAGGGTCATGATCGACTTGAGGTCCTTGTCGGTCCTGGTGAAGCTGGTCAGGTTCGACGGCGGCTTCATCCGCTGGCGGGTGATCGACTGCGCCCGCGAGAATTCCTTCAGCCCGTCCGCACCGTGAATCCGCCCGAAGCCGGACTCGCCCACGCCGCCGAACGGCAGCGACGGAACGCTCAGGACCGTGAGCGCGGAGTTGATCGAGGTCATCCCGGTGCGCAGCGACCTCGCGGCCCGCATCGCGGCCTTCTTGTTCTTGGAGTACACGCTGCCGCCGAGGCCGTAGCGGCCGGCGTTCGCGAGCCGGACGCCTTCGGCGAGGTCGGCGACGGGCTTGACCGTCATCGTCGGCCCGAAGGTCTCCTCGGTGACCGCGGTGCTCGTCTCGGGGACGTCGGCGAGGATGACCGGGCCGACGTAGGGCGTGCGGATGCTGCCGAGCCCGCCGACGACGGCGCGGCCGCCGCAGGCCATCGCATCGGCGATGTGCTGCTCGATCACCTCGAGCTGGCCCGGCATCGTCATCGGCCCGTAGTCGGCCTCCCGGTCGTCGCCAGGGCGCAGCCCGCTGACCCGGTCGGCCAGCTTCTCGATGAACGTGTGGTAGACGCTCTGGGCGACGTAGATCCGCTCGACCCCGACGCAGGTCTGGCCGGCGTTGGAGAGCGCGCCCCAGACCGCGGCGTCCGCCGCGGAGTCCAGGTCGGCGTCGGCCGCCACCAGCATCGCGTCCTTGCCGCCGCACTCGGCGACCATCGGGGTGAGGTTCTCCGCGCAGGCGGCCATGACCTTCTTGGCGGTCTTGGTCGAGCCGGTGAACGCGATCTTGTCGACACCGCTGCGGGCGAGGTGGCTGCCGCTCTCGCCGAAGCCGGTGACGAGCTGCAGGACCGGGTACTCGGGCACCACCGCGGCGAACGAGGTGACCAGCCAGCTGCCGACCGCCGGGGTGAACTCGCTTGGCTTGAACACGACCGCGTTGCCAGCCGCCAGCGCGTAGGCAATCGAGCCGATCGGGGTGAAAACCGGGTAGTTCCACGGGCCGATCACGCCGACCACGCCCAGCGGGTGGTACTGGACGGTGGACGCGTGGTTGAACGCCACCAGGCCGCTGCGCACCTTCTGCGGGCTGAGTACCTTGCGTGCGTGCTTCGCGGCCCAGTCGATGTGCACGATCGCCAGCATGATCTCCAGCTGGGCGTCGGAGGTGGGCTTGCCGGTCTCGGCATGCACGACCTCGGCGAGGCGCATGATGTACCTGGTCAGGTACGACTTCCAGGCCAGCAGCCTGGTCTGGCGCTCTTTCCAGGTGAGCGCCGACCACCAGGCGGCCGCCTCGCGTGCCCTGGCAACGGTCTCGCCGACCTCGTGCTCGCCGAACACCGGGAAGGTGGCGACCGGCTCGTCCGTCGCCGGGTTCAGCGAGTCGAATGTCTTCAGCAGGCCAGACTGGGCAGGCTTGCGTGCTGTAGCGACCATCGCCCTCACACACCATCCTTAATGCGGCATCGCACGTCGTTGTGTGCCAGTAAATCACTGCCCGGACCGCGGAAGATACCGTTGGGTAGTTGACGTGCCTGCTGGCGGGCAGGTACCGCAGAGCTGGTCTGCGGATAGCCGGCTGGCCGCGGAGGGGGAGATCGCCGATGGCAGAGCCGCAGGCCGGCCGGACACTGGCGCCCGGGAATCCGGACGCTGACCGGCACTGGCTGGCTGCCGCGATCGACCTGTCCAGGCACTGCCCGCCGGCGCAGACGGCGTTCTCGGTCGGCGCGATCCTGGTCGGCGCGGCCGGCGAGGTGATCGCGACGGGCTACTCGCGCGAGGTCGACCCCAGGGACCACGCCGAAGAGGTCGCCCTGCGCCGGGCCGCTGAGCCGGGAGCAGCCGCGGGCGGCGCGCGGGACGCGCCGCCCGGCTCGGCAGCTGATCTCGGCCGGGCGACGCTCTACAGCTCGCTCGAGCCCTGCCGCAGCCGGGCTTCCCGGCCCGTCTCCTGCGCGGCGCTGGTCGCCGCGGCAGGCCTGCGCCGGGTGGTCATCGCCTGGCGCGAGCCGCCGCTGTTCGTCCCGGGCGGCGGAACGGCCTGGCTAGCCGACCGCGGCGTCACGGTGATCGAGCTGCCCGACCTCGCCGATGCGGCCAGGTCCGTCAACCAGCACCTGCTCACCCCCTGAGCACGGCTCGCCGTCACATCGATGTGGCCAGGGTTGGCGGCGCGGGCTGGGCGGGGATGTCAGGCGAGGTCGTTTTCTACCAGGAGGAGGGCTTTCTCCATGGCGTCCCAGGCCTGGGCCACGTCGGGCCGCCGGCCGAGGCCGCAGGCGGCAGCCACGTCGACGTCCCGGCCGACGTGGTTCTCGATCAGGTGGAGCAGCTCGACCTGCTGGTCAGACGCGAGGTTCTCGTGGATGCAGCCGGCGACGAACCGCACCGAGGCCGGGATGTCGAGCTTCGCCAGCGGCTGGTAGAAGGCATCGTCGAAGGTGGGCGGCTCCTGCGCCGCAGCGAACGGGACGTGGATGAACTCGAGCGTCCGGCCCGACGGCCAGGCCGCGGCGAGCTCGTTGGCTAGTAGGACCGCCGGGGTGATGTCCTTCAGCCCGGTCATGGCCTTGTGGTTGAGGTCGCCCAGGCACAGGTGCACGCCGAACCTGGTGCCCGCGGGCGCTCCCGCGGGCAGTTCGGTCGCCAGGGCGGCGACCTGCCGCGCGGTCTCGGCCGCCGCGTCCTCGCCCGCGGCCGCCACCGCGATCAGCGCGGCGGGCGTCTCGAGCTGGAACAGCACGTCGCTGGCCGCGGCCGCCGCGATCTCGCGCACCTGGCTGAGGGTCGCCTGCAGGCAGGGCCGGTAGTAGTGCGGGGCGAACCCTTCCCCGAACCCGAACGCGTCGAGCGACAGGTCCAGATGGCCGGGGATCCCGACCTGGAACGGAAGGTCCGGCCGGTCGTACTTCTCGCGAAGCTCGACGAAGGTGGGGTAGCTGCCGGCGAATGCCGCCTGATAGGGCAGGCAGGCCTCCAGGTTCGCTGCCTGCAGGGCGGCGCCATCGCGCAGCCGGAACTGGAGCACGTTCTCGTAGTCGGTGAAATCACGGACCCCACCGGCCACCTCGAGGTCGGGATTGTCCTGCATGTTCTTGATGCAGGCACCGACCCACCACGCCCGCGCGCCTGTTTCGCCGTCGGACAGCGTCAGCAGGTACGGCGCGAGCCTCGTCAGCGCGGCCTCCATCGCCTCCGCCGCGCTCGCGCCGGGAATCGACCCGACCAGATGCGCCCGTCGCCTCACTGTTCCCCCCGGTTCGACACAGACTTCTTCCCGGCCGGCCGCCGTCGCCAGCGCGGCCTCAGCCCGATGAAGTCTGGCACACGAGGATCAGGTCACAGCGTGATCGACAGACCGGGCGATTCTGGTCAGCAGGTCGGCGGCGCGGGCCGGGCGGGGGTCGTCGGGCGCGCCGGCCAGGTTGATGCGCACGAGAGCGGCCGCCGCGCGGGCGGCGGCCTGCGCCAGCAGCGCCGCGGCCTGGGCGTCACCGCGCAGCGCGGGGTTGCCGTCGGCAGCCAGGGCAGCGGCGAGTTCGGTCACGGGCGCGGCCAGCTCGACGAGCCGCATCGGCACGCTGGCGGCCAGCGAGAGCGCAGCCGCCAGCCGCTCGGCTCCGGTCGCGGCAGCCCCGGGCTCGGCGGCCGCGGCCCCAGCGGCCGGGCGCCCGGGCTGCTCGGCGGCTCCGGTCTCCGGTGGCGCGCTGCCGGCTGATCCGATCTGGGCGGCTGGACGGCGGCTCTGCTCGATCACGGTGCGGAAGGCCCGCGCATCCTCGTCGATGAGCGAAGCGGCCTCCGCGCGAACTTGTTCCGCCTCGGCTGTGAGCTGGCCAGCCCGGTCGGCGGTCAGCTGGCGTGCCGACAGCCGCGCGGACTTGGCGCACAGCGCGGCCGCCTGCGCCAGGACGAGCGCGGCCGCCGAGCCGCCGGCGGGAGCGGCTGCCCCGGCGGCGAGCGCGTCGAGGAAGCCGCCCACCGGCAGCCAGGTATACGAGCTGTCCTGGCCGCCGGTCACGTGGCCGACCTGGTCAGGCTGGTCATGAGAGTCCGACGATCTCCCCGTTCTCGTCGATGTCGATCCGCTCGGCGGCCGAGTTCGATGCCAGGCCCGGCATGGTCCGCATGTCGCCGCAGATCGGGTAGACGAACCCGGCTCCGACCGAGGCCCGCACCTCGCGGACCGGCAGCCGCCAGCCGGTCGGGGCGCCCTTCAGCGACGGGTCATGCGAGAGCGACAGGGGCGTCTTGGCGATGCAGACCGGCAGCGCGCCGAACCCGTTCCGCTCGTACCCGTCGAGCTGGCGCGCGGCCAGCGGCGCGTAGTCCACCCCGTCCGCGCCGTAGATACGAGACGCAATCGTCTCGATTTTCTCGCGCAGCGACGCCTCCGCCGGGTACAGGAAGCCGAAGTCACCGGGCTCCTCGGCCGCCTCGGCCACCGCCTCGGCCAGCGAGGCCGCGCCGCGTCCGCCGTCGGCGAAGTGCGTGCAGACCGCCGACCTGACGCCCATCGACGCGGCGATCTCCGCGATCGCCGCGTGCTCGGAGGCGAAGTCCTCCGGCATCGAGTTGATCGCCACGACCGGCGTGACGCCATGGGCGCGGACGTTCTCGATCTGCTTGTGCAGGTTCGCCCCGCCGATGTGGACCTCGTCCGGGTTCTCGGCTAGCAGCGCCTCGGGCAATGGCCGGCCGGCCACGATCCGGTGCCGCCCCGAGTGGGCCTTGAGCGCCCGCACCGTCGTGACGACGACGGCCGCGTCCGGCCGCAGCCCGGAGACCCGGCACTTGATGTTGAAGAACCGCTCGGCTCCCATGTCGGCGCCGAACCCGGCCTCGGTGATCAGGAAGTCACCGGAGTGGATCCCGATCAGGTCGGCGACGACCGATGAGTTCCCGTGCGCGATGTTGCCGAACGGCCCCGCGTGCACCAGAACGGGCGTGTTCTCCAGCGTCTGCAGCAGGTTCGGCCTGATCGCCTCGCGCATGATCACGGTCATCGCGCCCGCTCCCTTCAGCTGCTCGGCGGTGACCGGCTCGCCCGCGGCCGTGTAGCCGACCACGATCCGGCCCAGCCTGGCCCGCATGTCGTGCAGCGACGTCGACAGGGCCAGCACCGCCATCGCCTCGGACGCGGCGGTGATGTCGAACCCGGTCTGCCGGGGAACGCCGTCCGCCGCCGCGCCGAGGCCGACCACGATGTTGCGCAGGGCCCGGTCGTTGACGTCGAGCACCCGCTTCCAGGTGATGTTGTGCAGGTCGATGCCGAGATTGTTGCCCTGGTACAGGTGGTTGTCGAGCATCGCGGACAGCATGTTGTGCGCGGCGGTGACCGCGTGCATGTCACCGGTCAGGTGCAGGTTCAGCGTCTCGAACGGCACGACCTGGCTATACCCGCCGCCGGCCGCGCCGCCCTTGATCCCGAACGTCGGGCCCATCGACGCCTGCCGCAGCGCGATCGTGGCGCGCTTGCCGATGTGCCGCATCGCCTGGCCGAGACCGACCGTGGTGGTGGTCTTGCCCTCGCCGAGCGGCGTCGGCGTGATGGCGGTGACCACCACGTACCTGGCCCGCGGGCGGTCGGCCAGTTCCTCGATCGCCTTCAGGTCGATCTTCGCTACGTGCTCGCCGTACGGCTGGACCAGCCACGGCGGGATCCCGATGTCCTCGGCGATATCGGCGATCGGCTTCAGGGTTGCCGCGCGGGCAATCTCCAGGGCGGTTGGCATCGGCATCGTTGGTGACCCACTCTCCGTTGAGCTGTCGTCGTTGAGCTGTCCTCTTCGAGCTGGCGCTGGGCTACGCGCTGAATCTCGGCGCCGGGTAGACGATCGTCTTCGGCTCGGTGAACGTCTCCATCGGATAGCGCCCGCCGACCCTGCCGCGGCCGCTGACGCTGCCCGCCCGGCCGCCGAACGGCAGGTGCGATTCCCACAGGTTGGTCGAGGCGTTGATGTTCACCCAGCCCGCCCTGGCCCGCTCGGCGAAGGCGAGCCCGCGCTCCAGGTCGCCGGTGAAGACGGCGGTCGTCAGCCCGAACGGCGAGGCGTTGGTGAGCCGGAGCGCTTCGGCCGCCGAGCTCACCTCCACGACGGGGACGACCGGGCCGAAGGTCTCCTCGCGCTCGATCGCCATCCCCGGCGTGACGCCGTCGAGCACGGTCGGCTCGGCGAACAGGCTGGTCGGCAGCCCCGGCGCCCGCCGTCCGCCGGTGCAGACCCGCGCTCCGCCGGCGACCGCGTCGGCGATGTGCCGGTCGAACTTAGCCGCCGTCGCCTCGTTGTTCAGCGGTCCCATCGTGGTCTGCGGGTCGAACGGGTCGCCGAGCCGCACCCGCGCCTTCGTCGCCTCGACTACCCGCTCGGTGAACTCGGCCCGCACGCCCGCCTGCACGAGGAACCGCTCGCCGGCCGTGCAGCTCTGGCCCGCGCACAGGTAGGCGGCCTCGAGCGCGGCCTCCGTGGCGAGCTCAAGATCGGCGTCGTCCAGGATCACCATCGGGCCGTTGCCGCCGAGCTCGAGCAGCTGGGTCTTGCCCGCGGCGCGCGCCGCCACCTTGCCGCCCGTCTCCACCGAGCCGACGAAACCCACGCCGGCGACCAGCGGATGCCCGACCACGGCGTCACCGACAACCGGGCCTGGGCCGCAGAGGAAGTTGAACACACCAGCGGGCAGACTCGCCTGCTCAAGGATCTCGGCCAGCAGCGCGCAACAGGCCGTCGTGGTCGGCGCGGGGACCCAGACGACGGTGTTGCCGGCGGCGAGCGCGGGCGCGAAGATCTCGGCGCCCATCGTGTACGGCCAGTTCCACGGGCTGACGACGCCGACCACGCCGAGCGGCACCCGCGCGGTGAGCACCCGGCGGTCCGCCGAGGTCGACGCGGGCAGGGCGCCGGCCATCCGCTTGGCGTCCTCGCCCGCCATCGTGAAGTAGACCGCGAGCTCGTCGACCTCGTCGTAGGCCTCGGCGACCAGCGGCTTGCCCTGGTCCTGGGCGAGCGCGGCGGCTAGCTCGTCGCGCCGGGCCGCGATGGCGGCGACGATCCGCTCGCAGGCACCGGCCCGCTCGAACGGCGATGCCGCCGACCACTCCGCGAACGCCGTGGCGGCCGCGACCACCGCCGCGTCGACGTCGCCCGGATCGGCGACCGCGACCGTGGCGAAGGTTTCGCCCGTCGAGGGGCTGATCGCCTCGGCGGTGCCGCCGCCACCGGCCCGCCAGCTGCCGCCGATGTAGAGCCGGTGTTCCCGCACGGTAATGATGCCCCCGATCCAGGTCGAACAGGCCGCGCCGAACCGTATCGCCCAGTTTCCGGTCAAAGCCTAGGTAAATGGTGCCATGCCTGGCAAGCTCGCGCCTGATAACGAGCGGAAGCGGACCAGGCCGCCCCTGGAGGGCCTGGTCCGCTTCCGGCGATCAAGGCGATCTACTGCGCGGTTACTTCGCGCGCGGTTACCTCGGGGTCGTGATGATCGTCCAGGTCGATCCGTTCCAGAGCTCGGCGAGGGTGCGCCGCATTCCAGCCACGGCACGGAATCCGACCGCCAGGCAGTGACCGCCGCCGCAGGAAGTGCCCTGGAGGGCCGAGCCTCGTCCGGCCGAGATCGCCCGGGCGGACTGCCACGCGGTGCCGTTCCACCACTGACTGCCGTCGGGCCCGCCCAGGGTCATGCAGCTCGTCGGGCTGGCACAGGAGACGGCGCCGGCCCAGAAGCAGGCATGGAACTCGGCGCACAGGTTGCCGAGATCCGGCGCCACGCTGGTCCATGTCTGGCTGGCTGCATCAAATGTGTCAGCGTCCGCGACGGTTCCGCCAGCGGCATCGGCGGAAGAACTGCCGGTGGACAGGCAGAATGTCCAGGCGCAGGAGACGGCGTTCATCTGGGCCGGGTTCCCGATGGCCGGCA